>NZ_LN907827.1:2202095-2516680 GCF_001517405.1 Duffyella gerundensis | reverse complement strand
TCTGCGTGCAGTTTCCCGCAGGTAAGTTCTTTGTGTCCGGCTGTGATTTCGGTGAGAAAGAGACCGGCTTTTTCCGGGTGTCTGGCGCCATGGTCAACTTTGGTTACTTCCCGGCAACGACCATTGTGTCGGATGGCAAATCGGCGTTTATCTTTAAGGTGAACGCACGCCGCGTCGAGTTGAGTAGCCTGGTGTTTGATGGTCAGGTGAACAAAAACCCTAACAAACAGGGCTTTTTCGAAAATACCTGTGCCGGCGGTCAGTTCTTCCGTGGAGCCTGCCTGCGTTTCAATTTTGTTGGCGGCACCGCGCTAAGCATGCTGGATACGCTCGACTGCAAAATTGACCAGTGGTACGCCTCGCGCTGTACCGGCGACGTGATCAAATCTGCCTGGTCTGGCAGAAAGCAGGGCAGTTGGGACCACAGTACCGCCATTGAACTCTCTAACTTCAATGCCCAAAACTGCAGCGGCGGTATGGTGCTAAACCTGCCGCGTGCAACCCAGTCAATTATCCATAATGGCTGGATTGAGCATACTGAAAATCCGGGCGATATTTCTAATGGCCAGTGGATCATTGATGCGCTGAGTATGGAAGGTTGTAAAAACCCTCTGCTGGCGCATCATTCACGCCTGAATACGCGCCAGACCAACCTGCAGGTTGGCAGCAAAATTGATAACTCACACACCGGCGAAGAGTGGCTGAGCGCATGGGAACGAGGGTCCACACGCGTTGAATCCTACGGTGTTGCCGTTGATGGCAGCATGAAATATAACTATCTGACCTCGCGTTTTCGCATCGAAAACAACTCAAATCAGGAAAAATGGTTTGAGCTGGGTAATCTGTATAGCCCGGATGTCGGCGACTGTTGGGAGATTGAGATTTTCGGTCAATCCTCTTACAACAAAGGCACTGACCAACAGGTGTTGAGCGATATTACCGGCGGTAAAACCACCGGTGGCAAAGCGATCATCAGCCTGCAGCGCAAAACGCAGAAGGCAGAAGCGAGTTGGCATGCTGAAGGCGTCAGCCCGATTGTCGATGTGATGGTCGATGCACCTTATGACACCGATGCGCGTGTCTTCATCAAACTCGCTGGCTGGCTCGCTTCCGCCGGTGTGCTAATGAAAACCACGGCGAAAGATCGCTTTATGGTTGGCCGCTGTGCCCGTTTTGACAGCACGATGAAGTTTGTCAGTCAGCCTGCCGGTGCCAGCACCCACAAAGCCCTGCAGCGCTTTTCCGTCCACAACGGTAAAGCAGGTTTTGGCGCGAATGAGCAAGGCGATGTGCTGATGGAGTCGCGTGCCCTTCGTCCTGAACAGGTTAATACCGATAAAGTCGAAGGCTACATCTCCGTTGTCATTAATGGTAAGCAGGTTGCGATGCCTTATTACGCGATTAAATAACCACTCGGCTTTATGGCCCGGTAGCCCTTAAGCTGCCGGGCTGTGGCTCAAAAACCTCCTCTCACAGCATTATCTTGATCGTGTGTAAAGCAGGGATCGGCTGACTTAAATTTTAACCGAGTAAAACGCATGAATATTCCACAAAAGAAACTTGATATTATTTGTCCTGTTTATAACAAACAGGATTTGGTGAAAGACTTTATACGATCGGCAATGGTGCTACCTGCTGATAAAGTGAATATCATTTTGGTCAATGATGGTTCCACTGATGACAGTGCAAATAGCATTCAGACCAAAATTACCGAACTGGCCGTCGATAATTTTTATCTGATTAATAAGATAAATGGCGGTGTCTCTTCCGCTCGTAATGAAGGGCTGAAGCATGCTTCGTCCGATTACGTCTGGTTCTGCGATCCGGATGACTTGATCCTGCCCGACGCTGCTAAGGCAGTCAATGAGCTGGGAACGCTGGATGCTGAAATGTTAGTGTTTCCTTATCGACTGTTTTTTACCTGGGAAAATCGTGCCGAAGAGAAAAAATTCTCGCCGACTGGCCAGATGAGCAGCGCACAGTTTTTGCAGGATTTTAACTATTTTGGCAATAATAACTGTCTGAATACCGTATGGAACCGCTTTTTCAAACGCAGTGCCATTGGCGAATTTCGCTTTGATGAAACCATGCATCATTCAGAAGATCGCTGTTTTGTACTTGATGTGCTGAGTCGCGATCCAAAAGTGCATATGGGCACCTGGTCTATTTATCAGCATAATCGCTATCTATCCGATACGCTGAGTACGGTAGAATCACCGGGCAAAATCGCCGATATGACCAAGGCTAATTTAAAAAACATTGCCAGCCTCGATAAAGTTAAAAATACGCGGCCAGAAAAGAAACATCATATTAACGCGATGACCGTAAAAAGAATAAAGCTGAAAGAAAAAAACGTTTATAAATATTATGTTAATGAGCATAAAAAACTCAATATTCCTGTTTTTCCGTTAACGTCTGTAAAAGAATCACTCCTGTACATTTTACTCGTTACTCATACCTACGGTTTATTTAACCAGATTACCAGGAAGTAAAAATGTACAAAAAAATTGATATGCGCTACCGCAATGCTATCTGGATGGCGCTTGAAAAAATCATCTCGATAGCGGGCGTTTTTATCGTTACCGCCGCCATGGCGAAATACATTGGGCCCTATTACTACGGCGTGCTTTCGCTGGCAACCACCTCTTTTTCGATGATCTACATCATTTCATCAATGGGCGTGGATCCGTTAGTTTTGAAGAAGGGCAGTTACAATGCCCGTCAGGGAGAAATGCGCTCTATATTAATGTGCATCATCCGTACCACGGTCTTTACGGTACTTTCCCTGCTGTTCATTATTTGGTGCTGGCTTGACGGAAAAATCCACGATCGCGTGGAAATGGGCCTTTTTCTGGCGGTAATGATTTCCCAGCTACTATTGTCTGTTGATTTTATTGCAATTATCAACAACTATATGCTGCGCTCCAAGCTTAATACCATCAGTAATATTGCTGGCCTGGTCACCGCGCTGGTGCTGCGTCTGGTGTTTGTTGAACTCAAGCTGCATGTGCTTTGGTTCGCTATTCCGCTAATCATTAGCCCATTGATTGCCGTAACCATAAAATACCTGACGTTCAGCCGCATTAACAAAATGTCCAGTGTCTTTGCTTCCATGCGGGCGAAGAAAATTAAAGCGCTGGTTGGCACTGCTGTCCCATTTGCCGTCTCCAGCGTGGCTGCCAACATCTACAATAAAATCCCCATGATGATCATTGCCAGCGTGATGGGCTATGCCTGGTCAGGGATCTACGCCTGCGCCCTGATTATCGCCAGTACCTGGTCATTCATGCCAACCGCACTGATTTCATCTTTCATTCCGCGTTTCTATCAGATCAACAATCTGAAGAAGAATGAAGATTACATCTCTCTGTTGGTGACCATGATTTTACTGGTATGTACCACTATTTCGGTCGCTATCTGGCTGATTTCGCCTTACCTGATTGATATTTTGTATGGTGCGAAATACCGTGATGCAGTAAGCATTGTGCCAATTATCCTGGCATCAACCACCTTAGGAATGTGCGGCTCCGCGGTTTATCACATTCTTATCAAAACCAAAGGCTACTCTTTCATCATGAAAAAAATGGTCGCCTCGGCGATTCTGAGTGTGCCTTTGACCTGGTTCATGACCATTCATTATGGTATTGAAGGGGCGGTAATGAGTCTGCTGCTGATTGAAATACTGAACCTGACGGTTTTCAACTTCATGTATAAGAAAACCAAGGTAGCGCGCATTTTACTTAACAGCCTGTCACCTGCGCAGATTAAAAACCTGAAAAATATTTAATCTAATAATGCGCTTTAGCAAGCCAGTTGCATACGGAGATGCGCTGGCTTGCTGCTTTCAGGTGTGGCAATAATCTGAATCTTATTGGCATTCGAGACTTTCAACGCTTTCCGATTCTTTCTGCCGGTAATAGCTATTATGATTGCTATCCCTACCGGCACGATGAACGCTTACTATTTTTAATCAAATCTTCTGGCATCTGATAAGTGTGGTTTTTATTTCCAATGATTAAAAATACACGGCTGCCGTTTTTGTTGAAATAAAAGCGGCCAGTGAAAAATAGAGTTCATTTTAAGTGAGACGCAAATATCAAAAAATAGCTTTGATTACTTAGTGTTCTCCTATTTAGGTAGGGATGAATTTGAGAAAATTCTTATGATTGAGTTGTTAGTGTTTCATGCTATTTAATCTACACTGTCACCAACTTTGACCGTATCCAGGACAGTGGATGAAAAGCCGGATATACAGGCGCAGGACGTGTTTGAGCCAGGCAACGGCAGACGGGATTCTGAAGTCGATGATGCTGTAAGCGATAAAAATTTGGCGTTTCACTCTGTTACGCCCAGCGCTTGCGACAGACCTAAGACCTGTCATGCATAAAATGGCCCTGAAAAGCACTCTTGTATATTTGTGGTACACAGCATGGCATGTGACATAAATAGCTATATATCATTCAGAGCTTATGTTTTTTGATGAGGTGGTTTTATGAGAGTGGGTATTTCTAACGATAATTATCCAGAAAAAAGAACAATAAAAGTGGATCCCAATAACGAATATGTAAATTTTAAATATAGAAATATTTATTCTTATATAAACTTCTTAACGATGAGAATTCTCAAAAAAAAGAAGGTGTTCGTTTTTAAACCACTCTGTTCGCCTGGGCATCAGGATGTCGACATTTTTCATCTTTTTAATGATGTCGCTATCACCGATAAAAAATGGTTAGCCACTTTTGAAACCGATACGCCACGTATTTTGTTTGAGAAAAAGGGACGTAAATACGGCCCTGATTATATTAACCATCTGAAAAAATTGGTTCCTTACCTGGCCGCCGATAACTGTCTGGCGCTGATTGCGTTGTCAAAAGCCGCGCTGCACATGCAGCAAAAGCTACTGCTCGACAATGGCGATCTCTCTCAGGCAATCCTGAAAAAAACCGTGGTAATGCACCCACCGCAAAAGCTGCATACCACGCATCGCCTGCCGCGTGATGCACAAAGCCCTGTACACTTTGTCTTTATCGGCAATGAATTTTTTCGCAAGGGTGGCGGGGAAGTGGTGCAGGCGTTTTGTGAGTTGATTGAAGAGTCCCGTCTGCGTTCCGATCAGGTGAAAGTGACGCTGATTGGCGATCTGAAAAAAACCTACAACTATGCGCTGAACGAGTTTCAGGACGATGAAGCTTTCTCTGAAAGCACGCTGGCCGCCATTGCTAAACATGACATCTTCACTCACCACAGCTTTATGCCGAACGAAAGCGTGCTGGCACTGTTTCAGGAAGCTGATATTGGCCTGCTGCCAACCTGGGCCGAAACCTATGGTTTCTCGGTGCTGGAGATGCAGTCCTGTGGATGTCCGGTCATCACCACCAACGTCAGGGCATTGCCTGAAATCAACCCGGATAGCGTGGGCTGGCAGGTCGTTAATACCCTGAACGATGAACGTGATTATGAAATCCGCTCTGAAGAAGAAAAACTGAGCCTGCGCCAGCGTAATATTGAGCAGCTGAAAACGATCATTATGGACGTTGTCGCTAATCCGGATCAAATTCTGGAAAAAGCCAATGCGGCCATTCAGCGCATTAAAACGGAACATGACTTAACGTCCTACCGCGAAAAACTGCGCGCAATTTATAACCAATAATTGGCCTTAGTCTGGCAGGGCGGATATTACTGCCTGCCAGACGCAGTTATTAACACCTTCTTTTGATCCAGCCGATCGTCACCTTGCCAATATCGAACTATTCTTATTTCCACTGCAAGAGTGTTGCGGTGATCGCCAACACGTTAATTTAAAGCAGAAATAACGGCTTAGCGTGGCGCGGTTTCCGACAATCTTCCTCTACTTTTCAGATTATGATTATACTTGCGAATCATCTCTTTAATGCATAATCGATGAACATTCCTACTTCATTTATATGGAAAAAATATGACCAAGCTTAAAGCAGTTATCCCGGTTGCGGGTCTCGGTATGCATATGCTCCCTGCGACAAAAGCCATTCCTAAAGAGATGCTGCCAATCGTTGATAAGCCAATGATTCAGTACATCATTGACGAGTGCGTTGCAGCAGGCATCAAGGAAATCGTTCTGGTCACTCATGCTTCCAAGAATGCAGTGGAAAACCATTTCGACACCACCTATGAGCTGGAAGCGCTGCTGGAATCCCGCGTTAAGCGTCAGCTGCTGAGCGAAGTGCAGTCTATCTGTCCGCCGGGCGTAACCATCATGAATGTGCGTCAGGCGCAGCCACTGGGCCTGGGCCACTCTATTCTGTGCGCGCGTCCGATGATTGGCGATAACCCTTTTGTGGTGGTGCTGCCGGATATCCTGCTGGACAACGCTACCGATCCGCTGCGTTACAACCTGGCTGCCATGGTGGCGCGCTTTGAAGAAACCGGTCACAGCCAGGTTCTTGCTCGCAAGATGTCAAAAGAAGATCTGCATGAGTATTCAGTGATTAAAACCACTGAGCCGCTGCAGAATGATGGTGATGTCGGTACAATCGCTGATTACATTGAAAAACCAGAGAACGCCTCTGAGCTGGATTCAGACGTTGGCGCGGTAGGCCGTTACGTGCTGTCTGCCGACATCTGGGCCGAGCTGGAAAAAACCGAGCCGGGCGTATGGGGCCGTATTCAGTTAACGGATGCGATCGCCAGCCTGAGCAAAAGTAAGCCAGTAGACGCATGCCTGATGACCGGCAAAAGCTATGACTGTGGCCGTAAACTGGGCTACATGCAGGCGTTTGTGACTTACGGCTTACGCAACAATGCGCAGGGTCGCGAATTCCGCGCAGGCATTCAGAAGCTGCTGGCTAAGTAACGCTGACCAATCATTGCCGCGCGAATGTGCGGCAGAAAGGAGTTCACATGGCTATTTTAGTAACCGGCGGAGCGGGTTATATCGGTTCGCACACGGTACTGGCGCTGCTGCAGCGCGGTGATGATGTTGTGGTGCTGGATAACTTAAGCAATGCTTCCCGTGAGTCGATCAATCGCGTTGAGAAGCTGGCCGGCAAGCAAGCCGTGTTCTGCGAAGGCGATGTGTTGGATCGCGCCTGCCTGCGTGACCTGTTTGCCGCTCACGATATCTCTGCGGTTATTCATTTCGCTGCGCTTAAAGCAGTCGGTGAATCAACGCGTATGCCGCTCGAATATTATGAAAATAACGTCGCGGGTACCGTTGTTCTGTTGGAAGAGATGCGCAACGCTGGCATTTATCAGTTCATTTTCAGTTCGTCGGCCACGGTTTATGGTGCTAATGCGCCGGTGCCTTACGTTGAGACGACGCCGATTGGCGGCACAACCAGCCCTTACGGCACCTCCAAGCTGATGGTTGAGCTGGTGATGCAGGACTTCGCGAAAGCTGAACCGCAATTTAAAGCGATTGCGCTGCGCTATTTCAACCCGGTCGGCGCACACGAATCAGGTGAGATTGGCGAAGATCCAAGCGGTATTCCTAACAACCTGCTGCCTTACATTGCTCAGGTCGCTATCGGCCGCCTCGATAAACTCGGCGTGTTTGGTGGCGACTACGAGACGCCAGATGGCACCGCGCAGCGCGACTACATCCACGTTGTCGACCTGGCGCAAGGGCATTTGAAAGCGCTGGATCATCTGAGCAAGGTTGAAGGCTACAAGGCTTACAATCTGGGTGCCGGTAAAGGTTACTCGGTGCTGGAGATGATCAAGGCATTTGAGAAAGCTGCAGGTAAAGCAATTCCTTTCGAAATCAAACCGCGCCGCGATGGCGATCTGCCTGCGTTCTGGGCCGATGCTTCTCTGGCCGACAAAGAGCTGAACTGGCGTGTTTCGCGTGGCATTGATGAGATGATGCGCGACACCTGGAACTGGCAGTCGAAGAACCCGAACGGGTTTAGATGATGTGAAACTGACCCGGCCTAATCGCCGGGTTTTTTATAGTCAGACATATCTGCTTTTTCGTTTTACCCCTGCGTCTTAACATCCCTCTTCAAAATTTTGCGCAAAACTATGCGCATAATCATAAATTTCCTTTTGCCTGCGTCGAAACACCACTTAGTTCTGATAAATTATGTAGCTTACATCTTACTAAGCTTATGGAATGATTGATTATTCACCAGGTTTATTACCGTCAGGAACCCTACAGTTCTGTTAAGCATTAGAGAATAAGCTTTGTAAGATAAATGCCAGAAAGCGATGTAAATTCTCGCTTTCTGTCTGTAGTATTTGCTCTGGTTTACACATTAAATTTCGCTTAAAAACCAAACAGCAGAGCGCTTTTGGGAACGAGTAAGAGTTAAAAACAGCGTTTTGGCAGCTGAAAGCCAGGGGCGGTAGCGTGGATAATTTTTGTATTACGCGCAAAAACTAATCACACATCAAATGGTATGGCGTGTAAAAAATCGTTAGGGGTTGTTGAATGTTACTTCCTGTTATTATGGCCGGTGGAACCGGTAGTCGCTTGTGGCCACTTTCACGAGAGCTTTACCCTAAGCAGTTCATCTGTTTGCATGGTCAAAACTCAATGTTACAGGAGACGGTGAACCGCCTGGCAGGGATTGAAGTGCGTGCGCCAATGGTTATTTGTAATGAAGAGCATCGTTTCCTCGTAGCGGAACAACTTCGTCAAATTAATAAGCTCTCACACAACATCATTCTTGAGCCTGTTGGTCGCAATACTGCTCCCGCTATCGCTCTGGCAGCCCTGAACGCTGTAGAGCAGGGTGATGATCCCATCTTACTGGTATTAGCCGCCGATCATATTATTGATGATAAAGCTGCCTTCCATCGCGCAATTGCCACTGCCACCGCTTATGCTGATCAGGGGAGCCTGGTTACGTTTGGTATTGTGCCAACGGGGCCTGAAACCGGTTATGGCTACATTCATCGTGGCGACAAAGTGAATGAACAAAACGAAGCGCCGCATAAGGTTCAACGTTTCGTTGAAAAGCCGAATCTCGCTACTGCTCAGCAATATATTCAGTCAGGCGAATACTACTGGAACAGCGGCATGTTTATGTTCCGCGCGAAACGCTATTTGCAGGAACTGGAGAAATTCCGTCCAGATATTCTTGAAGCGTGCCGACGTGCTATGGCTAATGTTCAGGAAGGCAATGATTTTATTAATATCGATAAGGATGACTTTATTGCCTGTCCTGATGAGTCCATAGATTACGCGGTAATGGAGCAGACTGATGCCGCGGTTGTGGTTCCACTTGATGCAGGCTGGAGCGACGTTGGTTCATGGTCAGCATTGTGGGAAGTGAATGACAAAGATAGCCAGGGAAATTCGCTAAAGGGCGATACCTTCCTGCACAACACCAAAAACTGCTACATCAATACTGACGATCAGCTTGTTGCGGCCATTGGTGTAGAGGATCTGGTCATTGTTAATACCAAAGATGCCGTACTGGTTGCGCGTCGCGATCAGGTACAGGATGTAAAGCGGGTTGTTGAGTTTCTCAAAAATGAATGTCGTAGTGAATATCGCCGCCACCGTGAAACCTACTGGCCATGGGGTCGTTGTGACCTTGTTGTACAGACAGAACGTTTCAACGTTAACCGGATCACGGTTAAGCCGGGCGAAGCATTTCAGTTACAAATGCATTACCACCGAACCGAGCATTGGGTGATTCTTTCCGGAACAGCAGAAGTTAATATTCAGGATAAAACGGTTTTGCTGACCGAAAATCAGTCCACCTTTATTCCAATCGGCCATCCTCACACGCTAAAAAACCCAGGCAAAATTCCATTAGAGCTGTTGGAAATCCAGTCAGGTTCCTATCTTGGCGATGATGACCTCATTTTGATTAAACAACAGTTTGCAAGTAAGTAAGGACAGACAAGATCATGGCAGCACTGACCTGTTTTAAAGCTTATGACATCCGTGGTGAGCTGGGTACTGAACTCAATGACGATATTGCTTACCGCATTGGTCGCGCTTATGGCGAATTTATCCGGCCTAAGACCATTGTAGTGGGTGGCGATGTTCGCCAGACCAGTGAATCACTTAAGCTGGCGCTGGCAAACGGACTCAGGGATGCAGGTACCGATGTGCTGGATATCGGTATGAGCGGAACAGAAGAGATCTACTTCGCGACTTTTCATTTAGGGATTGATGGCGGTATTGAAGTGACCGCCAGCCATAACCCGATGAACTATAATGGCATGAAGTTAGTGCGGGAAGGTGCGCGTCCCATCAGCGGAGATACCGGACTACGCGATGTTCAGCGACTGGCTGAAGCTAACGATTTCGCACAGGTTGAAGAGAGCAAACGTGGTAGCTATAAGCAGATCTCAGTCCTGGATGCCTATATCAATCATTTGATGGGCTATATTGACCTGAACAACTTCACCAAACCCATGAAGCTGGTGATCAACTCAGGTAATGGTGCTGCCGGTCACGTCATTGATGAGATTGAAAAGCGTTTCCAGCAGGCTAATGCGCCGGTGAGCTTCATTAAGGTACACCACCAGGCTGACGCAACTTTCCCGAACGGCATCCCTAATCCACTGCTGCCAGAGTGCCGTAAAGATACCTCTGATGCAGTACGTGAGCATCAGGCCAATATGGGTATTGCGTTCGACGGAGACTTCGACCGTTGCTTCCTGTTTGATGAGAATGCCGAATTCATTGAGGGTTATTACATCGTTGGCCTGCTGGCTGAGGCGTTTCTGAAGAAAGAGCCAGGCGCGAAAATCATTCATGACCCGCGTCTGACCTGGAACACCATTGATGTGGTCACCAAAGCGGGTGGTGTTCCAGTAATGTCTAAGACCGGCCACGCATTTATCAAAGAACGCATGCGTGAAGAAGACGCGGTTTATGGCGGTGAGATGAGTGCACACCACTATTTCCGTGACTTCGCTTACTGCGACAGCGGTATGATTCCATGGCTGCTGGTGGCGGAACTGCTGGCGGTGAAAGGTGAAACGTTATCCGGGCTGGTTTCGCAAAGGATGAAGGCGTTCCCTTGTAGTGGGGAGATTAATTCTAAAGTTTTAAATGCGGAAGAAAAAATAGAGATTATTAAAGAATGTTACTTAAGCGAAGAGTGTGTATTAGATTTGACAGATGGGATTAGTATGGATTTTTCAGACTGGCGTTTCAATTTAAGAACTTCAAATACAGAGCCATTGATAAGATTAAACGTTGAATCTAAAAATAACTCCGCGCTAATGAATGAGAAAACTTCAGATATTCTTGCTTTGCTTAACGGAGTCCATAAGTGAAAGATATACTCTTAGCGATATTAAAATATCGTGGTTTTATATGGAGTAGCGTAAAAAGAGATTTTCAGTCTCGCTACCAGATGAGCATACTAGGGGCTGCATGGTTAGTTTTACAGCCCCTCGCCATGATAACTGTTTACACTGTAATCTTTTCACAACTCATGCAAGCTAGATTGCCTCAGTCAACAGGCCCATTTGCTTATAGTATATATTTGTGCTCAGGCATTCTTACCTGGGGTTTATTTGCTGAAATCTTATCCAGAATGCAGGTTGTATTTATTGAAAATGCAAATCTGTTAAAAAAGGTTACTTTCCCAAGGATTTGTTTGCCTGTAATAATAATATTGTCATGCATAATGAACTTTTTGATAATATTTTCACTGTTTATCTTTTTCCTGGCGGTGACGGGCAATTTTCCTGGATTTAACATCCTGTTTATTATTCCTGTGTTGATAGTTCAGGTGTTGTTCGCCAGTGGCCTTGGAATTACACTAGGTGTACTAAATGTTTTCTTCCGCGACGTAGGGCAATTTGTCACGGTTCTGCTCCAGTTCTGGTTTTGGTTTACGCCTGTAGTCTACGTCTATACTACTCTACCTGTCTGGGCTCAGGGATGGCTAAGTTATAACCCAATGACGTCTATCATTAATGGTTATCATGAGGTTTTCGTGCATAACACAATGCCAGACTTTTTTGCCATGAAATGGGTTATTGCTCTAGCAATAATTTTTTGTGGGTTGGGGCTTTATCTCTTCCGGAAACATGCGGCAGATATGGTGGATGAATTATAATGTACAGCATAAAAGTTGAAAACGTCAGTAAGAGTTATAAACAGTACCCGCGAAAAATAGATCGCTTGCTGGAGTGGATATTACCTAGTAAAAAAAATCGTTTTCACGAAAAGTGTGTTTTAAAGGATATCTCTTTCGAAATTGAAAAAGGTGAAGCTGTAGGTATTATCGGTGTAAATGGCGCAGGGAAAAGTACGTTACTAAAAATTATTACAGGTACGACTGCTGCAACATCAGGCCAAGTAAAATCACAAGGGCGTATTGCCGCACTACTTGAGTTAGGAATGGGATTCCACCCAGATTTTACTGGGCGTCAAAACGCGATTATCGCAGGTCAACTTTTGGGTATAACAGAAGATGACATGGATGAAGTCATACGTGATGTTGAAAATTTTGCAGGCATAGGAGAGTACTTCGATTCTCCTGTGCGGACATATTCAAGTGGTATGCAAGCCCGTGTGGCATTTTCCGTAGCAACAGCCGTTCAAGCTGATATATTAATTGTCGATGAAGCATTGAGCGTGGGCGATTTAGCTTTTCAAGCCAAATGCATGCAGCGCATGAATAAGATGCTTGAAGATAACGTAACTATTCTTTTTGTCAGCCATGCACTTTTCCAAGTCAGGCAGTTTTGCTCTCGTGCTGTTTATATTGCTGAGGGAGAAGTAAAAGCTTTTGGTTCAGCTGCAAAAGTTTGTGATCTCTACCAGAATTCCCTCGTTGAAAACAAAATTTCAATTAAAGAGCAAGAAGATACTGGATTAATTGTTAATCATAAATTGGATCCTGATATTACGGTCAATCATAATCTTCGCCAAAATTCGCTGCAGGAAAATGCTGGAAGCCTGGATTTAGAATTTCTCGATTTCAAAATGTTAAACGCAGAGGGAAAAGAGATTGCTACCCTTTACGCCAAAGATAAAGTTACCGTTCAGGCCGTAATTCGATGCAATAGAGATGTCCCTGCTGAAGCCTGTGTTGGCATGCTTATAGGTGATAAAAATGGATTTCCTGTATTAAGCATGAATTCAAACTATTACGGTACTCGCCTTGAAAGTCTTAAGGCAGGTGATCACGTTATAATGAGCTGGGAATTTGTTATTCCTTTTTATATGGGAGAATATCGAATCGACATTGGAATCAAACCTGAACCCTATTCATCGGACTTTTATGATCGTATTTTCTGCGTTAAAGTTTTCACAGTTAATACACCTGTTGAACTTCTTAAAGAGAACTTTGGTGGCATGCTATATATTCCTGCAGAAATGAAAGTTGTGAAAAAGTAAAATAGTTGGAAATTTTCATGAAATGCGCGTTAATCCCACGAGGTGAATGTTAGTAATGGCAAGTAAGAAATCACGATATCTATTTTTTTGGCTACCTTATGATGTCAAATATTCCTATGAGACATTTCTGACCGCTTTTTACCTAAGTGTTAAGCGTTTCCCATGTGATGACGCTATTCATATTGGACATGAGCAGATATTTCAGGATGTGCCTTCGCATTTACCAGATAATTGGCTGGCTGGCTTTAACACTTCATTACCGGAAAATGAGGAGTTGAGGAAGTTACATAAAATTATCTGGACTAGTGATGTTTTTTCAAATCTGCAACATAAGTTAAAGTCAAAGAATCTGGTGTGGGAGCATATTCTCACGCAAGAGTATGAACCATTGATGAATTTATTTGAAGCTGAGCTAATTAGAATAAAAAAAGAATTTAATATAAAAGCAGTAGTATTATGGGCTAATTGCCCATCTGTTAAGGAAATTGCTAATAGATATCAAATCCCTGTCATTCATAATGAGCTTGGCCCTTTAAGAGAACCTGTTTATTTACCAACATGTTATTTTGATTTTAGCGGTGTCAACGGTAACACTGAGGCCGCACGACGGTTTGAAAATTATGAAGCAAAAAATGATAAATATACTGATTTCGGGCGTGTAGCGTTATTAAGTCTTTTTATTAAAGACCAAAAACCCGTGCGTAATTTTGATGAGTACGAAATTGGTGTTCCTCTTCAAGTAGAGGATGACTCTAATATAATTGCTTATAGTAATGGATTTAATAATCTAGAGGTTATAAACTACGCAAAAAGTCAAGCAGAAAAAGTTTCGGTTCGTAAACATCCTTACGGACGTATTGACTATAAAGATATAGATAGTGGAAGTGAAGATCTCACACCCCAAGAATTCATAGCATCATGTAAAAAAATAATCACTATTAATTCGAGTGTGGGTTTCGAGGCACTGTTATGGGGTAAGCCTGGAGAAATATTAGGTGATTCACCATTCTCATTTATTAATTACCAAAGTGAGGGCTTTGTTTATGCCCTTAGGTTTGCATTGCTTCATTATCTGGTCCCTTTTGATTTTCTTTTTAAAATTGATTATTATGATTGGCGCATCACGCAACCTGATGAAGATAGTATTGCAGAAAAACACCTGTACTATTACCTTAATTTAAAGCATGGTTGGAATAAGACAAACATTCTTGCCGCTAAGATCCCGGTTGAGCTTGAAAATATATTTTTCAGAAACTTGAATTTACAGTTTGTTGAAAGCGAAAATTTGCTTTGCACTGAAATAAAAGAACTGAAGAATAATTTACTTCAGGTTAATACCAGAAAGTCACAAGAGATTAATTTACTTAAAGATAATTTAATAAAATTGCAAAACGATTTAAATAAGGTAATAAAAAATAACAAGAACTTTGCGGACGAATTATCGAGACATCAGCACGTACTTGAAAATATATATTCAAGTAAGTCATGGCGATTGACGAAGCCATTAAGGTTTATTAATAGCCTGAACGCTAGTGAAAAAATACTAATCCCTTTCAAGCGCAGAATTATTTCTTTAGCGATGCCCTCTGCCAGAAAGTTGCTTGCAAATTATCAATTCAGGCGAATTTTAATCGTTGTGGCTAAAAAGACAGGCCTTTACGGTAAGTTAAAAGCAATTTATTTAAATAATTCAAATGTCGTAGCTTCATCGTTAATTATTAACGTTTCAGATGAAAATCATATGTCCAGGGATACAGTTACCAATATCAAAAAAATTAAGATGCTTAAAAATCAGAAAGGGAGCGATTGATGCGCATAGCAATTGATATGCAAGGGTTGCAGTCTGAAAGCCGCTTTAGAGGTATTGGTAGATATACCCGAGCTATAATTAAATCTTTGGTTAAACTGGCATTTAGTAAAAAATATGAAGTCATTTTGATAGGGAATGGCGCTTTTCCAGTCAAAGATATTGTAAATGAGTTTACTCCACTGGTAGGAAGACGTGCTATCAAATTCTGGTATCCAGTTGGTCCTTGTGCATTTGAACAACCTGGCAATCATAATAATAATACTAATGCAAAAATTATCCGTGAGGCTTTTTTTAAAAGCCATAAGCCTGATGTTATCTATGTGCCAACCATGTTCGAAGGTTATCAAGATGACAGTGTATTAAGTGTAAATGAATTTGATAATGTTACACCGGTTGTCACAACACTTTATGACTTGATCCCTTTACATAATCCTACTCAGTATCTGGATCCTAACCCCAACTATAAGAAATTTTATCTTGATAAAATTTCTTATTTGCAGGCATGTGAAAAGTTACTGGCCATCTCTGAATTTTCTAAAGCTGAGGGGCAGGAATATTTCAAAGAGAAGGCCAATGATATTATAAATGTTTCCACGGCATGTGATGATATATTCAAGGTTACAGCACTGAACTCGGATCAAGTTAGAAGTTTGAAGGTTAAGTTTAAATTAAATAAACCTTTTATTATGTATTCAGGAGGAGCGGATGAACGTAAAAATCTGCCTACCCTTATTAAAGCTTTGAGCGAGCTTCCTATTGAAATACGTAATACTTATGATTTTGTTTTAGCTGGAAAGCTATCACAGTTCGACATTGATAATCTCAATAATCATGCGCGTAAATGCAGATTAGAGCAAATGTCGATGATCCTGACCGGCTATGTCTCTGATGAAGAGTTGGTACACCTTTATAACATGTGTAAGCTCTTTGTATTTCCTAGCTGGCATGAAGGATTTGGGCTTCCAGCTCTTGAAGCTTTGGCCTGTGGTGCAGTTGTTATTGGTGCAGGTAATACAAGTTTACCAGAAGTAATTGGAATTGAAGAGGCGTTGTTTGACCCTCATAGTGTGACAGATATCAAAGATAAAATTACCCATGTACTTACAAATGAATCTCTGTATGCTTCCTTAAAAGAAAAAGGTCTGCTACGAGCTCAGGCCTTTTCTTGGGAAAATTCTGCTGCAGTCGCACTCAGTGCCCTTGAAGAAATCGTTGAAAGAAGAAAAATCGGCCGACCAGATCGTATTCGTTCTCTCAATAAAAAGTTGGCATTTTTTACTCCTCTTAGTCCAGCGCGCTCAGGGATTTCTCTTTATAGTGAAGAGTTGCTTCCAGCCTTATCAAAATATTATGATATTGATGTAGTAGTTGATGAGAGGCAATCCGATATTACAGATCAAGAAAACTATCGTGTCATTAATACAAAGGATTTTCTAAATACGGCAGATACTTATGAACGTATAATTTATCAAATGGGTAATTCTATATTTCATGATTATATGCATGAAATATTGGAGATCTACCCTGGCATCGTTTGCATGCATGATTTTTACCTTAGTAATTATTTTCGTTATAAAGAAACTCTTGCAGGTCATGAGCGCCTATGGAGCGAACAGTTACTTTCTTCTCATGGTTACAGTGCTCTCATTCAAAGAGCAGAAATCGGTGACGATGAAAAGATAATGTATCAATACCCATCTAATTTCAATGTGTTGAGCAATGCTACAGCAATCATTGTGCATTCAGATCACTCGAGGAAATTAGCAAAAAAATGGTATTCTAATAGTCGAGAACTTGACTGGGAACATATCCCCTTGTTACGTGCTGCGCCCATTTCTCTGGATAAAAAGGAAGTCAGAAATGATCTTAATATTTCAGATGAAACTATACTAATTTGCTCTTTTGGTATTCTTGATAGCTCTAAACTCAACCATATGCTCATTGAGGCATTAGGCGCTTTACCGAAAGAGCCAAAAGAAAAAATTAAAATGGTTTTCGTCGGTGAGCTTGGCGGGAACTATAAAAAGACTGTTGATGCACTGATTAGAGAGCACCATCTTGAGTCTGTTATTGAGATTACAGGGTGGGCATCTGATACTCTTTATCGACAGTATTTAATTGCTGCGGACATAGGTGTTCAGCTTCGTGCTTTATCACGAGGTGAAACCTCTGCAGCTGTTTTAGATTGCATGAACTATGGTTTAGCTACTATTGTTAATGCTAATGGTTCAATGGCTGAACTACCAAATGATCGGGTTATTAAACTTGCTGATGACTTCGTAATAAGCGACCTGATCAGTGCCATCGATAAATTGTGCAAGAATAAACAATTTAGAGAAGTGCTGGGTAAGAATGCGCATAATTATATTTCTTCAGAACACAGTCCTGAAAATTGTGCAGAAGCCTGTTTTAATCACATTGAAGCAGCGTATAGTGAGATTAATGTTAACGTTAATTACATAATCAATAAACTTGACATTCAGGGAAGTGAGTTTGAGCGCTATGCCAGCCTACTGGCTAATAATTTCCCTCGCCTAAAATCAACAAGAAAGATATTCTTTGATGTTTCCCTTATAAAAGATTCAGATTTATGGACTGGTATTGAACGTGTCACCCGAGCGCTTTTAATAGAATTGATTAAACTTTCAGATAATCGTTTTAGTGTAGTGCCTGTTTATCTCAGTAAAGAACAAAGCGGTTACACTTTGCGAGAAGCTAATGGCTTTATGAAAAAACTTTATCCGGGGATTGCACCATACATTGATTTTGACCGGTGTATCGATTTTCATCCGGATGATGTTTATTTTTCTTCTGAGCTAGCTTGTGATCTGGTTATAGATGCTCAAAAATCAGGATTTTACGATTATCTTTTAAAAAACAATGTTAATATCACGTTTATGATTCATGATATTTTGCCAGTCACAAAAAATCATTTTTTTCCTCCTGGAAGTAATGAAAACTTTTCAGCTTGGCTTAACATTCTTACTGAGTACTCCGATAAAATCGTCTGTGTTACAGAGGCTGTAGTTAATGAACTCAAAAAATATATTGCAGCTAACAATCTGAACAATCCTCGATTAGTGATGGAATATTCTCATCATGGCGCAGATATTTCTTCAACTATACCTTCAGGAGGAATTAGTGCGCATGATCTTGACAGGGTTAATCTGATTAAACAAAATCAATCCTTTCTGATGGTCGGTACACTTGAACCACGAAAAGGACATTTACAGGCTATTGCTGCTTTCGACAAGCTTTGGGCGGCGGGCAATAAATCCCACTTGGTTATTGTTGGTAAAGAGGGATGGAAGGGGTTACCAGATGAAGCAAGGCGTACTATTCCTGAGATTGTATATACGATCAATAACCATCCACTTTTGAATGAAAAACTTTTTTGGTTTGACAATGCCAGTGATGAATTACTAAGCGAGCTCTATCAGAATGCTGATTGCTTACTATATCCTTCTGAAGATGAAGGATTTGGTCTTCCGTTAATTGAAGCTTCTCAGCATAATAAGCCGCTAATCTCACGTGATATACCGGTGCTTCGTGAAGTCGCGGGTGAAGGCGCGTTTTATTTCAAATCCAATCGGCCTGAAGCATTAGCTCGCGCCATTGAAGAGTGGATCGAACTCTTCAAAAAAAATGCACATCCTGATTCAGCTAAGATTCGTTGGTTAAGTTGGGGGCAAAGTGCTGAAAATCTTGTTAAAAAACTCTTTGATTAAAAGGTTATTTATAAAATGAAAAGTGCGGTTATTACGGGCATTACAGGTCAGGATGGTGCTTATCTGGCAGAGCTATTATTGAATAAAGGATATAAAGTTTATGGTACGTATCGTCGTACCAGCTCAGTGAATTTCTGGCGTATTGAAGAGTTAGGAATTAAAAACAATTCTAATCTTCACTTGGTTGAATATGATCTGACAGATTTATCGTCGAGCATACGTCTACTTCAGGAAAGCAAAGCGACCGAAGTTTACAATCTTGCGGCTCAGAGCTTTGTAGGTGTTTCTTTTGACCAGCCACTGACTACCGCTGAAATTACCGGTATTGGTCCGGTAAACCTGTTAGAAGCTATTCGCATTGTTAACCCTAAAATTCGCTTCTATCAGGCATCTACTTCAGAAATGTTTGGTAAAGTGCAGGCTATCCCGCAGAAAGAGGATACGCCTTTCTATCCACGTAGCCCGTATGGCGTCGCCAAGTTGTATGCCCACTGGATGACCATTAACTACCGTGAGAGCTACAACATCTTCGCATCAAGCGGCATTCTGTTTAACCACGAATCACCGCTACGTGGACAGGAGTTTGTAACCCGTAAGATCACCGATTCAGTAGCGAAAATTAAGCTCGGCAAGTTGGATGTGCTTGAGTTAGGTAACATGGACGCCAAGCGTGACTGGGGCTTTGCTAAGGAATATGTTGAAGGCATGTGGCGCATGCTGCAGGCTGATGAGCCAGATACTTTTGTCCTGGCAACTAACCGCACAGAAACAGTCCGCGACTTCGTTTCAATGGCGTTCAAAGCGGCTGGCATTGAATTGCGCTTCGAAGGCAAAGATGCTCAGGAAGTTGCAATCGATGTAGCCACTAACAAAGTAGTGGTCAAGGTCAATCCTAAGTTCTATCGTCCTGCTGAAGTAGAATTGTTGATTGGCAACCCACAGCGTGCGAAAGACATTCTGGGTTGGGAACCTAAAACCACACTCGAAGAGTTGTGTGCGATGATGGTAGAAGAAGATCTGCGCCGCAATAAACAAGGGTTTTCCTTCTGATATGACTAATGGCAAAAAAGCATTGATCACTGGGATCAAGGGCTTTACCGGCCAATATATGGCAGCGGATTTATCCGCTGCCGGATATGAAGTTTATGGTTTCGGTTCAACTCCCGCCCAGAATTCCTCACGCTATTTTCAGGTTGATCTTACTAATGCAGCAGATGTAAAGAATGCTGTAGACAGTATTCGGCCAGACGTTATTGTTCATCTTGCAGCAATAGCATTTGTTGGGCATGCTGACCCGAACGCATTCTATAATGTTAACCTTTGCGGTACGCGTAACCTGTTACAGGCTCTTAGCGAATCAGCAAAAATGCCGGATGCAGTTTTGATCGCCAGCAGCGCTAATGTTTACGGTAATAACACGCCGGGGAAATTAGCAGAGTCGGTTCCTGCCAGACCCTCAAATGACTATGCGGTCAGCAAGCTGGCCATGGAGTATATGACCAGTCTGTTTTATGAAAAATTGCCGATTATTATTACCCGGCCATTTAATTACACAGGCACCGGTCAGGCAGAAAATTTCCTGATCCCGAAAATCGTCAAACATTTTCGCGAGAGGAAAGAAGTCATTGAGCTGGGCAACATAGATGTATGGCGTGATTTTTCGGATGTACGCGACGTCGTCAAAAGTTATTCAGCATTACTACATTCACGCTCTTTTGGTCAGACTGTCAATGTAGCTTCAGGCAAAATGCACTCATTAAGGGAAGTCGTTGATCTCTGCAAATCCCTGACAGGCCATGATATCAGGATTGAAGTTAATCCCGATTTTGTCCGACCTAATGAAATTAAAGAACTTTGTGGCGATATCACTTTGCTCAGTCGCTTAGTCGGTGAGACTTCGTCTAAAATTCCTCTTAGAGATACCCTGAAATGGATGCTGGAAGCAAAGCAATAAACGTCGTTTACTCTACGGACTGTATTAAATATCCTTTAACCGGTATTGGCCGTTATGCGTTTGAGCTTGCTAAACAGCTTCAGGAAAGAGAAAACGTCGCGCTGACGTTTCTTCATGGCACGAAGACTCGTGACTCACTAGTAGTCGCGAGTGAGTCTGCTCAATCTGTTCAATCTTTTAAACGAAAATTACAAAAAAGCAAAACCGTAAGTGAAATATATCGTCTGACTTTTCCAGTAATGAAAATGATGGCGTTGAGGGAATTTAAGAGCCATATATTTCATAGTCCAAACTATTACTTACCTCCTCGCGTGAACCATTGTGTTGCCACCTTTCATGATTTGTCGGTATTCCACTGGCCGCAGTTTCACCCGGCTGGTCGTGTTCACTTGATGCAGAAAGAGTTAAGAAATACTGTTTCGCGTGCCTCGATGTTAATAACTGATTCTCATTACACAAAAAAGGAGTTAGTCAATTTTTTTGGTATTGAAGATAATAAAATTGCAGTGGCGCCTCTCGCCTGTAATGAACAGTTTCATCCCCGCGATGAAAAAGAAACTCAGCACGTGCTTGAAAAGTATAATCTCAAGTGGCAACGTTATTTTTTGTATACTGGTACGATTGAGCCAAGAAAGAATATACTGACGCTGTTACAGGCCTATGACCGTTTGCCCGCTCATGAGAAATCTGCCTTCCCGCTGGTTATCAGTGGTTACAAGGGATGGGAAAATGAGCAACTCTTTAAGCTTTTTGATAAGGGAGAGAGAGAAGGGTGGTTAAAATATTTGGGTTTTGTCCCTGGTAAGGACCTGCCGCTTTTATTCAGTGCTGCGACGAGTTTTGTATTCCCTTCAATTTATGAAGGTTTCGGCTTACCGGTACTTGAAGCAATGGCATCAGGAACGCCTGTGATTTGCTCAAATGCAACTTCACTGCCCGAAGTCGCTGGAGATGCAGCACTCATGCATGAGCCAGAAGATGTCCATGCTTTAACGACTTACATTCAGATGATGATTGAAAACGCTGATGAAAAGTACCGTATGATAGATGCTGGATTAGCGCGTGCTCGCGAATTTTCATGGTCACTGTGTGCCGATAAAACCATTGAAGCTTATGAGCAGGTCGCAAAATATATATGATTAAAGTTTTACATTGTTATAAAACTTATTACCCTGATACTTTCGGTGGCATAGAACAGGTTATTTATCAGCTCGCAGAAGGTGGTTTTAAATCAGGTATTGAGTCTGTTGTGTTTACTCATAGTCCCCAATTCAAAAACCAAAAAAACTCACTGGATAACCATCAGATTCATCGGGTCAAAACTCAGTGTGAGTTTGCCTCAACACCATTCTCTTATTCAGCCATAAAAGAGTTCAGGGAACTGGCCAAGGATGCAGATATCATCCATTACCATTTTCCTTATCCATTTATGGACTTTATGCATTTTGCTGCGGGCATTAAAAAGCCATCGGTAGTGAGTTACCATTCTGATATTGTTAAGCAGAAGTTACTGCTGAAACTCTATACCCCGTTAATGAATCGCTTTCTTTCCAGTGTAGACAGAATTGTTGCCGCCTCGCCTAACTACGTTGAAAGTAGCCCGGTATTGCAGCAGTTCAAAGATAAAGTTGAAGTTATTCCGTATGGTCTTGATAAACAGTTTTATCAAAATAACGATCCTGCTGTGCTGCAAAAATGGCAGGCAAGATTTCCTGATGGCTTCTTTCTATTCATTGGTACATTCCGTTATTACAAAGGCCTGCATATCCTGATTGAAGCGGCAAAAAACAGTCGTTATCCGATCGTGGTAGTGGGCGCCGGTCCGATTGAAGCAGAGCTAAAATCTCAGGCACAGCAGTTAGGTGTAGATAACATCCATTTTCTGGGAGCATTAGAAGACAGCGAAAAGTCTGCATTATTGCAACTATGTACCTGTCTGGTATTTCCATCTCACCTGCGTTCAGAAGCTTTTGGAATCTCATTGCTGGAAGGGGCGCTCTACTCAAAACCCTTGATTTCCAGCGAGATCGGTACGGGCACGACATTTATCAACATCGATCGAGTCACCGGCCTGGTGGTTCCCCCGTCTAATCCCGTCGCGTTACGCAGGGCGATGGATGAAATATGGAACAGCCCGGAACTGTCCAGCAGCTTTGGTGCAGCAGCGCTTGCGCGCTTTGAGTCGCTATTCACGGCCCAAAAGATGATACAAAGCTATACCCGACTCTATAAATCCTTGTTAAATGTGTGATTTTTTTTCAGATTATTTCATCTGCCTATCGCACCATTCATTACCTTTTATCCGCTATCCTGAGTTAACATATTAATCACTTACAAAGTGGTGTTACGGGTAACACCATGCGAGACCACAGACAGGAGTATGTAATGTCCAAGCAACAGATCGGCGTTGTAGGTATGGCGGTAATGGGCCGTAACCTGGCACTTAACATTGAGAGCCGCGGCTACACTGTTTCTATCTTCAACCGCTCTCGTGAGAAGACTGACGAAGTCATCGCTGAAAATCAGGGCAAGCAGCTTGCGCCTTTTTATACAGTTGAAGAGTTTGTAGCCTCTCTGGAAAAACCACGCCGCATTTTGCTGATGGTTCAGGCTGGTGAAGCAACAGATAAGACTATCGCTTCATTGACTCCGCACCTTGATAAGGGCGACATCCTGATTGATGGTGGCAACACCTTCTATAAAGATACCATCCGCCGCAATAAAGAATTGTCTGAGCAGGGCTTTAACTTCATTGGCACCGGCGTTTCTGGTGGTGAAGAGGGCGCACTGAAAGGCCCATCTATCATGCCTGGCGGTCAGAAAGAAGCTTACGAACTGGTTGCACCGATTCTGGATAAAATTGCTGCGCGTGCAGAAGATGGCGAAGCTTGCGTGGCCTATATGGGTGCGGACGGCGCGGGCCACTATGTGAAAATGGTACACAACGGCATCGAATATGGCGACATGCAGCTTATCGCTGAAGCCTATGCTCTGCTGAAAGGCGCGTTAGGCCTGAACAACGAAGAGCTGGCTGAGACCTTCACGGAGTGGAACAACGGCGAGCTGAGCAGCTACCTGATCGACATCACCAAAGATATCTTCACCAAGAAAGATGAAGACGGTAAATACCTGGTTGATGTGATTCTGGATGAAGCAGCGAACAAAGGCACCGGGAAATGGACCAGCCAGAGCTCACTGGATCTCGGCGAACCTCTGTCATTGATCACTGAATCTGTGTTTGCGCGTTACCTCTCCTCGCTGAAAACCCAGCGTGTGGCAGCCTCTAAAGTACTGAGCGGTCCACAGGCGAAGGCCTTCACCGGTGATAAAACTGAGTTTGTTGAGAAAGTGCGTCGTGCGCTCTATCTGGGCAAAATCGTCTCTTATGCTCAGGGCTTCTCACAGCTGCGTGCCGCGTCAGAAGAGAACAACTGGGATCTGCACTACGGTGAAATCGCGAAGATCTTCCGTGCTGGCTGCATCATTCGTGCCCAGTTCTTGCAGAAAATCACTGATGCTTATGAAGCAGATGCGGGCATCGCTAACCTGTTGTTAGCACCGTACTTCAAAGATATCGCAGATCAGTATCAGCAGGCGCTGCGTGATGTGGTTTCTTACGCGATTCAGAACGGTATCCCGACGCCAACCTTCTCTGCGGCCATTGCTTACTACGACAGCTATCGCTCAGAAGTCCTGCCAGCCAACCTGATTCAGGCTCAGCGTGACTATTTCGGTGCGCATACTTATAAGCGTATTGATAAAGACGGTGTTTTCCACACTGAGTGGTTAGGCTAACCAACCTCAGGCAAAAAGAAAACCCGGCTTTGCCGGGTTTTCTTTTGGTTGAAGCATTCTGATTATATAAAAATACAAAAAATACTCTTCAAATGGTGTTGGCGAATGAATAATAGAATAACAGACAAGCATATACCCTATCATCCTTTCATCGATGGACTACGTGCTCTGGCAGTTTTATCAGTAGTACTTTTTCATCTGAATTCAAACATACTCCCTGGCGGCTTTGTCGGTGTAGATGTTTTTTTTGTTATTTCCGGATTTATAGTCAGTGCTTCGGTTGCAGCCTTTCAAGGGGCAACAATCTTACAGTTTTTTGCGATATTCTACAGCCGAAGAATAAAGCGTATATTCCCTGCGCTAATATTTATGCTCTTAGTGGTTTTTGCTTTATCAACGGCCTTTATTCCCGGTTCTTGGCTTAGTTGGGTGAATCAGTCTACGGGTTTTTATGCATTTTTCGGATTCAGTAACTTTATTCTTGCTTCAACTGGAAGAGATTACTTTGCTCCGACCACAGACTTCAATCCTTTTACTCATACCTGGTCTTTAGGTGTTGAAGAACAATTCTATCTAATATTCCCATTCCTTTATATTTTCTGGTTATCGTCAAACAAGAAGTATATAACCTCAGCTATTTACTTAATATTAGGCATAGCGTCTTTATTTCTTTCCTTTAAACTATCAGCTACACAGCCCACACAAGCCTATTACTCAACTCCAGGTAGGTTTTGGGAATTAGCTTCGGGCGTGTTGTTGTATCAGTTTATGACAACATTTAAACAGTATCTGATTTCCACTCAATGGATAAGCTGGTTTAAAAGAATCATTGGTGTTTTATCACTAGCCGGTTTACTGGTTTCTTTTATTGTCACTGATACTAAGAATTTCCCCATGCCAGGAGCATTACTCGCAATAGTGAGTACACTTGGGCTTTTTTTCAGTCTCTACCATGGAACTGTGCTATCAAGTATAAACAAACTACTAAGTAACCAGTTTCTTAATTTTTTTGGTAAGTTATCTTTTTCTCTTTATTTATGGCACTGGCCGATATTTGTGCTCTTTCGCTGGACATATGGGCTCGATACCGCCTCACAACAGATATTAGCGTTACTGATAACTTTTATATTCTCGCTATTTTCTTACTTTTTCGTTGAAAAACCCGTTCGTAATTCCCGATTTATTGCACAAAAAAATAGTTGGGTGGTTTTATTGACTGGAGTTTTTTTTATAAGTGCATCATATTTTATTGCTTTAAAGATTGATTCACATGTAGGAAGTATTTCTCAAAGTGTACTGACCAAATCTCCACAAGATTGGTATCCAGAAGGTAGTGGTGTTGTTGATGGCTACCCAGGTTGTCAGGCCGAACCAGAGCATGTAGATGTCCACGGTGGTCTATTACTGATTTATAAACCGAAAGATTGTAATACCCCCGTATCCCCAAACCCACATCAAGTTTTTGTCATTGGGGATTCGCATGCCTTGGCTTACTCAGGGTTATTCAAAAGCTTTGCTATAAAAACACAGACAACAATTTATGCTTATAACAATGGTGGATGTCCTTTCCTGAGTTTTACGCCAGAAAGAGACATGGATGTGGCTAGGTGTCAGCAATATTCAGACTCATCGCTTCAGGACATTGCTAAAAGAATAAAACCAGATGATGTTCTGTTCCTTGCTTCATTAAGATTGCCTAGGTTTGTTGACCAGTGGGCATATTTTGGTGATAAACAACATGCGGATGTATTATTTAGTGAAAAGGCTGAGAAAGGGCGAGAGCGCACAATAAATTATGCGAAATTAACCTTAAAACCTTTTGCTGATAAGGGCGTACACATAGTTTTTGAAGCACCTAAGCCCCTTTTTAAAATTCCCACATATCGCTGTGCTGACTGGTTTAATAAAAGTAATCCTATTTGTCAGGGAGGAGATTCAATTTCACGAGAAGTAATTGAAACATATAGGGCACCCATATTGGCCAGTTATTCTGAGCTGAGAAAAACGATTCCATTAGATGTTTGGGATCCTCTTTCGGCGTTATGTGGTAAAAATTCATGCAGCGTTTATAAAAATGGCAGGCCACTTTTCTTTGATGGAGATCATTTAAGCGGCTATGGAAATAAAACCTTGTTACCGTCTTTTTCTAGATTCATTAGCTCACTTGAAGGCGAGAGACGTCAGGACATTGTTTTATCAGAAAAGAAATTACATATTGATTTTACTCAATTAAATTATCCCGCTTACGTAGAGAATGTTGAAGGACTTTCACAACATGAAGCATGGGGACGCTGGTCTGATCAAGCAGAGGCTGAAGCAGTGCTGATCAGATTTAAAATTAACTTACCTAAACATTTTATTATTACTATCAAAGGTCATGCTTTTGGGCCTAATATAAACAATAATATTGAGATTAGTTATGCAGGTCTCAAACGTAGTATGAAGTTGAACCAGGATGATACTATTCAATCCATAGAGTTCAACTCAGATGAAAGGTCAAATGAAATTATTATTATTGCACCTGTGCCTACAACACCACATTCTCTGAAACTTGGGGAGGATATGCGAATGTTAGGTATAGGATTTGTTAGCCTGGACATAAATGAAGTTAAATAGTAAAAGTTAAATCCCAAATAGATATGGATTGCTAAATATGATTGATCAGAAAGAGTATGATATTGCAGTTGTTGTACCTTGTTATAACGAAGGTATTTCCATTTCACAGGTAATACATGATTTTAGGGTACATCTGCCTTCAGCATCAATTTATGTTTTTGATAATAATTCCAGTGACGATACTGCTGAACGAGCTACTGCTGCAGGCGCAAAAGTCTTCACCGTAAAAGAACAAGGTAAAGGAAACGTTGTCAGGCGCATGTTCGCAGATATCATTGCTGACATCTATATCATGGTAGATGGCGATGCAACCTACGATGCAGCAAGTGCTCCTAAAATGATTGAAAGATTAATCTCAGAACGACTCGATATGGTTGTTGGTGTTAGAAAACATGAAGAAAAAGAAGCGTATCGAATGGGGCATACATTTGGCAATAAGATGTTAACTGGTTGCGTAAAAAGTATATTTGGGGGTAAGTTTTCCGATATGTTATCCGGATACCGTATTTTTTCACGTCGATATGTTAAGTCATTCCCGGCAATGGCAAAAGGTTTTGAAACAGAAACTGAGCTAACCGTGCATGCTCTGGAACTCAGAATGCCTTATGCTGAAGTTGATACGCCTTACAGTGCCAGGATGGAAGGGTCGGCGAGTAAACTGAATACTTACAGGGATGGTATCCGTATTGCAAAAATGATCCTTAGGTTGTACGCAACTGAGCGCCCGCTGATGTTTTATGGAATCTTGGCGCTGTTGTTCAGCATTACAGGAATTATTTTAGCTTTTCCGCTTGCCTCCTACTATTTCGAAACCGGTCTTGTTCCTCGCTTACCTACAGCAGTGCTTTCAACAGGGCTGATAATTTTAGCATCAATTTCATTTGTTACGGGGCTAATTTTAGAAAGCGTGACTGTAGGTCGGCGTGAACTTAAACGTCTTTCTTATCTTTCCGTTCCAGTAAAACGTATTTAATTTTAACATGATGAAATTAACTTTGAATAAAAATGTCAAAATAGTGATGTTCATTCTGGCATTTATCTTAACTTTCGGTGTCATTTTTTATACGCAAATCTCAACAGGATTTGACTTTGTTATTGGGAGTCGGTTCGATGGAATAATTGAAACTAGTATTCTACATCATTGGTACAATGTTTTTGCAGGTCATGCCAAATGGAATCAGGTGGCTTATTTTTATCCCTACATAGATACACTTGGCTATAATGATGGATATTTCATTTTTGGTTTAATATTTGCGATTTATAAGCTTTTAGGTCTAGATATATTTTTGGCGTCTGAGTTTGTAAACATAACTATAAAATTCATTGGGTTTTCATCTTTTTTCTATCTTGCAAGAACTGTTTTAAAAGTGGGATTTTACCCAGCTTTGGCTGGATCCATGATTTTCACCTTGAGCAACTCCCTGACTGTGCAAATGCACCATGCCCAATTGCTCAGTCTTGCATTTGCCCCGTTACTGACGGCTTTACTTCTTAAATATTTTTCTGCAATTACTAAAGGCGAAAGAAAAAAAGCAATTCTTTTCGGTAGTTGCTCAGCCGTTTTTCTATCGGCTTGGCTGATAACTACTTTTTATATGGCCTGGTTCTATCTTCTTTTTTCGTTAATTTTTGCAATGTTCTTTTTGCCCTCAGTTATTTTTAATAAATCCCTGCGGCATTTAGTTTTCTCAAAATTTGATTATTATTCGGTTTTTGTGCCTGTTTTTTTCTTTATCAGCTCCATCATCCCTTTCCTTATCGTTTATTTACCTAAAGCAAAAGAAACGGGTGGACAAAATCTTTATTCTGTTACCTATTATGCTCCAAAAATAGGTAACCTCTTAGATCCTGGTTCAACTAATCTGATATTTGGAAAAATTGCAGATGCTATTTTTTCAAATCATTTTATTTCCGTACAACGTGTAGGTGAGCTAAAAGTAGGCTTTCCTCCTTTGATTCTACTTATTTTTATTGCGTCTTTATTTTCTCTCTTTTATATAAAAAAGAAAGATATTGCTCCGAAATTAATTTCTGGTTTAGTTCTCGCTATACTTTTATCATTGATAGTAATGATTAAGCAGGGCGATTTTTTCCTGTGGGAGTACATTTGGCGATATGTGCCGGGTGCTAAAGGAATGAGAGTAACTTCTCGTTATGCACTTTTTCTGATTTTTCCATTAGCGCTGGTAGCAACATTATTTATCTCAGGAAAAATAATCCGTATTGCTAAACCCCTAGCATTATTTATTGGGATGATGCTTATTGCTGAACAAATAAATGTCTCTCATAGTGCCACTTTCGATCGCAAAGCCAACCTGGCATTTTTAAATAATTTGCCAGCGCCCCCTGAGCAATGTAAAGCATTCTATGTCTTAGGGCAGCGTAAAGGTGAATTTGATATAAATAGTAAAAGTATTGATTTAGATCTTTATCCTCATAATGTTGATGCGATGTTAATTTCTGAGATTTTTCATCTGAGAACTATTAACGGCTTTTCAACTTTTAATCCGAAGGATTGGGATTTTGCAAAAAATCCATTAAACACTTATATACCCAGAGTCCTGAAATATGTTAATGCACATGAAATTCGCCAAGGCCTATGCGAATTTGATTTAAACAGGCTTGAATGGTCCCATTTTTCTGGGTCTCACCAGCCAGGCTTAGCAGCAAAAATTAAAGGAAATTTATCATTAAGCCTTAAATCATTATTAAACCCTGTTAACGCTGACGCAGGTCATACTCTGTTGGTAACGGTTGTTAATATGAGTGATTGGGCCCTTGGGGAAAATACTTTTTATCCATTAAATGTTGGCGTAAGGTTATATAACCCTGAAGGAGTAATGGTTAATCAGGACTTTTTACGCATTACCCTGCCTTATGTTGCTGCTAATGGTGGTCAGACTGATGTCACCATTACATTACCAGATAAGATGAGTAGGGGTAGCAGTATACAAATTGTTCCGGTTGAGGAAGGTATAATCTGGCTAGATCAGCAGGGTGTAAAACCTTTGAGTATCTCCTTTTAACTAAGATGGCCAGCTATTATTTTATAGCTGGTTGAAATATTATAATTGGTATTAATGCTCGTATGAAGAGACTTATGATTTTTGCACTTGTCGGTATTGCCGGTTTCATAGTCGATGCGCTGGTTCTCTATCTTTTTAAAGATTTTCTTGGGTTATATATTTCCAGATTGATTTCATTTCTTGCGGCTGTGGTTGCTACATGGGTTTTAAATCGGCAACTTACTTTCCGTCAGATGTCGTCGTCATTAACTAAGAAAAAAGAGTTCGCCCATTACCTTTTTTTTATGCTCTTTGGTGGTGCTATAAACTATATCGCCTACAGTATTTCCGTTTATAACTCTTCATGGATTGCGAATTACCCAGTTGTTGCTGTCGCCATAGGTAGTCTATGCGGGCTGGCGGTCAATTTCACTACATCGACGCTTTTTGTTTTTAAAAATAAGCGCTAGCAGCGATAACTGTGAATTGATACGCCAGTTGGTGGTGTTAATAATTACATCACCAATAAATTCCCGCTCCGGATCGCTCTTTCACCCGCCAGCCTCAACACCAGCATGCCCATTGTTTCAAACCGTACCCAGTATCTTGCATACAGAATGCCGCCGTGCTCGGCCACTAACGGCGTGATTTTATCGGTCACCGGATCGACAATCTCCGCCGCCACTTTGCCAGCACAAATCCGGGCGTCCAGCGGTTTACGATGCAGATTCAAACCAGTAACATGAAAGTGAATATATTCGCAGTCAGCCAATGGTGTCGGTGGATTTCCCAGGGTAGGCGAGCACGAGGCCGTTCCTTCGCTATAACGCTCTTTAATCATGCTCTGCTCATCGGCTGCTTCGACCACATTAGGTGCGCTCAGGCCGGTACCGCTTTTGCCAATTGCCACCACATCTTCGCCACCGGTAGTCAACGACACCAGTTCATCGCCCCTAATTACTGGCGCAGCCGCCTCTATCGATACCGCTGGTTAGCTTTAACGATGTAAGCGCCTTCCTGCAACGCTGTAATAATTGCGTCCGCATCCTTCTCAGCCTGTTCAGGCGACATATCACTCACGCCACGCAGTTCGAGGGTAACAGGTAGTAAGCCGCGCGGCATCGGAAAATCTTTGCCATAGCGTTCGGCCAGTGTCAGCCAGGGTTCATAGCAGGCTTCATTGAACGGCTCACCACCAGAAGTCTGTGCCAGCAGCTGCACCTCACTGCCCAGCCATTGCGCGAGTGGCTCGATATCAGGCCAGACGTGCGGCATGGTGTTGAGATGCCGCACCGCTTTCCAAACAGGGCTGGTTAATCATCAGGTCCACCTGACTGGCCATATGCATCAGGGCATAAGGCGCAGCCAGCCATTACAGCCATCACCAGCGTCTGATCCTGACGGGCAGTAAAGCGGTTCATTTGCATAGTAAAGGTCTTCTTATATCGTGATGAGGGGGGGCACGCAGAGTAATGTTGACCGATAGTGATGGAAGTTACTGGATGATATTCAGGATTTTAGCCTTGCACAGTGCGCGGTAATCATCGGTGTTAAGGATTACCGATTTCTCCAACAAACCCGCATTAAAAGCTATCTCGTCAAATCGCTCAAACAGCAGCGGGTCAACCAACAGGCGTAAATAAGGATGAAAGCTAAACGGCGGAATGGCACCAAATACGCAGCCGGTTAGCTTGTCGACTTCTGCCGGGCTGGCGAGCGAGGCGCGCGTACCACCCGCCGCTGAAGCGACGCGTGTTAAATCGGCCTGCTGGTCGGCGGGTAATACCGCCAGCACATGCTGACGAATACCGTTGCCTTTGACGTGGCAAACCAGCGCTTTAGCGCCCTGGCCGATGGCGGTGCCGCGAATGGCGGCGACCTCTTCACATTTACCGGTTGGCGCATGCTCCATTAGTGTGTAACGCGCCTGATGCTGGTCGAGCAGGGCAAGCAGTTTTTCATGGGTGGTCGTCATTGTGGGCTCCGGCAAAGATAGGGCGGGGAAGGGGAATAACCCGCTCAGGAGAGAACCTGCGCGGGTGGCAATCAAAGGTAATTATTTATGACGCTGGCGCAGGTTCTCAATAATAGTGCTGAGATTTAAATCCTGGTCCTGCAGCAGCACCAGCAGATGATAGATCAGATCGGACGCCTCATTGGTCAGCTCATGGCGATCGTTAACCGTGGCCGCCAGTGCGGTCTCGACGCCTTCCTCACCCACTTTCTGCGCGATGCGCTTGGTGCCGCTGGCATAGAGTTTGGCGGTATAAGAGCTTTCAGGATCGGCGCTTTTACGCGATGCCAGCAGCTCTTCCAGTTGATAGAGGAAAGTCCAGTCGGCCGCTGCCGGTGCGAAGCAACTGGACGTACCTTTATGACAGGTTGGGCCAAGCGGATTAGCCAGCACCAGCAGCGTGTCGTTATCGCAATCGGGCGTAATGCTTACCACGTTGAGGAAATGGCCAGAGGTTTCGCCTTTGGTCCACAGTCGCTGTTTGGTGCGTGACCAGAAGGTCACTTTGCCTTCGTTCAGCGTGTGCGTTAACGCCTGCTGATTCATGTAGCCATGCATCAACACTTCGCCAGAGACGCTGTGCTGCACAATGACCGGCATCATGCCGTCGGTTTTCACCCAATCCAGTTGGGCCAGTTGTTCTGCTGTTAACACGCGCGAATCTCCACTTCTTTAGCAATCAGGAACTGCTTCAGCTCACCGATATTAATAATCTGCTTATGGAACACCGATGCCGCCAGCGCGCCATCAACGTTAGCCACATCAAAGGCCTCAAAAAAATGTTCCATGGTGCCGGCACCGCCAGAGGCAATCAGCGGCACTTTACACACCTCGCGCACTTTCTTCAGCTGCACCAGATCGTAGCCGTTACGCACGCCGTCCTGGTTCATCATGTTCAGCACTATTTCACCGGCGCCACGTTTCTGCACTTCCTGCACCCAGTCGAGCGTTTGCCATTCGGTGACGCGCGTGCGCGCTTCGTCGCCGGTGTATTGATTGACCTGGTAAATGCCGTTGGCTTCATCAAACCAGGTATCGATACCGACCACGATGCACTGTACGCCAAAACGATCGGCAAGGCGGGTAATCAGCGACGGATCGGCCAGCGCCGGTGAATTGATGGAAATCTTATCGGCGCCAAACGAGAGAATCTGTGCGGCGTCTTCGGGAGTTTTAATGCCGCCAGCCACGCAGAAGGGGATATCAATGACTTCTGCCACGCGCGACACCCAGCTTTTATCGACCACCCGGCCATCAGAAGAGGCGGTAATATCGTAAAACACCAGTTCATCTGCGCCTTCTTCCGCGTAGCGCTGCGCCAGTGGAACGATGTCGCCGATGATTTCATGATTGCGGAACTGCACGCCTTTCACCACCTGGCCATCACGTACATCAAGACAAGGAATTATCCGTTTTGCCAGCATGAAATCGCCTCCGCTACCGTAAATTTGTTTTCTAAAAGTGCCCGGCCGACAATCACGCCGCGCGCACCGCTGCCGCGCAGGGCGGCGATATCGTCCAGTGAACCAATGCCGCCGGACGACTGAAAGCTGACCTCAGGATAGCGCGCCGCCACATCCTGATAGAGCGCGACGTTAGAGCCGCTCAGCGTACCATCGCGTGAAATATCGGTGCACAGCACGTGCTTCAGGCCAAACGGCTGATACTGTTCAATCACTTCCTCCAGCGTTACGCCTGCTGCTTCCTGCCAGCCGCTGATCGCCACTTCCTTACGGTTGTTGGCGTCAATGCGCACGTCCAGCGCCAGCACAATCGCCTCGGCACCAAACTCACGGAACCACTGCTGAACTTCTTCAGGATCTTTTACCGCCGTGGAGCCAACCACCACGCGCGCCGCGCCCGCAGCCAGCAGCGCCGCCACGTCGTCACGGCTACGAATGCCGCCACCCACCTGCACCGGCACGCTGACGCCCGCAATCAGGGTTTTCAGCAGGGCGATCTGCCGCGCGGCGGGATCTTTAGCGCCGGTCAGGTCAACCAGATGCAGCAGCTGCGCGCCCTGACGCTCATAGTCCTGCAGGCGCGGCAGAGGATCGCTGCCATAATCGCGCTGCTGGCCATAATCGCCCTGATGCAGTCGAACCACCTTGCCTTCAATTAAATCTAAAGCGGGGATAATCATCCTTACATCTCCAGGAAGTTCTTCAGCAACTGCGCGCCCGCTTTGCCGGAGCGCTCAGGGTGGAACTGCACGCCGTAAAAATTATCTTTCTGCACCGCGGCGGTAAAGGCTTCGCCGTAATGGCACTGGGCGATGGTGCTGGCGTTAACCGGCATGGCGTAGCTGTGGACGAAGTAAAAATAGGCTTCTTCATCGATACCGCGAAACAGATGATGCCCCGCCTGTGAAGAAATCTGGTTCCAGCCCATGTGCGGCAGCGGCAGGTCGTGGGTGTTCATCAGCGCCACCGGCTGTTCGATAATGCCCAGCGTCGGTACGCCGCCATTCTCATCGCTGGCAGCGCCCAGCAGCTGCATGCCAAGGCAGATGCCCAGCACCGGCTGAGTACAGGCTTTAATCAGGTCGATCAGCTCACGTTCACGCAGCTGATCCATTGCCGCCTGGGCCGTGCCAACGCCCGGCAAAAACAGCTTATCGGCATTAAGCACGATATCCGCCTCGCGGCTGACCTGCGGCTCATAACCCAGACGCTGCACCGCCCATTTCACCGAAGAGAGATTGGCGCAGCCGGTATCGAGAATCACAATATCCATTACAGCACTCCCTTCGAGCTTGGCAGCGTGTTGCCTTCAACGCGAATCGCCTGGCGCAGCGTGCGGCCAAAGGCCTTAAACAGGCTCTCCACGCGGTGATGATCGTTCTTGCCTTTGGTTTTCAGGTGCAGCGTGCTCGCCATGGTGTAAGAGAGCGAGCGGAAGAAGTGCTCAACCATTTCGGTACTCAGATCGCCGACGCGCTGATAGGTAAACTCCGCCTTGTATTCGAGATGCGGCCGGCCGGAGATATCCAGCGCGCAGCGCGCCAGGCATTCGTCCATCGGCAATACAAAACCGAAGCGGCCGATGCCACGCTTATCGCCCAGCGCTTTCAGCAGCGCTTCACCCAGCGCAAGGCCGGTATCTTCCACGGTGTGGTGATCGTCAATATAGAGATCGCCTTTCACCTCAATGTTCATGCGAAAGCCGCCATGGGTGGCGATCTGATCCAGCATATGGTCAAAGAAGCCAACGCCGGTGTTAAAGCGGCTACCGCCTTCGCGATCCAGCCAGACTTCTACTTTGATTTGCGTCTCTTTGGTGTTGCGTTCCACCAGCGCATGACGATCGCGTTTGGTCAGCTGCGCGGCAATCGTGTTCCAGTCGAGGTTCTCGTTACCGTAACGCAGACCCTGAATGCCCATGTTTTCGGCCAGCTCGATATCAGTAGCCCGGTCGCCGATCACATAGCTATTGGCCTTATCCAGCGCACCGTCAGTGAGCCAGGCTTCCACCATTTTGACCTTAGGCTTGCGGCAGTCGCAGTGATCTTCCGGCTTATGCGGGCAGATCAGCACATCGCTGAAGGTGATGCCCTGCGAAGTGAGGATCTGCATCATCAGGTTGTGTGGGCCATCAAAATCCGCCTGCGGAAAGCTGCTGGTACCTAAACCATCCTGATTGGTGATCATCACCAGCTGATAGCCCGCTTTCTGCAGCTTCAACAGCGCTGGAATGGCATCCGGCTCAAAGGCGAGCTTGTCCATACGGTCGACCTGAAAATCTTCGGGCGGCTCAGAAATAATGGTGCCGTCGCGGTCAATAAAAAGCGTTTTCTGGCTCATGCGTGCTCCCTGGAAGCGCCGGATAAAAGTTGCAGTGCAGCGATAACGCGTTCGCACTCGTCGCGGGTACCGATAGAAATGCGTAAGCATCCCGCCAGCCCCGGCTGTTTGTTTTGATCGCGCAAAATAATGCCCTGATCCCACAAGGTTTTAAAGATAGTGGGAGAATCGCTAAAGCGCGCCAGAACATAGTTGGTTTCGCTGGCGAAAACCTGCTCCACGCAGGCGCACTGACGCAGCGCATCGATCAGCCACTGGCGATTATCGTTCAGCTGCGCGACATGCTGGCGCATCAGCGTAATGCCGTCATCGCTTAATGCCTGGCCGGCAATGTCTGCCACCGGCGTGGAAAGCGGATAGGGTGCAATCACCTTCATCAGCAGATCGATCACCGGCGGATTCGCCAGAGTAAAACCGCAGCGCAGACCGGCCAGCGCAAAGGCTTTGGACAGCGTGCGCAGAATCACCAGATGCGGATACTCCGCCAGCCAGCTCGCCAGCGTCGCCTGTGGACAGAACTCAATATAAGCTTCATCGGCAATCAGCAGCGCCTTGCCGCGCGTCATCTCCAGCAGCTGGCGAATATCGTCAGCGCTGATCAGATTGCCGGTAGGATTGTTCGGGCTGCACATATAGACCAGCTTGACGCCATCCAGTTGTTCAGCGATAGCAGGCAGGTTCAGCTGCCAGTTATCGGTGGCCGCCACGGTACGGTATTCAATCCCGATGGTCTCCGCGCTGACGCTGTACATGCCGTAGGTCGGCGGGCAGAACAGAATCGCATCTTTGCCTGGTTCACAGAAGGCGCGCATCAGCAGCTCAATGCCTTCATCGGCACCGCGGCTCACCAGCACCTGATCGGGTTGCAAACCGGCATAACGGGCGTAGCGCTCGATCACCAACTTCGGCTGACATTCCGGATAGCGATTCAGCGTATTTTGCGACAGCTCAAACGGCACCGGCAGTGGAAACTCGTTGGCATTCAGCCAGACGTCGCCGTTACCACCCAGGCGGCGCGCCGACTGGTAAGGCGTTAAGTCGCGCACGTTGGCCGGCCAGCGCAGTGATATCGGTCATGCTTTCTCCTTAAGGGCGGCAACGCGCAGCGTAACGGCATTTTTGTGGGCAATCAGCTGCTCGGCAGCAGCCAGGGTTTCAATCGTCGGCGCCAGCTGCAAAAAGCCCTGCGGCGTCAGCTCCTGCACCGTCATACGCTTCTGGAAATCGGCCAGGCCAAGGCTCGAGCAGGTGGCGGTATAACCGTAAGTTGGCAGCACGTGGTTGGTGCCGGAGGCGTAGTCGCCTGCCGATTCGGGCGACCAGTCGCCGAGAAACACTGAACCAGCGCTGGTGATGCTCTCCACCCAGTCACGCGCCTGGCGCGTCTGGATGATCAGGTGCTCAGGGCCGTAGCGATTGGATATCTCTATGCACTGCGCCAGATCGCGGGCCACAATCAGGCGGCTGCTCTCCAGCGCCTTACGGGCGGTTTCCGCACGCGGCAGTTGCGCCAGCTGGCGCTCTACTGCTTCAGCTACCGCCGTCGCCAGCTCGGCAGATGGCGTGAGAAGAATCACCTGTGAATCGGGACCGTGTTCCGCCTGTGAAAGCAGATCGGAGGCGACAAAATCGGGTGTGGCTTCAGCATCGGCAATCACCAGCACTTCAGATGGACCCGCAGGCATATCGATCGCCGCGCCATCCAGACGCTGGCTCACCTGGCGCTTGGCTTCGGTTACCCAGGCGTTACCCGGGCCAAAGATCTTATCCACTTTAGGCACCGATTCGGTACCCAGTGCCAGCGCAGCAATCGCCTGCGCGCCGCCAACCTGAAACACTTCCTGGACGCCACACAGCTGTGCCGCATACAGAATTTCATCAGCCACTGGCGGCGGGGAACAGAGCACCACGCGACCACAACCGGCGATGCGGGCAGGCGTCGCCAACATTAATACGGTAGAAAATAGCGGCGCAGAGCCGCCAGGAATATAAAGGCCAACCGAGCGCACCGGGCGCGTTACCTGCTGGCAGCGCACGCCAGGCTGCGTTTCGATATCCACAGCCGGCAGCTGCTGGGCGACGTGAAAGGTCTCGATATTGCGTACGGCGATCGCCATCGCCTGTTTGACCTTGTCATCAAGGCGCGCGGACGCCGCGTCGATCTCCGCCTGCGACACGCGCAACGCATCGACCTGAGTTTTATCGAAGGTGGCGCTGTAATAACGCAGGGCGTCGTCGCCTTCCGCTTTCACCTTGTCAAGGATGGTGCGCACCGTCTGCGTAATGGCATCAGACGCAGAAATCGCCGGGCGCATCAGCAGACGTTGCTGTTGCTCGTCACTGCACTGATTCCAGTCAATAAGGGTATTGAATGCGCTCATCGTCTTACTCCATCATCTTCTCAATTGGCAATACCAGAATGGAGCTGGCACCCAGCGCCTTCAGTTTTTCCATGGTTTCCCAGAACAGCGTTTCGCTGCTGACCATGTGCATCGCCACGCGGCTCTTGTCGCCCGCCAGCGGCAGCACGGTTGGACGTTCAGCGCCCGGCAGCAGACCAATCACCTCTTCCAGACGATCGCTTGGCGCGTGCAGCATGATGTATTTTGATTCGCGCGCTTTGATGACGCCCTGAATGCGCGTCATCAGCTTGTCGATCAGCTCCTGCTTGGCGGCGGACATTTCGCCGTCACGCTGAATCAGCACCGCTTTGGAACGATAAATAACATCGACTTCGCGCAGGCCATTGGCTTCCAGCGTGGCGCCGGTAGAGACCAGATCGCAAATGGCATCGGCCAGACCGGCACGCGGTGCCACCTCAACCGAACCGTTCAGCAGGCAGGATTTAAAAGGAATGCCTTTCTTGTCCAGATATTGCTTCAGGATGTGGGGATAGGAGGTCGCGATGCGGGCGTTTTCCAGACACTGCGGGCCGGTGTACTCTTCATCAACCGGCATCGCCAGCGACAGACGGCAGCCGCCGAAATCAAGGCGGCGCAGGGTAAAGTAACGCGGATCATCGCCCTGAGCACGACGGTCCAGCAACTCTTCTTCGAGTACGTTTTCGCCAATAATGCCGAGGTCAACCACACCGTCCATCACCAGACCTGGAATATCGTCATCGCGCACGCGCAGGATATCGATAGGCATGTTCTCAGCGAAGGCGATCAAACGCTGCTCCTGCAGATTGATTTTGATGCCGCAGCGCGTCAGCAATTCGCGTGATTCATCGCTTAAACGGCCAGATTTCTGCATAGCTATGCGTAAACGGGTGTTATCTAACATCGGTCCTGTCCTCATAAAATCCTGTTGATGGCTGGCGGATGTTTTACGTCAGCCCATAAAAAAACCCCCGGAAGATAATCTTCCGGGGGCTCTCTTTGCGTTGTTCGCGCCACTGGAAGATCCTAAACGTCTTCCAGCACTCATCGCCTGAAAGACTAGTCAGGGTGATGGTGATGATGGTGGGTGAACTGTACGCTGGTCATATAAATCCGTGTGAATGTCTATTCATTAGTCTGCCAATTAACCTAACCAGATTAGCCAACGAAGGCAACCCTTTTTTTCAGCATGTTACCGGATGGAAACAATCAGCCATTGTCAGCCACGGCGGGCTGACGTAGCTTAAGCCAAGAACCGTCTTAAAGAGGAATAAAGGATGAAAAAGGTAGCGATTGTTGGCCTGGGTTGGCTGGGCATGCCGTTAGCCATAGCGCTGGCCGCGCGTGGCTGGCAGGTTAGCGGCACCAAAACCACGCCCGACGGTGTGGATGCCGCGCGCCGCTGTGGCATTGATGCCTGCCAGTTGGAACTGACACCTGAAATTGTGTGCGATGCCGATGAGCTCGAATCACTGCTTAAAGTGGATGTTCTGATTGTGACGCTGCCCGCCAGCCGCACGGTGGAAGGCGGGGAGAAATATATGCAGGCGGTGCAGAACATCGTCGATAGCGCGCTGGCTTACAACGTGCCGCGTATCCTGTTCACCAGCTCAACCTCGGTTTATGGCAAAGGTGCGGGCGTGATGAAAGAAAGCAGCGAGCTGGTGCCGGAAACCGTAGCGGGCAAAACGTTGGTGGAGCTGGAAAACTGGCTGCACGGTTTGCCAAATACCTCAGTGGATATTCTACGTCTGGCGGGGCTGGTGGGGCCCAATCGTCATCCGGGCCGCTTTCTTGCAGGCAAAACCGATCTGCAGGATGGCGGGCAGGGGGTCAATCTGGTGCACCTTGATGATGTGATCAATGCCATCATCCTGCTGCTGCAAACCCCAAAAGGCGGGCACGTTTATAACCTCTGCGCGCCTCAGCATCCGGCACGCAACCAGTTTTATCCGACAGTGGCAAAACAGCTGGGGTTGACCGCGCCCACCTTTGTCGCCGATCCGGGTGAGCCAGGCAAAGTGATCGACGGCGGAAAAATTTGTCACGAGCTGGGGTTTGAGTACAGTTACAGCGATCCAACGGTGATGCCACTGGGTTAATTCACACCCCCAATCTGTCCCTCAGCGCGTACCACACCGCGCCCATGGCGGTCAGCGGCACCTTGAAGCGTCGGCCGCCGGGGAAGGGCAGGTGCGGGATGTTAGCGAAGGCGTCGAAGCGTTCGGCGTCGCCGCGCAGCGTTTCAGCAATCAGCTTTCCTGCCAGATGAGTAAAGGTCACGCCGTGGCCGCTGTCGCCCTGCATAAAATAGGTGTTGTGCTCCAGCCGACCAAAATGCGGCATGCGCGACAGCGTCAGCAGGAAGTTTCCACTCCAGCGATGGCTGATTTTCACCCCCTGCAACTGCGGGAAAGTGCGCAGCAGTTTGGGCAAAATCAGGTTGTCGATATCCTGCGGCTCGCGGGCGCCGTAGATCACACCGCCGCCGTAGAGCAGGCGATTATCGGCAGTAAGACGGAAATAATCGAGCAGATAGTTACAATCTTCCACGCAGTAATTGTTCGGCAGCAGGCTCAGCGCCTGATCGCGGCTCAACGGTTCGGTGGTGATAATCTGCGAACCGCAGGGCATGCTTTTGCCACTCAGACGCGGCTCGACCTGCGGCGAAATGTAGGCATTGCCAGCAAAAATCACAAATTTCGCGGTGACTTCACCGCTGGCGGTTTTAACACGGTTCGGGTTGCCGTAATCAATGGCCGTGGCGGCGGAAAACTCATAGATGCGGCCGCCGTGACGGCGAATCGCTTCGGCTTCGCCAAGCGCGAGGTTTAACGGATGCAGATGGCCGCCCTGCAGATCGAGCAGCCCGCCAACGTAGCGCTCTGAGGCAACTTCGCGTCGAATGCCGGTTTCGTCCAGCAGTTCCAGTTGATGATTGCCGTAATGTTCCCAGCGGGCTTTCTGCGCCCGCAGGTGATTCAGCTGCCGGTTATTCAGCGCGGCGAAAATGCCGCCGGGACGATAATCACAGGCGATCGCGTAACGATCGATGCGATCGCGGATGATCGCTGCGCCTTCGAACATCATGCTGCCCAGCATGCGCGCGCTTTCTGCGCCATAGCGCTGTTCAATAACGTCGATATCGCGGCTGTAAGAATTAACTACCTGACCGCCGTTACGGCCGCTGGCACCATAGCCAACGCGCGCCGCTTCCAGCACCACCACGTCATAACCCGCTTCGGTGAGAAACAGCGCAGAAGAGAGGCCGGTAAAGCCGCCGCCAATGATGCAGACATCGGTCTGAATCGACTCTTCCAGCCGCGGCCAGTCGTCGTGGTCATTGGCGGTCGCCGCGTAAAAACTCTCGATATGTTTCATCATGACCTCGGCTGGAAAACCGCCTAAAACGTGGCGGGCGTGTGGGCGCTAACGATGCGGCACGGCGTTGCGGACAGATTACTGAAACTGTGCGGCTGCCCGGTATCAATGACATAACTTTCGCCAGCACAGAGGTGATAACGCTGGCCGCCAACCGTCAGGATAATTTCGCCCTCCAGCAGGGTGCCGGTCTCTTCTCCCTGATGCCGAATCTTCTCGCCGGTGGTGGCACCGGGCTCATAGGTTTCCAACAGCATCGCCAGCGTGCGCAGAGCATTACCATTGTGGATCAGCTTCAGTGAGACGCCCTGACCGCCAATATCGATCAGATCCTCGGGCCGAATCACCACTTTTGGCGCTGTGGCGATCACCGGTTCAGAGAAAAATTCCGACAACGACAGGTTATAGACCTTGAGCAGCTTTTGCAGCGTGCTTACCGCCGGGCTAACCTTGTCCTGCTCAATGGTGCTGATGGCGCTGTGCGTCAGCCCGGAAAGCTCGGCCACGCGCCGCTGCGATAAACCTTTTTCCTGACGAATCTGCGACAGGCGCCGTCCGGGCGCCAGGGTGACTTCGCTCATGGTCGTGCGTCCTGCTGATAACGCTGGCTGGCGCGGATAAAGCCGCCGAACAGCTGTTGTGACAGCAGTGATTCAGCGGCGTGCCATTCCGGATGCCACTGCACCCCCAGCGCAAACGGATGATCGCGCAGGCTCACCGCTTCAATCAGGCCATCGGCGCTACGCGCTTCACTGCGCAACGAGGGTCCCAGCGTTTTAATGCCTTGCTGGTGCAGCGAATTAACCCAAAAAGCGGTTTCGCCAGCCACCAGTTCCTGCAGCAGACCATCCGGCTCGATAACAATATCGTGCGCAGGGGCATATTGTTCATCCAGCGATAAGGTGCCGTCTTCGCGATGATCGCGTAAACCCGGCTGCACATGAAGCTGACGATGCAGTGTGCCGCCAGTGGCCACCACCAGCTCCTGCAAGCCACGGCAGATGGCCAGCAGCGGCGTGCGATGTGCAATCAGCGCATTAATCAGCGCGAAGGCGAGCTTATCGCGGCCGGGATCGGCGTACGGCTCATCGCCAGATTCACCATAGTGCCAGGGTTCGATATTACTGGGGCTGCCGGTTAACAGAATGCCGCTAAGCGGAGCCAGCGCCTGCTCAAGCAAATCGGGTGCTGCCAGCAAGCCGTGCGGCAGCGCCAGCGGAATACCGCCCGCCAGCAGGATGGCATCAAGGTATTTGTTATGCACCATCTGGCTGGGATGACCTTGCATGTCGATTTGGCACATTATTACGCCAATCAACGGCTTGTTAAAAATAATGCCCATCGCCTCTCCTGCGCACTGTTCAAAATTTCTTCCGAAAAAGCCCTTTTGCTGTAAATCTGTGCAATATATTGTCAATCTAGCAACGCACCGGTGGATATTCAAACAATAATGTTACATTTGCACACTTTTTAGGGAGGCGCTATGTTAGAGAAGTGGCTGTTTTTTTGAGCATCGCGCAACCTTCAAAAACGGTAAAGGGCGGGTGGGATCATGACCAATCTTGTCGAAGTAGAAGACTTCACGCGGCACAGTGAAGAGAAACGAACCAGCGCGTTCCAGCGCGAAGTGCAAACTTACCTGGAACGCTATCCTGAAACGCAGCACGTCGATATTCTTCTCAATGATTTAAACGGTGTTTTTCGCGGCAAGCGCATTCCGGTTGCCAGCCTGGCAAAGCTGGAAAAGGGCTGCTATTTTCCCGCCTCGGTGTTCGCCATGGACATTCTGGGCAACACGGTGGAAGCCGCCGGTCTTGGCCAGTCGATGGGCGAACCGGACAACATCTGTTTGCCGGTTGCCGATACGCTGGTTCCCTCCGCTACCGATCCTCACCATCTGGCGCAAATTCTACTCACCATGCGCAATCAAGATGGCACTCCCTTTGACGTTGAACCCCGAAACGTACTCAATCACCTCTGGCAGCGCTTGCGCAACCGGGGATTGTTTCCGGTGGTAGCGGTAGAGCTGGAGTTCTATCTGGTGGATAAAATCCGCGATGCCGAAGGCTTTATCCAGCCGCCCTGTACGCCGGGCAGCGACGATCGCAACATGCAGTCGCAGGTCTATTCGGTGGATAATCTCGATCACTTTTCCGCAGTGCTCAGCGAGATTGATGAGCTGGCACGTTTGCAGGGCATTCCTGCCGATGGCGCGCTGGCAGAGGCGTCGCCAGGGCAGTTCGAAATCAACCTGCATCACACGCGCAACGTGTTAAGCGCCTGCGATCATGCCATTCAGCTCAAGCGACTGGTGCGGCAGGTGGCTGAAAAACACGGCATGACCGCCACTTTCATGGCCAAGCCCTATGAAGAGTACGCAGGCAGCGGAATGCATGTGCATATCAGCATGCTGGATGCCGCCGATCATAATGCGCTGGCCAGCGACGACGGCAGCGATTCGCCGCTGTTGAAACGCGCGCTGGCCGGGATGATCGATTTGATGCCCGCCTCTATGGCGCTGCTGGCACCGAACGTCAACGCCTACCGCCGCTTTTTACCGGAATCTTTTGTGCCTTTGCAGGCCTCCTGGGGGCATAACAACCGAACCGTGGCGCTACGCATTCCCTGTGGCGACGTGGAAAATCATCGCGTGGAATACCGTGTTGCGGGCGCCGATGCCAACCCCTATCTGGTCATGGCGGCAATACTTGCCGGTATTCTGCACGGGCTTGATAACCAGTTGCCGCTGCCGCACCCGGTTACCGGCAATGGCCATGAAGCCGATGGCAATCCGCTACCGATTCGTCAGAGCGATGCGCTGCTCGCCTTTGAAGAGAGTCACGCGCTGCGCAAGCTGCTGGGCGATCGGTTCGGTTTCGTCTGGTATCGCTGCAAACATCACGAAATGATGCATTTTGAGCGGTTAATCACCGCCACCGAAATCGACTGGATGCTGAAAAATGCCTGAGCCAGTGCGCATGGTCGGCGGTTAAAACCTGCGCCTGACCCGTAAAGCCATGGCGGTATGTTGCACCGTCCGGCATCCTGCGGGGCAGGCAGCATCGCCGCGCGTTTTTTCTGACCCAGGCCGCAGGGAGGCAGCAAATCAGGCTGGCGGATGAGGTGCTTTATATAAGCCGCCGTTACAGGCAACCCGCTGTTGATCCCCAATTTCAGGCCTCCCGGCGCAAGGAGTTCAGCATGTCGCACTCTAATCATCAGTGGCAGTCCCGTCGCGAGGCGGCAGTCACACCCGGCGTAGCCAGCGCGCTGAACTGTTATCTCGCCAAAGCACGCAACGCCGAGCTGTGGGACGTGGAAGGGCGGCGTCACATCGATTTTGCGTCCGGCATTGCGGTGTTGAACACCGGCCATAACCATCCAAAGGTCATTGCCGCGGTGCAGGCGCAGCTGGAGCAGTTCACGCATCCCTGTTTTCAGGTTACGCCGTACGGCAGCTACGTTGAGCTGGCGGAAAAGCTTAATGCGCTGGTGCCGATTCAGGCGCCCACGCAAACACTGCTAATGTCGACCGGTGCCGAAGCGGTGGAAAATGCTATCAAGGTGGCGCGCATTGCTACCGGACGCAGCGCGATCATCGCCTTTCGCGGCGGTTTTCATGGCCGCACGCTGTTGGGCATGGCGCTGACCGGCAAGGTGCAGCCCTATAAAAAAGGTTACGGCCCGTTTCCAGGCGGCATTTTTCATGCGCCGTACCCCGCCAGCTATCTGGGTATTTCAGACAATCAGGCGCTGGGCGCGCTGCAGGGCATTTTTGCCGCTGACGTGGCGCCCGACGATGTCGCCGCGATCATTATTGAGCCGGTTCAGGGCGAGGGCGGTTTTTATGCTGCCTCATCCGATTTTCTGCGCCAGCTGCGAAAGCTGTGTGACGAGCACGGCATCGTACTGATTGCCGATGAGATTCAGAGCGGCTTCTGCCGCACCGGTAAAACCTTTGCCATTGAGCACAGCGGCGTGGAGCCGGATATCATGACTATGGCGAAAAGTCTTGCCGGTGGTTTTCCGCTTTCGGCGATTGTTGGCCGTCGTGAGCTGATGCAAAAAGCGCTGCCTGGCGGGCTTGGCGGCACCTACGCTGGCTCACCGATCGGCATTGCCGCCGCGCTGGCGGTGCTGGAGATCATTGAAGAGGAACAGTTGAACCAGCGCGCGGAGCAGCAGGGCGAGCTGTTACAGGCGGCGCTGCACGCAATGGCCAGCGAATTTGACTGCATCGGCGACGTGCGTGGCTGCGGCGCAATGGTGGCGATGGAGCTGGTGGAAGCGGGCGATCGGCAGCGTCCGGACAAGCTGCTGACGCAGGCGCTGGTGCAGGAAGCGGGCCGTCAGGGGCTGGTGCTACTCTCCTGCGGCGTACGCGGTAACGTGATCCGTTTTCTGATTCCGCTGACCGCCAGTAAAGAAATTATCGAGGAAGGCCTGAACGTCTTGTATTCATCACTGCGAATGGTGCAAAATACGCGCCCTGCAAAATGAAAAAATAACCGACGCTACCCGCGCCGGTTATTTTTTTGCATGTTTCTGTGAATTTACCATCGCTGAGGCCGGACAACGTTCCGGATAGATACTCACTAAAAAAGCACGCAAAACGTGTCATGTTAAGGAAAAGTACAATGGGTCACTTTGTTAACCTTGCACCAGCTATGGCTGGTCGACTCCGTGATGATTATGGCGCCACGCTGGCCGCTAACTCATATCCTTTCTTTCGCCTCGCGCGAAATTTCCCTGTGGGGCAATCCAGCAAGGTTGCTGCTATGGGGAGTCTGAATCATGACGCATAAACAGTCTGCCGCACCTCAAGGTGCCCATCTGAAAAAAACTCTGACTTTACTGCCGGTGGTAATGATTGGCCTTGCATACATGCAGCCAATGACCCTGTTTGATACCTTCGGCATTGTATCGGGCCTCACCGACGGCCACGTCGCGACCGCTTACGCCTTTGCGTTAATTGCCATCCTGTTCACCGCGGTGAGCTATGGCAAGCTGGTGCGCCGTTTCCCGTCCGCCGGTTCAGCCTATACCTATGCACAAAAATCGATCAGCCCGCACGTAGGCTTTATGGTGGGTTGGTCATCGCTGCTCGATTATTTGATCATGCCAATGATCAACATCCTGCTGGCGAAAATCTATTTCGAAGCGCTGGTTCCCGCGGTGCCTTCGTGGATATTCGTGGTGGCGTTAGTCGGCTTTATGACCCTGTCCAACCTCAAGGGCATCAAGACCGTGGCTAACTTCAACAGCGTCATTGTTGTGCTGCAGGTTGCAGTCATGATCGCGCTGATGGTGATGGTCGTGTACGGCGTAGCGCACGGCGAAGGTGCCGGTACGCTGGTCAGCAGCCGTCCATTCTGGTCTGAGGACGCGCATGTCGTGCCGATGATCACCGGCGCGACCATTCTCTGCTTCTCGTTCCTTGGTTTTGATGGCATCAGTTCGCTGTCGGAAGAGACCAAAGACGCAGAGCGCACCATTCCACGGGCGATTTTCCTCACCGCGCTGTTCGGTGGCGTGATCTTTATCGTGGTCTCTTACTTCCTGCAGCTCTACTTCCCGGATATCACGCGCTTTAAAGATCCGGACGCATCGCAGCCAGAAATCATGCTTTACGTGGCGGGTCGCACCTTCCAGTTTGGCATCCTGATCTTCTCCTGCGTAACCGTGCTGGCATCCGGTATGGCCGCGCACGCGGGCGTTTCGCGCCTGATGTACGTGATGGGCCGTGACGGCGTCTTCCCGGAGCGTTTCTTCGGTTATATCAGCCCGAAATGGCACACGCCGACCTTCAACGTGATTCTGGTAGGCCTGGTGGCATTAAGCGCTATCTGGTTTGACCTGGTTACCGCGACGGCGCTGATTAACTTTGGTGCGCTGGTGGCGTTCACCTTTGTGAACCTGTCGGTTATTTCACAGTTCTGGATCCGTGAGAAGCGTAACAAAACGCTGAAAGAGCACTTCCAGTATCTGGTGCTGCCGTTGATGGGCGCGCTGACCGTGGGCGCGCTGTGGGTTAACCTGGAAGAGAGCTCAATGGTTCTCGGCCTGGTGTGGGCGACGTTGGGTATTATTTACCTGGCATTCGTTACCCGTAGCTTCCGCAATCCGGTGCCGCAATACAGCGAAGAGCTGTAAGCGATAGTCCGATCTTTCGCCCCGCCATGCTGCGGGGCGAAATCATTCATCCCGCCAGTAGCAGTTCCCCGTTCCCCTTACCTACATTCTCCTTTGCCGTGGCGCTCAGCTGCGAATCGGTAATAATCACATCAAACGTCGCCAGCGGCAGCGCCAGCCAGGTGGCAATCTTGTTGTATTTGGAGCTGTCGCTCAGCAGCACGCGTTTGCTGCTAACCTCGCTTACCGTTTGTTTCACCGTGACCTTGTCTTCATCCGGCGTGAAAATGCCGCGCGGGCCCCAGCAGGAGGCGGAAATAAAGGCGATATCGATCGCCAGATGGCGCAAGGCCGCCGCCGCCGCATGGCCGACGCAGGAGCGATTCTCCCGGCAGACGATGCCGCCGGTGTGAATCACCCGGCAACCGCTGCTGTCAATCAGCAGATTGGCAATCTCAAAGTCGTTGGTCACCACCAGCAGATCATCACGTTCGGTTAACTGACGCGCCAGCGCCAGCGTGGTGGTGCCAGCATCAAGATAAATGCAGCTGTGACGCGGAATGTGCTGTGCCGCCAGCAGGCCAATCGCCCGCTTTTCATCGTTGTACATGGCACTTTTTGCCAGATGTGATGGCTCTGCCGCCAGCCGCTCCGCCGTTCGCACGCCACCCGATACCGACAGCACCGCACCTTGTTCCTCCAGCTTTTGCACATCACGCCGAATGGTCATATGCGACACGCCAAGCCGTTCGGTCAGCTCGCTGATGCTTACCACGCCGCGTTCAGCCACCAGCGCCAGAATTTGTTGATGTCGTTCTACGGGAATCACTGCTTACCCCCCTGCGTTATCATTTTTTCACATTGTAATGTAACAGCGCACCGACGCCAGCGAAAATCACCGCTGCCAGCGGCAGTTTTAGTCGGTATTCCTGCGCTTTTCTGTTAACTCCTGTGAAAATTAGCGGCCATATGTGTTAATTATTGTGAGGTTGAGCACGTTTATTGCGCCGCTTCTCTGCCAGGATTAACAGTAACAAACAAATAATCACTTAATTTAACAGCGGAGGCGCATGTGCTTTCAACAGTTCGCAACATCTGTGTAATCGGTCTGGGCTCCATGGGCATGGGCGCAGCGCAATCCTGTATTCGCGCAGGTCTCAACACCTGGGGCGCCGATCTCAATCCCACGGCGCTGGAGACGCTACGTCAGGCGGGCGGGCGCGATGCGCAGCCTGCCGCTCATGACTTTGCCGCCGAGCTCGACGCGGTCCTGCTGCTGGTGGTTAATGCGCAACAGGTGCGCGCCATCCTGTTTGGTGACAACGGACTGGCCGCCAGCCTGAAGCCGGGCACCGTAGTGATGATCTCCTCCACCATTTCAGCTGCCGATGCGCAGGCGTTTGCCCAGCAGCTGGCGGAACATCAGCTGGTGATGCTGGATGCGCCGGTATCCGGCGGTGCGGCTAAAGCGGCTACCGGCGACATGACGGTAATGGCTTCCGGCAGCGACGACGCCTTTGCCCGCCTGCAGCCGGTGCTGGATGCCATCGCCGCCAAAGTCTATCGCGTCGGCACTGAGATCGGTCTCGGTTCAACGGTCAAAATTATTCATCAGCTGTTGGCGGGTGTGCATATCGCGGTAGGCGCCGAGGCGATGGCGCTGGCGGCCCGGGCGGGCATTCCGCTGGCAACCATGTATGACGTGGTGACCAATGCCGCCGGTAATTCGTGGATGTTTGAAAACCGCATGCAGCACGTGGTGGACGGCGACTACAGTCCGAAATCCGCGGTCGATATCTTTGTGAAAGATCTTAACCTGGTAGCAGAAACCGCCAAGTCGCTGCATTTCCCTCTGCCGCTGGCCTCGACCGCGCTCAATATGTTTACCGAAGCGAGCAACGCCGGATATGGTCGGGAAGATGACAGCGCGGTGATCAAGATTTTTAGTGGCATCACGCTGCCGCAGGCAAAGGGGGAGGCATGAGCCGTTTAGGCGTTATCGCCGATGATTTTACCGGCGCCACCGACATCGCCAGCTTTCTGGTGCAGAACGGCCTCGCCACCATTCAGTTTAACGGCGTGCCGCAGGGCGATGAAAAGGTGAATGCACAGGCGATTGTTGTCAGCCTGAAATCACGTTCCTGCTCGCCGGCGCAGGCGATTAGCCAGTCGCTGGCGGCGCTGAGCTGGCTGCAACAGCAGGGCTGCGATCGCTTTTACTTTAAGTATTGCTCCACCTTTGACAGCACCGCCACGGGCAACATCGGCCCGGTGACCGATGCGCTGCTGGCGGCGCTGGATGAAACTTTAACGGTGATCTCTCCGGCGTTGCCGGTTAACGGCCGCACGGTCTATCAGGGCTACCTGTTTGTGAATGACCAGCTGCTCTCTGACTCCGGCATGCGCCATCATCCGGTCACGCCGATGACTGACAGCTATCTGCCGCGACTGATGGAACAGCAGGCGCACGGCAAGGCGGCGGTGATCGGCGCCACCACGCTGGATCGCGGCGCCGGGGCGGTGCGTGAGCAGCTCACGGCGCTGGCGCAGCAGCAGGTTCGTTACGTGGTGCTGGATGCGTTACACGAACAGCATCTGCTGGTGCAGGGCGAAGCGTTGCGCGAGATGCGGCTGGTGACCGGCGGTTCTGGCCTGGCGATTGGCCTGGCGCGGCAGTGGGCCAATAACAGCACGGTGAATCTTCAGGCAGAGCAGGCGGGCAGACCGCGTGGCGATCGGGCGGTGGTGATCTCCGGTTCCTGTTCGCAGATGACCAATCGCCAGGTCAGTGCCTATCGCCAACAGGCACCGGCGCGGGAAGTGGACGTGGAAGCGTGCCTGCAACAGGTCGAAAGCTATGCTCAACTGCTTTGTGACTGGGTTGAGGCCAACACGCATCAGCCGCTGGCGCCGCTGCTCTACGCCACCGCCGACGCGCAGCAGCTACAAACCATTCAGCAGCGCTACGGCGCCGCACGCAGCAGCGAAGCGGTGGAGCAGCTGTTTGCCGCCGTGGCGCGCGAACTCAAAAGCCGTGGCTGGCAGCGCTTCATTGTCGCCGGTGGCGAAACCTCCGGTGTGGTGGCGCAAAGTCTGGGCGTGACCGGCTTTCATATCGGCCCCACCATTTCGCCGGGCGTGCCCTGGGTACGCGATATCGATCAGCCGCTGTCGCTGGCACTGAAATCGGGCAATTTTGGCGATGAGCAATTCTTTGCGCGGGCACAAACGGAGTTTCCACTATGACTGAACAACAGGCACGACAGGAGATGGTGCAGCTTGGCGCGTCGCTGTTCCAGCGTGGCTACGCCACCGGCTCGGCGGGCAACCTCTCGGTATTACTGGAGGATGGCCGTTTGCTGGCCACGCCAACCGGCTCCTGCCTCGGCGAGCTGCAGGCAGAAAACCTGTCTACCGTGACGCTGCAGGGCGAGTGGCTGGCGGGCGATAAGCCATCCAAAGAGATCGCCTTTCATCGCGCGCTCTATCTGAATAATCCTACCTGCAAAGCGGTGGTGCATCTGCACAGCCATTACCTTACCGCGCTCTCTTGCCTGCAGGATCTTGATACCAACAACTGCATTAAACCTTTCACGCCCTATGTGGTGATGCGCGTCGGCGATGTGCCGGTGGTGCCCTATTATCGGCCAGGTGACGTGCGGCTGGCGGAAGATCTCGCCGTGCTGGCGCCGCGCTATCGGGGTTTCCTGCTGGCGAATCACGGCTCGGTGGTGGTCGGCGGTTCGTTACGTGAGGCGGCAGATAATACCGAGGAGCTGGAGGAGACGGCGCGCCTGATCTTCACCCTTGGCGATCGGCCTGTGCGTTATCTCACCGACGGCGAAGTCGCGGAATTAAGGAGCTAATCATGCCAAAGTTTGCGGCTAACCTGTCGACACAGTTCACCGAACTGCCTTTTATCGAACGCTTTGCTGCGGCTGCCGCTGCGGGCTTCGAGGCGGTGGAATTTCTGTTCCCCTATGAATATCCGGCGGCGCAGCTGAAGCAGTTGCTGAACGAGAATCAGCTGCAGCTGGTGCTGTTTAATACCGCACCAGGCAACGTCGCGGCGGGCGAGTGGGGCGTATCTGCCATTCCGGGACGCGAAGCGGAGGCGCGAGCGGATATCGATCGCGCGCTGGAATATGCGCGTGCACTCCATTGTCCGCAGGTACACATCATGGCGGCCACGCTGCCAGAGGGTGCCGATCGTGAAGCCTTTTGCCAGACGTTCATCAGCAATATGCGCTACGCCGCCGAGCGCTTTGCACCGTACAACATCGATCTGCTGATTGAGGCGCTGAACCCGCTGACCAAACCCAACTATCTCTATGCCAGCCAGTATCAGACGCTGGAGATGGTAAAGCGCATCGATCGGCCTGGCGTCTATACCCAGCTGGATCTGTTCCATGCGCAGTTGGTTGACGGCAACCTCAGTCACCTGATTCGCCACTTTGCTGGCTGCTATCGCCACGTGCAGATCGCTTCTGCGCCCGATCGGCATGAACCGGACAGCGGCGAGATTAACTATCCGTGGCTGTTTGCGTTGCTTGATGAGGTGGGATACCGCGGCTGGATCGGCTGTGAATACTTTCCCCGCGGCAACACGCTGGACGGCCTGGGCTGGTTTCAGCCGTGGGCAACGCGCCGTTAACGCCAGGGCGGCAGGCAACTGCTGCCCCGTTCCTGTCTGCTGATAACAAAACTTTTCCTGAGGTTTACCATGTCGACCGCGTTGCTGTTAGCCATTGCGACCGCCAGCATTGTCATTTTGCTGCTGCTGGTTATTAAAGCCAAAGTTCATCCTTTTGTTGCCTTGCTGATAGTGAGCCTGTTTGTGGCGATCGCCACCGGCATTCCCGCTGAAAAAATCATGGAAACGATCACCAGCGGCATGGGCGGATTGCTCGGGCATATCACCATTATCATCGTGCTGGGCGCCATGCTCGGCGCGGTGATCGAAGCCTCCGGCGGCGCTGAGTCGCTGGCGCAGCGCTTCAGCAAATCGCTGGGTATCAAGCGCACGGTGGCCGCGCTGACCATGGCGGCGTTTATCCTTGGGATTCCGGTGTTTTTCGAGGTCGGCTTTATCATCGTGATTCCGCTGATTTATGGCTTTACCAAGGTGGCGCGCGTCTCGCCGCTGAAGTTTGGTTTGCCGATGGCGGGCGTAATGTTAACGGTGCATGTCGCCTTGCCAACCCATCCGGGCGCAGCAGCGGCGGCGGGTATTCTGCATACCGATATGGGCTGGCTGATGATGCTTGGCATCGTGATTTCGATTCCGGTGGGCATTGTCGGTTATTACGTGGCGAAGCTGATGAACCGCCGCCATTTTCAGCTTAGCGTTGAGGTCCTTGAGCAATTGCAGATGGCGAAGCCAGAAGGCGCACCGAAAAAACATGAGCCTGCACCGCCGGGTGCGCTGACCATTAGCGGACTGATCGTGGTGCCGATTGTATTGATCGTGCTGGGCACGCTGTCGCACACGCTGCTGGATGAAGCCAGCATGCTGCGCAAAGTGATGACGGTGATCGGCACACCGCCGATTGCGCTGCTGATTGCGCTGGCGCTGGCCGCCTGGCTGTTGGGGCTGCGCCGCGGCTGGAGCAAAGACAAGCTGGAGCAGCTTACTGCCCACGCTATTCCTGGTTCTGCCAGTGTGATTCTGGTGGCGGGCGCGGGCGGCGCTTTCGGCAAAGTGCTGGTGGAGTCGGGCGTCGGTAACGCGCTGGCCCTGACGCTGGAGGCGCTGCATCTGCCCCTGATGCCCGCGGCGTTTATCCTGTCGCTGGCGCTGCGCGCCTCCCAGGGGTCGGCCACGGTCGCCATTCTCACCACCAGCGGCCTGCTGGCACAGGCGCTAACCGGCGTCAGTGAGATGCAACGGGTGTTGATTACGCTGGCGGCCTGCTTCGGCGGCCTCGGATTATCGCACGTTAATGACGCCGGATTTTGGGTGGTCACGCGCTATCTTGGCCTGTCGGTCGCCGATGGCCTGCGCACCTGGACGGTGCTCACCACGATGATGGGCGTCTGCGGTTTTGCCCTGACCTGGTTGGTCTGGGCGATGGTATAAGGCAAAATAATCCCCTCAGCCGAGGGGATTATTCGTTACGAAACCAGTTCGCGCGCGTACTCATACAGCGCTTTCAGCTGCGCTATCTTATCGCTGTCCGCCTCATGCAGGCTGGCCAGCGACTCAAGCTCCAGCAGGAAACTCTGCACCCGCTCCGGATTCAACACTTCCCGACGATGCTGCAACCAGCGCTGCTGTTCAGCATCATCCAGCGTGCCGGGAAAGTTGCGCGCCCGGTAGCGAAACAGCAATTTCTCAATGCGCGCATCGTTGAACGTCAGATCCAGCGCTGGCAGATTCTTCGCCTCAGTCTGCTGCAAAATGGTCATGGCGGCTTTATCGGCATCACTGAAAAAGCCGTTATAGATCTGCGCGTCAACATCCTCGGACGGGGTAAACGGTTCAGCTTCAGCAAACAGCGCCACCACTTTTTCACGGATGTCGCTTTGCTGGCGCAGCGTTGCCAGATTATTCAGGCAGTGCTGGCGATCGATGTCCAACCGTTGCGCATCTTCCGGCCGCAGCGTATTGGCGGGCGCCAGCACCGGGCATTTATTGATGTGCACCAGCTTGATCGGCACCGCCGCTTCACCGTTCAGCGCATCGGCGCGAGTATAAAGCCGCTCGCGCAGGGCGTCGGCATCCAGCGTCAGCAAGGGCGTAATATCGCCAGCCAGATCGCAAACAATCAGCGCGTTACGATTTTCCGGATGCCAGGCCAGCGGCGCGATCCAACTGGTATTGCCGCGCCAGGCGCCAAACATGCCGGAAATATGCAGCAGCGGTTTCATCTGCGGGATATCAATCAGCGTATTGAGTTTCTGCTTGTTGCGATGGCTAAACAGGAAGTCGAATAGTTTGGGCTGCTTCTCTTTTACCAGCCTGGCCATGGCGATAGTGGCGTACACATCTGACATCGCATCGTGCGCATTTTCATGCGCCACGCCGTTGGCTTTGGTCAGCAGCTCAAGGCGGAAGCTGGGAAAGCCTTCTTCATTTTCCGGCCAGTTAATGCCATCGGGGCGCAGCGCATAGCAGGCGCGCATCACGTCGAGCAGATCCCAGCGCGAATTACCGTTTTGCCAGCTCCAGGCGTAAGGATCGTAGAAGTTGCGATAAAAGATATTGCGCGTCACTTCATCATCAAAACGCACGTTGTTGTAGCCCACCACGCAGGTGCCCGGCACCGTAAACAGCGCATGAATCCGCGCCGCAAACTCCACTTCACTGATGCCGCGCGCCTTCGCCAGCTGTGGCGTAATGCCGGTGATCATCACCGCCTCCGGCTGCGGCAGATAATCATCCGCGGGCTGGCAATAAAACACCTCCGGCTCACCGATGATATTGAAATCCATATCGGTACGGATACCGGCAAACTGCGCCGGCCGATCCAGCGACGGGCTCTTGCCGAAGGTCTCATAATCGTGGAAAAGGAAGGTAGGTTGTACGTTTTGGTTTGCCAAATTTTTTATCCGTTCACATCTGTTTGCTAACGTATTGAAAGCGCAGTGACAATTTCGATTTGAATGCCCGCCTGCGCTCTCATGTGTTCTTTGATGTTCGCTATAGTCCATACAACATTATGTAAGCAGTTGGAAAAAAGCCGATTTTTACTGCGTACAAAAAATAATTATGCTTTTAAGCGACACTAAACTTCCTTCTCTACATGGTAAACCATATTCAGGCTCTCCAGAAGTTTCGGATGCGGATGGCCTGAGCGCGCGTAACTCTCCCAAAGGCGTTATCACGTTTCAGTATCGTTACCGGTGGGGCGGAAAACCTCACAGGCTTGGGTTGGGCCGATACCCATCGCTCAGCCTGAAAGATGCAAGGAACCTCGCTGAGGAGCTACGGCCAGCTTTATAGCGCCGGTAAAGATCCGAGGACACACCTTGAGAAGATGACGGGTGATGACACGATGACCGTCGGCGATTGTCTCAAATACTGGAAAGAGCAGTATGTTGATGTTCCACTGAGACCCAAGACGCAGGCTCTGTACACATCCACCGTGATCAAGCATCTTTCAGATGCCTTCCCCGGCAGGCCAATCAGCGAAATATCCGTCAAGCAGTGGGTTGATTTCTTCTCCCGGCAGGAAAAGGAGAACCCACGCCGGGCGCGCCAGCTGCTATCTCAAGCGAGGACAGCCTTAAACTGGTGCATCAGGCGTCAAGTTATCGATAGCTGCGCAATTATGCGTATAAGTCCGCGTGATGTTGGTGTCAGGTCAGAGACGGGAAGCAGGGTTTTAACGTACAGCGAGCTCGCCAGAATTTGGGTTGGAATAGAAAGAAGCACGGCTGCCACCTCTAATAAACTTCTGCATCAAATGCTGATTTTGTGGGGATCGAGGGTATCTGAATTGCGCCTGGCGGAAAGGAAGGAGTTTGATCTTGAGGAGGGAGTCTGGACCGTGCCCAAAGAGCACAGCAAGATGAATACTGTGATTCGTCGGCCCATCTTTGAGCAGATCAAACCGCTACTTGAGCGCGCGATGGAAACTTACGATCAGATTTTGTTTCCAGGGGCAGACATAAAACAGCCGATAACCATATCCGCGGCGAATCGCTACATGCTTCGGATTCGGGAGGGAATGGATATCGGCTACTGGCGCGCACATGATTTCAGAAGAACATTGGTAACGCGCCTTTCCGAGGATGGCGTCCAGCCGCATGTTACGGAGAAAATGCTTGGACATGAGTTGGGCGGGGTGATGGCCGTCTACAAAAAACATGATTGGATTGAAGATCAGCGCACGGCGTATGAGCTTCATGCAGATAAGCTGTTCTGGCATATCAGGAAGCTTTCTGATTAGTTCCGCCATTAATTATCCAGTCATCAACCGCGCTTTCAAGATACGGCTTGGGGCGCGTTCTGACAGGCTTCGGGAAATTATGCATCTGGCAATATTTCCACATAGTTGTGCGTGAAGTGACGTGCAACTTTTTCATCACTTCCTCTTCCTGAATAAGTTTTACTGAAGACATAGTTACTCCTCTGGCGGTCTGCCGCCGCTGAATACAGTGATAATTAAAAGGTCGAGTCCAAGCCATAACCAGAACTCAGCCGGGGGGAGGCAGGAAAGGAAATGGTGTTCATAATGATTTAGTCAGGATGCTGAATGCAGTTGCAGCCACTCGACGTAATCTGGGTCGGCATTCAGGCTAAGGACTTCCTCTCCGCCATTCTGCAAATGTTGCCAGCCCGGCTAGTCCTCCAGATTGTGCCGATGCTCTCCCTTTCTCGCTCTGCACCAGGCTATGCCATGCTTGCCCGAGGCGTAGGCAACAAGCCAGATTCGGTCGCGGTTACGCTCGTTTGAGATAGCTAATCTTCATGGCTGGCTCTCCAGTAAGTTGAGAAGGGCGCGCAAGCCAGTGCAGAGGCGGCGGATGATTCGGTCGAGTTGTGACATGTTAAAGCTGAATCCATCCATGTGGGTAGCCCCAGCGACGGCGTAAGTCTGCATGGGTGATTCCTTGGTGTTGATAACTGGTTAAATCAGTAGGTGATTGAGGTGTGAGGGATATTTCCGTCTTTAATCTGCATAAGGACGTCGATAGCCTGAACGCGATTAAGCCCTGCGCATTCCATAAGAGCACTAACGACTGCTGTCCCAATTTTTTTACGATGCGCCTCGTTGGCTGCGCGCGCAGCCGCTTCATCGGCGATGCGCTTTTTTTCAGCCAGGCGTGCCGCTTCTGCTTCGGCTGCCTGCCGGCGCTCAGCTTCGATAGCTTCCTGCTTCTCAAGCTCGGCGCGTTGCTTCGCTTCGATAAGCTGGCGCTCCGCCTTCTCGGCTGCTTCCTTTGCTTCGCGTTCTGCACGCTCCAGCGCTGCAATGCGATCGCGCTCTGCCTGTTCTGCCTGAGCCTTGAGAGCGGCTTCACGTTGAGCCGCGGCCTCGCGCTCACGCTGTGCGGTTTCTTCCACTTCACGACGGGCTTGCTCTGCCGCCTGACGCTTCAGCTCTTCTTCACGCGCAATGTGCTGGCGCTCTGCTTCTGCTTTGACCTCTGCTGCCTCACGGTCAAACTTATCGTTGAGCAACAGAGCTAATTCATGGTCAGTTTCAACCTGTTTTTTGAGCGCTTCCGCTGCGGCGGCCTGTCGGCTTCGATGCGCTGGCGCTCTGCTTCAGCAGCTTGCTCGGCGGCAATCCGTTCCTGTTCCCATTCCGTAAGAGGGCGGCGGACTTCATCACGCAGCGAATCGCACTTAATAATGAACCGGCGCAACTCGGTCTCGAAAATCTTTGGCTGTTCCTTCAGACGTTTCAGGAACTCGCGGCCCGGTTTTTCAACAGCCGTCTTGCTGCGGGAAACCTGCGCTGCCAGAGAAGCAACTCGAGCACGACCTTTAGCAGTGCTCAAATCCGGCACTTCGTTTACCTGCAGGCGAATCTGGTCGAGAAATTTTTCTAGGCCGTTCTCTACATACAAAGTTGGCACCTGTTCAGGCTGCACGTCAAGCAATGCTAAATCTATGATTTCCCCCATCTGATTCTCCTTTTTTAAACAATAAAAAATCCGGATGTTAATCCGGCCTTGATTTAAATTAATAAACTATCTATTAAATTATAAGTGTTTACTTTTAAGTTTTAATAAAACTGCTTACTAAGAACTGGATTGAACTATCTTTTGCAATTCTTTGTGCTTCAGCTATTATTTTGCTCTCAAAGTTTTGATTCTTGTCAATGATTATATCTTCATCCTTGATCATGAGTGTATACATTGGTATATATTCAGATCTGTAATTCAAGTAAGTTTTTATATTTAACTTAAAAGAAACTTTACTTGATAAATGTTCGGGTGTTATTGCTTCGTCACCAGTGAGCCCCCGGCTGTCATTGACATCCTTAGCAATTTTCCCCAGAGCTGCATGAAGTTCTTTTGAAAAGTTGTTAGGGTCAACGTCTATCAAGTTTATTGCTGCCGGTGTTTTTTCTTCTGCATTCCGTAGAGTGATGTTCATACCTCTACTTTCACTATAGACTTTTCCTAAGTTCACATGACCCACGGTAGTGGTCAAAATGCTTTATTTAGCCTGTATCTTTTCTTTTTGTAAAATAAGACCACTATTCACCATTGCTGAAAAAAACACGGCTATTCCTAAGATGATTGAACCCGATACTACTGAAATCCCTATGCTTCTGTTTTTCATGATTCCATGCCCTATTGTGATATTAGAACGTTAAATTCTACTAAGAATTAACAGCTTTAAATCATCGAATAGGCTTCATAAATCGTCTTTATTAGTGCTTTCTCTTGCAATAAAGCTGATTATCTAACGGTGTAATCATGCTGAGTATACGTCTTATTCAAAGGCTACTTAAAGGCCAAAATCGTGGGTTATTTTTAATATGAGTTGCATCTTTGCGAATGTTGCGGTGTCCGGCCTGATACAGGGCGACATCTGGTAAACACAGAGCGCCACTCTCATGCTTGGCCCGAAGAGAGGGAACGCTGGTTACTCTGGCTAGGTGTTAAGCTGCAACCCTTAGAAAGCTTCGTGAAGGCGCGATTAATCTTTCGGGCGTAAGTGTCAACCGATCCATCTTGCAGTGCCTCGTTTCCGCATAACGTTTTTAACGCACAGAAGCGTGTAGCGCTGCTAACAGTGGTTACAAAAGGCAGTAGCGGTGAGGCTGTAGGCGCATCAACAGCAACACTGAAAATGGATGGCGGTTCTATTTTTCTGGTAGGCGGACCAGCATCAGGAAAGGTGCGGATCACTGCACTCTTTAATGAGGCAGAGGATTCAGGCTGGGAAGTTGGTGAAAGCAGGAGCGGTTTGCCCGCCCCTGTTTATTATCTAAGGATTTGAGGTGGTTAGCTTTTTATTCCAGACAAATACAGTTAAACTGTTGTGCTTTATAACATCGTCAGGCTGGCCATATGCTTTTATAGCCGCATGCTTCAGCATGTCATCGTGAATGATGATGAACCGGTTATTATCACCGTACCAGGATTCCTTACTTAGCCAATCTCTTCTGATGACATGTTCGGCATCATAATTGATCGGAGCAACCTGTACCTGCCCATAAACGGATGTAGCCGATGCAAACCAGAACTCAGCATAGCCGTGCTTAAGCCCTTTATCATAAAGAACCTGAGAAAGTTCCTTCAGTCCATTCGATGCCTTCGGGCGGTGAATGGTTTCTTTTATATGATGAACAGAAGGGATAAGCGCAAGAATAGCAAGTAGGAGGAAAACACGAGCGTTATTCAACAGCGGTGTGTTAATGCGGCTGATTAATATAGTGCCGTAAATAAAGAATGGGAGAATGTAACGAATTGATGAAACACCAACAGAAACGTCACTTAATATATAAGCCACTGGCATAATAAGCGTTGCGACCAGAAGGAATACGTCTTTATTGTCTTTAATTTTAAACGCGCGCAAAGCTACTATGAAAATGAATGCAGCAATAATAAAAAAAGACAAGCATCTAATTACTGTATCTTTTTCTCGTGGGTCGCGACCATAAAAATCTGCATCAAATAAAGTCATTACGCCGAGGAATAAATCACTGATATTCTTTCCAATGCCTTCAAGCGTTGCAAATTTGGTTGGTTGTACTCCCGGCACTACAAAGCCGTAACGCAGGAAAAGTGCATTGATCAGCATCGCAGTAGCAACCGAGAGAACGCTTACGGCGAGGACAACAGACCAGCGCTTATCGTGTTGTGAGCGAAGGATTGATACCACAACTACTGCCAGCGTCGGAACGAGAGAGATGTACAGAGCAATAGTGTCACTAAAGTAGGCCAGTGCCAGTATGCAAAACATCCCGGCCAGGACGGCTTTGCTCCCGTTGCTCACATACCGACTGGCTAAGCAGTACGCAGCCAGGCAGAAGACATATGTCCCCACATGAATAAATGGTGTTAATACGTTCCTGGCCATAAAGAATGTTGGCGCACCCAGCATGAAAAGGGTAAATACAGCCGCAACTTTTTTATTCTCAGATGAAAGTATCATCAATGCGCACAAAATCGCCAGAATAACAGCGGGCATGAAATAAGTAATATTATATGAATAACCACTAACTAAAATTGCAGTTACATACCATACTATTTCTGTAAAATAGAATGATACTGTTGAAAGACTCCAGCCTGAAAGAAGGATGTTTCCTTTCGACATATCCAGAGCCTCGACCATGCCTGAAGCCATATCTGAGTTGATTTCGATCCGTTGCGCAATCCTGAAATAGAAAGATATCATTAACGAAAATATAGCTAAAGCCACCAGGTAAAATATGGCTGAGTGCCTACTTATTTTCATGATTTATACCTTCCTTAACGATATATCTAGGGCGTTCTTTTGTTTCGATGTAAATTCTGCCAATGTATTCGCCCAGCACCCCTATCCCGATAAGCTGAACACCACCGAGAAACAAGATAGAAACTATTATTGAAGGATAACCATTTACAGGATTACCGAATATCAGAGTATCTATCACCATGAAGGCCCCGTACAGAAAAGACAAGCCAGCAACGAACAGCCCAATGTAAGTCCACATACGGAGGGGGAAAGTAGAGAAAGATGTGATTCCCTCCAACGCAAGATTCCACAGCTTCCAGCCATTGAATTTACTTTCGCCTGCAACGCGCTCAGCGCGGCTGTATTCCACAACCTCAACATTTCCTCCCACCCAGCTCAGTATGCCTTTCATGAAAAGGTTACGCTCTGACATCGCTTTAATGTGGTCCGCTGTATTGCGTGACATTAACCGGAAGTCGCCGACATTCTCTTCAATGGTAGGGCTGCTTATTTTATTATGCAGGCGGTAGAACCACTCAGCTGTTTTACGTTTCATATGGCCATCTGTGCTGCGGTCGGTACGCTTTGCCAGTACTACATCAGCGCCCGCTTGCCACCTCTCAATGAGTTGCGGAATAACAGATATAGGGTCCTGCAGGTCGACATCAATCGGAATAACTGCATCGCCAGTGGCATGTTCTAGGCCAGCGAAAAGAGCCGGCTCTTTGCCAAAGTTACGAGTGAATGAGATTGCCTTAACAAGCGCATCGGAAACGGACAGGGCATTAATTATCCCCTCGGTTCCGTCCTTGCTTCCATCATTGATAAAAACGATTTCAACCTCATGCCTGGTTAATTCCCTGCGCACTGCCTGGTAGAAAATGGGTATCGTTTCCTCTTCATTGAAGACCGGAACGACGAGAGATATCTTCATTTTTCCTCCCTGAAAACAATATATTTTGAATAGAAGAAGCCCATGACAAGGCTTACTACTGAGAAAGTGATAAGCGTGACGATAGAAGGCATGTGAAGGCTGTCACTCATCTGTCCTACCGAAGCAGCCATAGCCCCCATGAAACCCAGATATATAAGATAGCGACCTGTCGTGGCCGTGCCTTTGAAAGTGAATTTTGCGTTGGCGAAAAAGGAGAACGTTACCGCAATGAAAAATGCAGACATATTTGAGAATGCCTGGTTAACTCCGGCAGCATGCACGGCAAAGAAAACGGCCCAATGCACAGCGGTGTTCATCACCCCTACGGATGCATATCTTACGAATAGTTTATACATATTATCTTCTTGAGTTATTTACGGATAAATCTTACCACCTGTTAATGGGATGGCAAAGATGTGCCAGCCTTTCGTAAATAATCTTGCGAGACCACACCGCCGACGCGCTACTGGTTTGGCCGGACGTATGCCTTTTACTTCTGGCTTGAGTTCGGGCAGCCGACATCACTGGCGCAGGGGATCGACTATCTGCTGGTGCTGGAGAGCATTGAGCCGCAACTGGAAGTATTCGATGATGACCAGTTTGGCCTGCCGTTTTGAAAGATGAGTGCGTTCAAAGCAGAGGTAAGAAAAATCCTTTGCGTACAGTAATGCGTACCAAAAGAAAAGCATGGGTTTTAATAGCTATTTAAATCATACATTTATGTTGATATGCGCATAATCGTGGAAAAGGAAGGTAGGCTGTTGGGCTGTTTTTGACAAAATGGTATCCGGTTCAGAGGGCTGGATTGAGGTAATAAGCGCTTATTATACCCAGGAATTGGCATCCTTGTTATCAAACGGAACATTGGCGGAACCCGCCGCGCATTCTGGCCGCGTTTTTTTTCGACACCTTACCTGAGGCCTTATCCAGCCGGGGCGAACCATTATTCCTTGCCTGCAGCCTTCCGCCAGCACCCTAATAATCAAACCACACCCTTCAACCCGCTTCCCTGCGCTGATCTTCTTCATGCGCACCATAAATCTTGTCGATGCCGAGCCGTTTTACCGCAGGCTGCCATTGTTGCCTGCCGCAATGTTCGCAATGATCTTCCGGCGGGCATTGCGCATTGACCACATAGCCGCAGTGTCCGCAGGCAAAGCAGTAGTCCACCGCGATACGTTGGGTAAACGTTTTGCTCTGTTCCGGCAGTAGCCATAATCCCGCGCGGGGTTGCCGATACAGCAACAGGCTAACCTGGCCAGAGGGTTCCAGCCAGGCACGGCGCACTTCGCCGAGGTGCTGAACCCCCATTGCGCGCAGTTCGGAAAACGCCCGATGGCGTGATAGCTCGGCGTGCTGCAAGTGCTCCAGCGCCAGCCGTCCGTCCATAACCAGCGGCGTGGCATCGCCCTGGGTCAGGGTCTCTACCCGGCGATAATAAAATGAGCACAGCGACAGCAGGCGAAAACAGCCCAGCAGCGTGATCAGCAACAGCAGGGTGGTCAGAATGCCTTTATCAGGCGTCTGCAGCGGCGCACCAATTGCCGCGCCGAGCATCACCATGATCGCCAAATCGATGATGCTCAGCTGTCCGGCAAAGCGGCGGCCCATCAGACGCAAAACCAGCAGCAGCACCAGATAGATGACCACAAAGCGCAGCATGACTTCAGCGGCAAAGCTCCACGGCGCTTCGCCCATCAGCCATCTGTTCAGCCTCTCCATGATTAATCCTCCACCGAGACGCAGGCTGGCAGCCAGTGTTGCGCATGGCAGCGGGTGCAGGCGCAGTTTGGAGCCGGTTGCTGTTCAATGACATGACCACAGGATGCACAGGCCAGATGCCCGTCATCCTGCATGGCGGCCAGCAAGGCTTTATCATCGTGCGGCACAATCGGCAGGCCCGGCTGCGGTGTGTCGCTCCAGATCAACGTCAGCGCGCCAGAAGGCTCAAGATAGACGCGGCTGAGCTGACCAAGCTGCTGCACGCCACGACAACGCAGCAAAGAGAACATTTTTTCGCGAGAGAGCACGGTGCCGCGCAGCGTATCAAGCTGTAGGCGGCCATCCTCCAGCGCGATGCGTTCCGGCCCGACCAGCAGCCGATCCACAGAACGATAGTGCAGGCTGATATGGCCCATCAGATGCTGCATCGCCAGCAGGCCGATTACGATCAGCAGCGGTGGCAACAGGCCGCGCTTATCGTCCAGCAGTGGCACGCCCATGGTGCCCGCGAGGGTAATCACCGCAGAGAGTTCAATCAGCGTATATTGCGAGGCGACGCGGCGACCCAGCAGGCGCAGTGCGACGATGATAATGACAAAACAGATCAACGCGCGGATCACCACTTCAAGTAAAAATAGCGGAGGATGGCTGCCCAAAACCAAACGGGTGACATCCGAAAGTGAAATATCAACCTGTTTCATGACGACTGCAACTCCAGACGGTAATCATGGGAACAGTGATTATATCCGCCCGGCAAGAGCTTGCCCGCCAGCCACCCTCGCTGCCGTTTTGCTTGCTGGCCGCCGCGCCTTGTGGCATCGCCACTGGCCGATTATGTAAAAAATCATAAAAAAACCCGGCGGGTGCCGGGCTGTTAAGGGTTAGCGTATCAAAACGACAGGGTGACGCCTGCGTACCAGGCACGTCCCGGTTCGTTGTAGGTCGAGGCACCTTCGTTCTCGCGATAGACGCGCTTATCCAGCAGGTTATTGATACCCGTGGTGGCACGCAGATTTTTGGTGAGATCGTAATTAAGGTTCAGACCAACCACCGAATAGGCAGCCACTTCGCGGTTGGAGAGCGTGCCCGCTTCGGTACGAATCTCGGCATACTCGCGCGGCTTCTGGCGGCCATACATCGTCCAGTTCACATTGGTGGAGAACTTGTCGGTTACCTGCCAGTCGAGCTGCGTATTGATGGTGTATTCCGGGATGATCGACAGCGGATTGCCGGTTTGCTTGCTCTCGGAGGTGATCATCCAGGTGGCATTAGTGCGCCATTCCAGCGTATCGCGAATCACCGGCACGCTCAGATTGCCTTCCAGACCTTCCACTACCGCCTTGCCGCCATTCTCCCAGCGCAGAATGTTGTAGCCGTTGGAGGCTCTGCCCACCCGATCGGTGCCGGAGACGATTTTGTTTTTATAATCGTTGCGGAACCAGGTGACGCCCGCGATCCAGCCGTCATGCGCAAACTCAAGGCCAACTTCTTTGTTGATGCTGATCTCCGGATCCAGATCGTCATTGCCCAGCAGATAACAGCTGCCGCTGGTCAGGGTTAACGGACAGCCGTTGCCGCGCGTGGCCAGCAGATAGCCTTCGGTGGACTGATAAAGGTTCGGTGCCTTGAAGGCGCGCGCAATGCCCGCTTTCAGGGTGAAGTTATCGCCGAGGCTCTGGGAGAGGTTCAGGCTCGGACTCCAGTTACCGCCAAAGCTATCGTGATAGTCGAAACGCAGACCGGGAATCAGTTCGGTAGAGGAGGTGGCGGCAATATTATCTTCCAGATAGATGCCGCTGAGGTCGGCGCTGTTTTCGCTGCTGCGTCCGGCAGGATCGCCGGACGTCCCGCCGATGGTTACGCCCGCCGCATCAGTAGCTGACATTGAAGCGGGATCGTTCAGCCGATCGCGGTTCCATTCTGCGCCCAGCGTCAGCGTATGGTCGACCCACAGCTCAAACGGCACGTTAACTTCGCCATTGACGCGATAGCTCTCCAGACGGCTGGTGTTGAAGCTGTTGTCGTTGATGATGCCCTCAACGCGGCCGGTCGAGCCTTCGGTCAGGCGGGTATTATTGGTTTTTTCATAGTTGAAACTGAGCGTTGACTGTCCCCAATCCCAGATGCCGTTATGCGCAACTCCGTAGCTCTGACGATAAAGACGATTGGTCTCATGGCCATACAGTGATTCTACCAGGCCATTCGGGCTGGCGTTAGCGTTGCTGTACTGCGTATCACCGGCGTAAATATTGCCCTGGCGGCTGTAGCCATAGCTAAAATCCACCACCTGCAGCGGCGTGATTTTCCACGATAGCAGCGCATTGATATCTTTATTGCGCACACCTTCGCGACCGGCGGCGTAAGAGCCGTTTTGCTGATTGTTGATATCCCAGGCGTCGGCATCGGTTCTGTTGATGTTGCCGTAAAGGCGCATGGTCAGCGCGTCGCCGGCCAGCGGGCCGCTGAGATTGAAGTTGGCGCGGCGGGTGTCGCCTTCGGCATCATCTTCCGGCTGGTTGGTAAACAGCGACAGCGAGCCGTGCCAGTCACGGGTAGGGCGTTTGGTAATGATATTGACCACGCCGCCCGCGGCACCGGAGCCATAGCGCGCCGCAGCGGGGCCGCGCAGCACGTCGATGCGCTCCACCATTTCCGCAGGCACCCAGTTGCTGTCGCCGCGCGTATCACGCTCGCCGCGCCAGCTGTAGCGAACGGCGTTGCGCGAGGTGACCGGCACGCCATCGATCAGAATCAGGGTATTTTCCGGTCCCATGCCGCGAATATCGATCTGGCGATTGTTGCCGCGGCTGCCGCTGGCGCTGTTACCGGTGAGGTTGACGCCGGGCATTTTGCGAATGATATCGGAGAGATCGTTTACCGGCGGGCTCTTTTTGATATCTTCCGCGGTGATCACCGAGGCGCCAGGCTGCTGCTTCAATTCCTGCTCGGCGGTCACGATCATCGCCTCGTCGGCGGCAAGGCGTTCTGTGTCGTCAGCGGCCAGCGTGCTGGTGCTGACCAGCACGGTTAACAGCAGGGCGGCAGGGCGTTTTTTGTCATGTTTAGTTACATTCACCGGGGGTTTTCCTGTACCTGGAAACAATTAGAAGCGAATGCGCATGATAATGATAATAATTATCATTGTGTACACCCGGAAATGAATCTCCTTTATTTCCTCACGATTGCTGATAAAACCAGCGATTAAGTTCATCGCCCGGCCTGAAAAACCGCCTCGCGGCGGGCGCAGCGGCGCAAAATTTAGCGCCAGCGTCATCATTCATATTTTCTTGCAATTGCCCGCGACAAAACGCCGCGCTTTGCCGTACAAAGTGCGCCGGAGATTTATTTTTTAGATGAGGAAGTTGTGTTGAAAAGGCGTCTAAGTGTTTCGTTATCCGTTGTTGTGGCTCTGATTTCTTCGGCATATGCCGATGACGATACGATGCCTTTCCCCCTGACGCCACCGGCGATCGATGCCGCTTCCTGGGTATTGATGGATGCCACCACCGGGCAGATCCTCACTGCGGGCAATCCTGATGAGCGGCGCAATCCGGCCAGCCTGACCAAACTGATGACCGGCTATGTGGTGGATCGGGCAATCGATCAGAAACGTATCACGCGTGATGACGTGGTGACCGTTGGCAAAGACGCGTGGGCTGCCGGTAATCCGGAGTTCAAAGGCTCGTCACTGATGTTTCTCAAGCCCAACGAGAAGGTCAGCGTGCGCGATCTGAGCCGCGGCGTCATTATCGATTCCGGCAACGATGCCTGTGTGGCGCTGGCCGACTACGTGGCGGGCAGCCAGGCCAATTTCGTTACGCTGATGAACCAGTACGTCAGCAAACTGGGCCTGGCAAACACCCATTTTGAAACCGTGCACGGGCTGGATGCGCCTGGCCAGTTCTCCACCGCCCGCGATTTGGCAAAACTGTCGCGCGCTATTATCGCTGGTGAGCCCGATTTTTATCAGATGTACAGTGAGAAATCGCTGACCTGGAACGGCATCACCCAGCAGAACCGCAACGGCCTGCTGTGGGATAAAACCCTGCACGTTGACGGCCTGAAAACCGGTCATACTGCCTCGGCGGGCTTTAATATCATCGCCTCCAGCGTCGAAGGCCAGCATCGCCTGATCGCGGTGATCATGGGCGGTAAAAGCAGCAAAGGCCGCGAAGAGCAGGCGCGCAAACTGCTGACCTGGGGACAGAACACCTTTGATACCGTGCAGCTGTTCCATGCCGGGAAAAAGATCGGCGATGAGCAGGTCTGGTACGGCAATCCGCATCAGGTCGCGGTGGGCACGCAGCAGGACTATTATCTGTCGGTGCCGCGCAGCGAAGTCAAAGACGTCAAGGCCACCTACGTGATCGATCGCCCGCTGCTGGAAGCGCCGCTGAAGGCGAATGAGCCGATCGGCACCATCAAAGTGCTGGATAAAGGCAAAACGCTGGCCACCTATCCGCTGGTCACGCTGAACGCGGTTAACCAGGGCGGTATTGTGACGCGTATCGAAGATTATCTGAAGCTCAAGCTGTAACGCTGGCGCGCGGCAGCACAAGGTTGTAACGTTGATGTTGCCGCGCGTTACCGCGTTGTAAAATATAGAGAAATATCACCATAAAGCCGCGCTAATCCCGGCGCTCAGGCGTAAGATAGCGCGTAAATTGTTCGCTATTATGGAGCCTGCCTTGCGTCCCGATAAGCCGATATCGGCCTTTGAATTCCGCCTTTACCGACATTACCGCATCGTTCACGGGGTGCGCATCGCCATCGCCTTCATTCTCTCTTTTCTGCTGGTGCGCCTGACCGATATTCCGGAGGGCACCTGGCCGCTGATCACGCTGGTGGTGGTGATGGGGCCGGTTTCCTCGTGGGGAAATGTGTTCCCGCGCGCGATTCAGCGCATTGGCGGTACCATCGCCGGTTCACTCTCCGGGCTGGTGGCGTTGAAACTGGAGCTGATTTCGCTGCCGTGGATGCTCGCCTGGTGCGCGGTAGTGATGTTTGTCAGCGGCTATCTGGCGCTGGGTAAGCAGCCTTATATGGCGCTGCTGATCGGCATTACGCTTGGTGTAGTGGTGGGTTCACCGGCAGGCGATATGGTTACCGCACTGTGGCGCGGCGGCGATGTGATCCTCGGCTCGCTGCTGGCGCTGTTTTTTACCAGCATCTGGCCGCAGAAAGCCTACATTCAGTGGCGCATCCGCCTGGCAGAAACGCTCACCTCAACGGCAAAAATCTATCACGCCGGTTTTTCCCCCAATGTGGTACAGCAGCCGCGTCTCAATAAACCGCTACAGCGGGTGCTAGCCGACGTGGTGAAGCTGCGCGCGCTGCTGGAGCCAGCCAGCAAAGAGACGCGTATTCCGCGCTCGGTAATGGATGCGATTCAGACGGTGAACCGCAACATCGTTTGTACGCTTGAGCTGCAAATCAACGCCTGGTGGGCATCACGCGAAAGCCATCTGATCCTGCTAAACGCCCCGGCGCTGCGACGCGCCCAGCAGATGAGCGAGGCAACGCTGCGCAATCTGGCTGAGGTACTGATCAGCGGCGATCCGGAGAAGGTGGCGAGCAACAGCCACGAGCTGGCTGAAATCGCCAGCGAACTGCGTACGCTGATTAACGCCGCTAAAATTGGTGAGGGTGTGGAAACGCCGATTCACGGCTACGCCTGGCTGAGTCTGGAACTGGCTAAGCAGCTGGAAAGGTTAAGCGATCTGATTCGGCTGGCGCTGCGCAAATAACAACATACTGTGTGGAAAGGTATTTTCGCGCTAATATAAGCACCAGTCCGAATTTAAATGTGAAAATTGCCATCGGTGTCGGCGAGCCGCTAAGCTGAAGGCTGAACTTGTTACGCCTGCTCATGCAGGCCCAATCAAAGGTGTCATCATGGAAAATGCTAAGCAATCATTTCAGGACGTGCTGGAGTTTGTACGTATGTTCCGCCGCAAGAACAAGCTGCAGCGCGAAATTCACGATAACGAGAAGAAGATTCGTGACAACCAGAAACGCGTGCTGCTGCTGGATAACCTGAGCGAATATATCAAACCTGGCATGAGCGTTGAGGCGATTCAGGAAATCATCGCCAGCATGCGTGTGGATTACGAAGATCGCGTTGACGATTACATCATCAGAAACGCCGATTTGTCGAAAGAGCGTCGTGATCTCTCCAAGCGCCTGAAGGCGATGGGCGAGCCGAAACCGCAGTAATCGACCGTCCCTCATCCTCATTGCAGGATGAGGGAATGCTATTCGTGGCGCGGCTTCCGCGCCCGCAGCCTCTGCGCCAGCCTCGCCAGCTCATCGGCAATCTCCTTCTCTTCATCAGCGATACCCGCTCTGGCGGTGGTCTCGCGAATCACCAGTTCCGTGGTCAGCGGCGGCGCCTGCCAGCTGCGTTGTTCGATATTCGCGACCAGTTGCAACACACTCTGTTGACCAAGCTGCCGTAAATCCTGACGTACGGTGGTCAACGGCGGCTGATACCAGGCGCTTTCCGCCGTATCGTCGTAGCCCACCACCGACACATCCGCCGGGACCCGCACGCCGTGTTGATGCAATGCGCGCAGAGCACCGAGCGCCATCTGGTCGTTAGCGGTCAGCAGCGCATCGGGCAGGTTATCCGGCAGCAGCGTTAGCATCGCCTGATAACCGGCGCGCGCGCTCCAGTCGCCTTCTAGCACGCTGTGCGGTTGCAGCTGATGTTCCGCCAGCACCTGTTGCCAGACGTCAAAGCGCTGTTTTGCCGCAACAGAAGAAGCGGGGCCGTTGAGCAGGGCGATGCGCCGATGACCGAGCGCCAGCAGATGTTCAGCACCCAGACGCGCGCCCCATTCTGCCGAACAGACGCACTGGGCCACCGGCGCATCCGCTGCCACGTCCATAAACAATGCAGGCAGCGTCGCCAGCAGTTCGCTCAGCTCACAGGCGTCGGCGGTGTGCAGCGACAGGTTGAGCAGCAGGCCATCTACCCGCTGAGCCAGCAGTTCGTTGACCGCTGCGCGCGCCGCGTCAACACCGGGCGCATCGGCCATGGCAATCACCAGCTGATAACCCTGCGCCGAGGCTTCATGTTGAATGGCCGAAGCGATCTGCGCCGGTGCCTGCAGCACCAGATCGCTGGTCGCCAGACCGATGGTGCGCCGGGTTTTGCCCGCCAGCTGTTGAGCAACGCGGTTGGGCACGTAGTTGAGCTGGCGCATTGCCGCTTCCACCCGCTGCCGGGTGTCGGGTGCCACCTGCTGCGAGCGGTTTAGGACGCGCGACACGGTCTGATATGAAACGCCAGCCGCACGGGCCACGTCGTCGAGCGTCACCGAGCGGGATGCCATGACCTTCTCCTGAATAATCTGCGGTGGCGTTATGCCTGTCGTTGCTGTTGCCAGACGTTAAGCTGCGTCCATGTCGCGCTGAGCAGCGGCGTTGGCACGCTGTGTCGCTGCGCGCGCTCGACCAGATCGCCAATAATTTGCTGCGCCTCGATGGCGTTGCCCTGCATCAGATCGCGATACATCGATGAGGTCATCGGTTTATCAGCCTGACACAGGCTTTCCAGCAGGCGCGCGGTGACGGCGGGGCGATCCTCATAGCCGGAGGCGACCAGCGTCGCCAGCACCTCGGCAAACAGCGCGCCGATCAGCTGCTCGCCCTGCGGCGCGGCCATGACCTGCGCGGTATCGCCGCGCATCAGGCAACATACCGCGCCCAGGCTGGCCAGAAACAGCCATTTCTCCCACAGTTCGCGCTGCACGTTATCGCTGAGCTGTGCCTCGATATTCGCCTGACGCAGCAGCCGATCAAGCTGCTCAATGCGGGGCGTCATCTCGCCGGAGAATTCACCGTAGATCAGCTGATGCAGCGGCGTCATCTGCACAATCTGCTGCTGGTCATTCAGCGTGGCGATGATTTTGCACAGGCCGCCCACAATGCGCGCCTCACCAAAGCGCTGGCGCAGGGTGGCAATATGCTGCATGCCGTTGAGAATCGGCATAATCATCGTCTGCTCGCCGACCGCCGGGGCAATATCGTCCATTGCCTGGTTCAGCGCGAAGCTTTTCACCGAGAGAATTATCAGATCGAACGGCTGGCTGAGTTCATGTGCCTGCAGCAGCTGCGGTTTGAGAGTCAGATCGCCGTGCGGGCTGATGATCTGCAGGCCATCGCGCTTCAGCTGTTGCGCGCGCTGCGCCCGTACCAGAAAAGCCACATCCAGCCCGGCCTGCGCCAGTCGGGCACCAAAATATCCGCCGGTTGCGCCAGCACCGACCACCAGAATACGCATCCTTCTCCCTCCGTTATTGTCAGCAGAAAGGCATAACCTGGCAGATTACCCGGCCCGATGCCAGCCGCGATCGACCAATACAAAAAGCCCGCTCGGGTTTCCCTGAGCGGGCTTCTCTAAATTTGGCTCCTCTGACTGGACTCGAACCAGTGACATACGGATTAACAGTCCGCCGTTCTACCGACTGAACTACAGAGGAATCGTGTGAACGGGGCGCATATTATCGGGCAGGTTACGCCTTGTCAAAGGCTGATTTCATAAATTTTACTGATTGCTGAATAAAACGGCAATCTGCGCGTTTTACCCTTGCCATGCCAGCGTCATCTTTAGCGACTATGGTTAGAAAGCGCCCTTTGACCGCGCCGGAGAGAAACCATGAACCAGCAACTGCAGGCTATGATTCAACACCGCGTGGCGCAGGCCATGCCGCAACCGCAAACGGTGATTACCGGCGGGCAAAACGACCTGTTGCCCACCGCCTTTATGACTCAGGGCGTGGCCCGCGCCCGGGCGGTGGCGATGATCCGCGAAGATGGCGTGCCGAAGGGCACTGGATTTCTCATTCCCGGCGGGCTGTTTGTCACTAATCATCATGTGCTGCCGGAGCGCCCGGCGCCGGGTAAGATTACGCTGACCTTTGGCTTCTGGCTGGATGAGCAGGGCGTGGTGCAGCCGGGAACGCTGTGCGAGATTGACGCCGAACGCTTCTGGCTGACCAGCCCGCTTGCTGCGCTGGATTGTACGGTGGTGGCGCTGGGTGCTTTTCGTGACGGCGGTCGCGGCGATCTGCCGCTGGCAATTCCGCTGGTGGCGGGCATGGCGGAGCCGGGCGGCTACCTCAATATCATTCAGCATCCCGGTGGCCGGGCGCAGCAGGTGGTGCTGCGCAATAATGTGCTGCTTGCTAATCCGAAACCCTGGCTGCATTACGCCTCTGACACCGAAGCCGGTTCGTCCGGTGCGCCGGTATTTAACGATCGCTGGCAGCTGGTCGGCGTGCATCACGGCAGCGTACCCGATGCAGAGGGCCAGCGCATTAATGAAGGCCTCGCCGCCAGCGCGCTGATCGCCTGGCTCAGCGAAATGCTGCCGCAGTTGCCGTCACCGATGCAGCCGCAGTTACAAAACGCCCTGCGTGGCGATCTGCATGCGCAGCCGCTGGTCGGCGCGCCGGACAGCTATTACGCCAACCGCGACGGCTATCAGCCCGCTTTTCTTGGCGAGCAGACGGTGACATTGAAGGATATTGTGGCACCGCGGGCGGCAGAGGTGGCGCCCTTGCTGGATGGCCGCAGCGGCAGCGATGCCATTCTTAACTATGAACACTTTTCGCTGGTAATGCATGCCAGCCGTCGACTGGCGTTCTTCACCGCCACCAACATCGACGGCGCGCGTTATGTGGCAATCGATCGCGCCAGCGGTCAGCCGTCGCTGCTTGCCGAGGCGGACAGCTGGGTGGAGGAGAGCCGCCTCGACAGCCGCTATCAGACAGGCCAGGCGTTTTACCGTGAATTCAGCCGCTGGTTCGACCGCGGCCATCTGACGCGCCGTAGCGATCCGACCTGGGGCACGGCAGAAGAGGCGATGCGCGCTAACCGTGACACCTTTCACTTTACCAACTGTTCGCCGCAGCATTTCCGCTTCAATCAGAGCCTGAAATACTGGCAGGGGATTGAACGTTATATTCTGGAATTCGGCGTATTGAAATCTAAAAACCGCATTACCGTGCTGACCGGCCCGGTGCTTAACGGCGACGCGCGACCCTACGGCGAGGTGAGCGTGCCGCTGCTGTTCTGGAAAGTTGTGCTACGCATTGGCCCGGACGGAGAACCGCAGGCGACCGCGCTGATCGCCTCGCAGGCGGCATTAATGGATGAGCCGCGGCGCTTGCTGGCGCGCACGCCGGCAGAGAGCGCGCCGGATGTCGATGAGTTCCGTATTACCGTTGCCGGTCTGGAGAGCCTGACCGGACTCGATTTCTCCGCCTTTCGCCACTGGGATAGCTGGCAACCCGCTCCGGCGCTGCGTGCCGATCCGCTGCCCGCCGCGCTGATCCTGGCATGGGAAGATCTGCTGTAGCGGCAGGCGTGATGCGTGACCGCACGGTGATCACAATTATTTCATTTTATCATTGTCGCTGCGATAAATGAAATATAGATTTCATCTGATTACTCATTTATCAGGAGCGCAGCATGAAAAAGGTCCGCATCGGCATGATTGGCAGTGGCTACATCGGTCGCTGTCACGCGATCGCCTACGCACAGGCGGCAACGGTCTTTGCGCTAAAGGGCGAAATCGTGCGTGAAATGCTGGCGGAGGTGAATCCGCAGCTGGCGCAGGAGAAAGCCCAGGCGTTTGGTTTTACCCGAGCCACCGGCGACTGGCGCGAGCTAGTCAGCGATCCGCAGATCGATGTGGTCGATATCTGCGCGCCTAACTTTTTGCATAAAGAGATGGCGCTGGAGGCGATTCGTCACGGCAAGCACGTCTACTCAGAGAAGCCGTTAGCCCTGAGCGTCGCCGATGCCGAAGCGATGACCCGTGCCGCGCAGCAGGCAGGCGTGAAAACGCTGGTGGGCTTTAACTACATGAAAAACCCCACCAGCCAGCTGGCGAAAGAGATTATCGCCCGCGGTGAGATTGGCAAGGTGGTGCATTTTTACGGCACGCACAACGAGGATTATCTGGCTAATCCAGCCACGCCACGCGACTGGCATTGCCAGCAGGCGCTGGCCGGGTTGGGCGCGCTGGGCGATCTGGCTGCCCATATCGTCAATATGGCGCACTATCTGGTGGGCGGCATTACTGAGGTCAGCGGCGACATGCAGACGGTGATCACCGAGCGGCCCGATCCGCAGGCGCTGGATCGCCTGTTGCCGGTGGAAAATGAAGATCAAGCCAGCGCGCTGCTGCGTTTCAGCAACGGTGCGCATGGCGTCATCGAAACGTCGCGTATCGCCTGCGGCAGCAAAATGGGCTTAACCTATGTGGTGACCGGCACCAAAGGCACGCTGCGTTACACCCAGGAAAGAATGGCGGAGCTGGCGCTTTATCTGCATGACGACGAGGCGGGGCGGCAGGGTTTTAAAACTATTCTTACCGGCCCGGCGCACCCGGATTATGCCAATTTCTGCGTTTCAGCGGGTCACGGCATCGGCTTTAACGATCAGAAAACCGTGGAGATCCGTGATTTGATCAACGGCGTGGCCGCGGACGATCCGATGTGGCCCGATTTTGCCGAAGGGTTGCAGGTTTCAAAAGTGCTGGAAGCGATTGCGGTATCAGCGAAAGAACGGCGCTGGATCAACGTCTGATCCTGCGCCGTAAGCGTTAGTCGGCCATCGTCTGCCACCAGAGTTTATCGAGCGCGTAATATTTATCGCGCTCGCTTTCTGGCTGGTTCAGATCGCGGTGCCAGGGCTTCGCCTGGATATAGTGCAGGTTTTTAATCTCTTCAACTTTACAGCTGGCGGCATGCTGATAAGGCAAGGTTTTTAATGCGTTATAAACCCACGAAAGCGGCTGCCAACGCCCGGCGAACACCTCATTCAGCAAATCCTGTTCAGAGAAGGCATAAGCGGAAAGATCGTCAATGGCCGCAATGCTGTTGGCCAGCGCAGCAAATTGCGCGTCGTCTGGCGTCAGCACCAGGAAGCCGCCGTTAAGGTAGTTATCCAGCGACGCCGGAGCGGGCAGGGCGCGATCCTGCCAGGTGTAAAAGCAGTTTTCCGGCTGCCAGCTGGCGGGATAACTCGCCACCTTATTTGGGTTACAGCGGCAGGCGTGGCAGGCGGCAATCTCGCCGGGCGCCAGCGGCTGATCAAACAGCTCATCCATGTTTTTCAGCACCAGCATATCGGCATCGAGAAACACCAGCCGACTAAACTCGGTAAGCTGCCAGGCGCGCAGCTTGGTCCAGACTTCGCTGAATTGTGCCGAGGCGTAATGCTGTTCCAGTTCGGTTTTTGGGGCCAGCGGTTCCACGGCACGCAGCAGGCAGCCCGCCTGTTGCAGGCGCGCACGGTCATCTTCACCAATGTTGTCGGTCACCATCACCACCAGCGGCCAGGCGCTCTGGCTCTGCTGGAGTGATTTGTGCAGTGCCTGCACCCCAATCAGGTATTCCGGCTGGGTAAGCAGCGTAATCCAGGCTTTCATGTCATCCCTTTACTCAAATAATTAATCGAACAGCTTAGCAAGATAGTCGTTGCTGAATTTCTGTTGCGGATCGAACTGGCTGCGCAGGGCGCGGAAGGCGTCCCACTGCGGATAGATTGCACCCCAGTTATAGAGCGACTGATTGTAATATTTGCCCCAGTGCGGACGGCCGCCTTCCGCCGCCAGCAGCTTCTCGACTTCGGTCAGAAAATGCAGCCCCGCTTCAGACAGCGTACCGTCATCGGCGTAATAGACGACAAAGCCGAAGTAGCAGGTCTCCTGCTGCGCCGACGGGTTAAGCCAGCCGGAAGAGGCACCGGTGCAGCGAATGATAATGGGGTAGTGCATGTGCGGCTGGTTTTCCGCGTACCAGCGTTTGATCTTGCTGATGATCTGCGGCGTTTTCGCCAGCGGCACGCCAATCTCGACGTTGATCTGCGGTACGGCAATCCCACGGCAGAACAGCTGATAGATGTCGCCGGTAACGTCGGAGAAATCGCGGAAGCGGGTCACGGTACGGAACTGTTTGCCGCCTTCGCCGCGAATCTGCGTATCACGGTGCATATGTTCCAGCGTCTGATCGATGGTCTGATTCAGCTGGCTGTTGCCTTCGCCTTCATTCTGCTTAACGACTTCACGGTTGTTCTGCTGATACGCCTGGGTCTCTTCCGCCGTCGCCTCGCGCGCATTCCAGACGTGCATCTGGTTGTCATCAACAAACCACCAGGCTTTGCTGAGGGCAAAATCGCGGTTCCACTGCGGCAGATCCTGCTCCAGCGTATCGGCGCTAAGGGCGGTTTTGAAGCAGGTATAGATGTGCGCTGGCCGGGTGCGCAGCGTCACGGCGGTAACGATGCCGAGCGCGCCCATCGACACCTGCACCGCGCCAAATTCACTGTCCTGCGGCGTAAACTCACGCAGCGTGCCGTCGGCCATCAGCAGGCGAATCATGATCGCCTCGTCGGCCAGCGAGCTTTGTTGTAATCCCTGACCGTGGGTACCGGTGGCCATGGCACCCGCCAGCGTTTGCACGGAAATTACGCCCGGCGACGAGGCAAGCATGCGGTCCATCTGCGTCAGGCAGTCATAGACGTCGCTCAGCAACGTGGCACCGGCAAAAGTCACGGTGTCATCGGTGCTGGCAATCAGCCCACTCAACGCGCTGAGGTCGAGCAGCAGATCGCCACTGGCGGCGATATCCAGCATGCGGCCTGGTGCCATGCGGCTGCCAATAACGCGGATTTTGCCGTGATGAGACGCGACCAGCTGCTGCAATTCCGCTTCGTTTTGCGGACGACGCAGCTGCTGGCGATTGCCGAGGGTGGCGTTATGCGCCCAGTTCCACAATTGCGGATCCTGTTCGGTGGCATGCGTATTACGCAGCGGATAGAGTGTCTCTTCGTTCAAGACGGCGTTCCTTTTGTCAGCTCGGTGAATTGCGTCTCTTTACGCAATGGTGAAGTAAGCGTAGACCAGGAACCCGCCGCTACGTTAATGCTACCCGACTAACGCGGGCAGATGTAGCCCAGTGTGGCATCAACGGCTAACTGACGGTTGCGGCGAATGCTTTCCGCCTCGCTGTCGTTGGGGGTGAAGAGAGTGTTGAAGGTGTAACGATTTGCAACATGATGCACGCAAATGCTGCTGATCAGCCGGTGTACATCCACCGTATCGATGGACGGGAGGAAAACCGCGTCGCGCTGGCCACGCTGCAATACCGCCTCCAGCACATCCAGCGCGCTTTTGTTCAGCGCCTTGATGCGCGCGGAACGGGAGATATAGCGGCCACGCAGAAGGTTTTCGGTGCAGACCAGCCGCATAAAATCGGGATGCTGAGTGTGATAATCAAAGCTCGCTTCCACCAGCCGAATCATCGCCTCGCGCGGCGGCAGGCTGGCGAGATCCAGTCCGCTTTCATGCTCGCGCATCGCCTGATAAACCTGCTCGAGCACCACAACATAGAGCTGCTCTTTACTGGCGAAGTGATACACCACCATGCGCTTAGTGGTCTGCGCTTTTTCAGCGATCTCTTCCATGCGTGCGCCCTGCATGCCAAATTCGGCAAAATTAGCCAGCGCGGCGGCGATAATGCGCTTTTTTAGCCCTTCCGGGTCATTTTTACGTTTTGAACTGTCCACATCATGCTCAGCAAAATAAGAAGCAAAGCGGCATGGTAGCACAGGGCTTTACGCGTCAGTAAAGCGGGACGCCGGAATAAAAACGCCGGCGCGGCAGGGAACAGCAGCAGGATTTAACGCCACGCATGGCGGCCACGGCTCTCTGGCCTTTCTCTGCCGCAGGGCTGATTTAAACCGAAACTGTCAGGCGCGTTGGCCGGTTACGGCGCTGCCCGCGTATCGATGCCAGCCGGTGCGACATCCCGCTTTTCGGGCTGCCAGCCACCACCCAGCGCGTTGAAGGTCGCCACCGCCGCACGCGCCGTGGCCGTTTGTGCCTGGGCTCGGGCATCGGCCGCCTGCAGCAGATTTTGGTCGTCATACAGCACGTCAATCAGGCTGGCAGCACCCTGTTGCCAGGCGCTAAAGGTTGCATTGCGTGCGCTGCTCAGCGCAGTTTCCCCGGCGATCAACGTGGCGGTTTGTTTTTCATTATTGGTCAACGCGGAGAGCGCATTTTCCACGTCCGCCGTGGCCCGTAATGCGGCCTGTCGATACGCCGCCAGCGCTTCAGCCTGCTCGCCTTTTGCCTGCGCGATCTGCGCGTTGATGCGGCCGAAATCAAACAGCCGCCAGCGTAAGCCGATGACGCCGGACGCCTGGCTGGCAGCACCGGAAAAGAGATGGCCCTCGGAGATTGCCGTGGCGCTGCCGAGCAACGCACTCAGCGAAAAGGTGGGGTAGTATTCGCCAATCGCCTGGCCGATGCGCGCGTTAGTCGCCGCGAGACGGCGCTCGGCCACGATCAGATCGGGTCGGCGTCTCAGCAGGTCGGCAGGCGTGCCGGTGGCGGTCATTTGCGGCACCGATGGTATGGCAGCAGGTTTGGCCAGCAGCGTGCGATGGGTGCCCGGCGGCGTGGCCAGCATCACGTCCAGCGCATTCATCGCGGCATCAATGGCCTGTTGCAGGGCAGGAATACGGGCTTCAACCTGTGCCAGCGCGCCTTCGCTCTGTTGCAGCTGACGAGTTTCCATCAGCCCCTGCGCGGTAAGCAGCCTGACTTTTTCGGTCAGCTCACGCTGTGCCGCCACCTGTTGTCTGGCGATCTCCAGCCGTGCCTGTAAACCGCGCAGCGTGATATAGCTGTCTGCCGTTTGCGCGGCAACTGCCAACCGGGTCGCCACCACCGCCGCCTGTGCGGCCTGATACTCTGCCAGCGCCGCTTCTCTGCCCCGGCGCAGGCCGCCAAACAGATCCAGCTCCCAGCTGGCGTTGAGATCGGTTTGCCAGGCGCTGCCATAACGCGAGTCGTCCGGGGTGGCGTTAAGCAGCTGACCGATCGGGGTTTCCAGCGACTGTCTGGCGCGCGCGCCCTCCGCGCTGACCGTGGCAGAGGGCAGCAGCGCCGCCGTGGCCGCGCCAACGCCCGCACGCGCCTGGCTGAGACGGGCTGCCGCCTGGGCGATATCAAGATTCTGCGCCAGTGCGCTTGAAACCAGGTGGCTTAACAGGGGATCATGGAACGCTTGCCACCAGAGGCTAAAACTGGCGGGCTGACCGGTGCCACTCTGCGAAACAGCGGATGAGGTCTGATAGCGATCGGACAGCGCGAGATCGGGACGATGATAATCGGGTCCCACCGCGCAGCCTGCCAACAGGCTGCCGCTGACCAGCAGAGAAAGAGCACGCAGAACAAACATGAGCATTCCTTGAACAACTGAATTTGTGACCATATTATACTTTGGTCACTCATTGTCAATCAGGCCGGTGCGGGCTAAGCTGGAGAAATGACGACACTTATGAAGAACTCCCACACGCGTGGCCCTCTGGATCACAGCGTTCGCGAACAGGTAGTGGCCGCGGCCACCGAGTATTTCAGCCACTTTGGTTATGAAAAAACCACCGTATCTGATTTGGCCAAAGCCATCGGCTTTTCCAAAGCCTATATCTATAAATTTTTTGATTCCAAACAGGCGATTGGCGAGGTGATTTGCAGTAATCGCCTGGCGATGCTGCGGGATATCGTGCTGTCGGCGATTGCCGACGCGCCCACGGCATCGGAAAAATTACGCCGATTTTTCAAGGCGTTGGTGGAGGCGGGCAGCGATCTCTTTTTCCACGATCGTAAGCTGTATGACATTGCGACCGTCTCGTCCCGCGATAAGTGGCCTTCTGCCGTGGCGCATGAGGCGCAGCTACTGCAGCTGGTGCAGGAGATTTTGCTGGCGGGTCGTCAGTCAGGGGAGTTTGAGCGCAAAACGCCGCTGGATGAGGCGTCACATGCCATTTTTCTGGTGCTGCGCCCTTATATCAGCCCCGTTCAGCTGCAGTACAATCTGGATACCGCCGCTGAGGCGGCTCAGCACCTCTCTTCGCTGATCCTGCGCAGTCTGGCCCCTTAATTTGTGACGATTGACATTTTTGGTCACTAGTCGGAGAATGCGGTTTCTGTCCTGATACTTCAGTAAGGAAACCCATGCTCCGGCTTAATGCTGCCTCCATCGCCGTTTTACTGTTACCGCTTGCCCTGACGGCCTGCGGCGACAATCCCGACGCCACCGATCCGCGTACCCAGCCTCCGCTGGTGCGGGTCGCCGCCGTGACGCCTGCGCAGCACAACGCACGGGCATTTAGCGGCGTGGTGGTGGCCCGTACGCAAAGCGACCTCGGCTTTCGCGTCTCCGGCAAAATCCTTGCACGGCTGGTGGAAACCGGCCAGCGCGTGCGGCGCGGTCAGCCGCTGCTGCGTCTGGATCCGATTGACCTGCGCCTGCAGGCGCAGTCTCAGCAGCAGGCGGTCGCCGCCGCCGGCGCGCGTGCACGACAAACCGCCGACGATGCCGCGCGCTATCGCGGGCTGGTTAGCGCCGGTGCGGTCTCTGCCTCCGATTACGATCGCATTAAGGTTGCGGCTGATACCGCTAAAGCGGAGCTCAGCGCCGCACAGGCGCAGGCCGATGTGGCGCGGAATGCCACCGGCTACGCCGTGTTACTGGCCGATGCCGATGGCGTGGTGGTTGAAACGCTGGCGGAGCCGGGGCAGGTGGTCAGCGCCGGACAGCCGGTGGTGCGACTGGCGCACGCCGGGCAACGCGAAGCGCGGGTGCAGCTGCCGGAAACGTTGCGTCCCACCGTAGGCAGCACCGCGCGGGCAACCTTATACGGCGCCAGTCAGGATGCCGAACCGGCTACGCTGCGGCTACTTTCCGATGCGGCCGATCCGCTGACCCGCACCTATGAAGCTCGTTATGTGCTGACCGGCGCGCTGGCCAACGCGCCGCTGGGCGCTACCGTGACGCTGGCGATCGGTGATGCAGCCGCGTCGACGCTGATGCAGGTGCCGGTCGCCGCACTGTACGATGCGGGCAAAGGCAGCGGCGTCTGGCGGATTAGCGGTCAGCCCGCCAGCGTCTCCTGGCAGCCGGTGCAGGTGATCGGCATCAGCGATGAGGCGGCCAGCGTCACCGGCAACCTGCGGCCCAATGAGCAGGTGGTCGCGCTCGGCGCACATCTGCTGCATGAAGGGGAAGCGGTGCGTCTGCCGGACACGCATCACGCTGCTCCCGCTGGGAGTCAGCCATGAGCAGCGGCCGCTTTAACCTCTCCGCGCTTGCCGTCCGTGAGCGCGCCATAACCTTGTTCCTGATTATCCTGATCGTGGTGGCGGGCATCCTGTCGTTTTTCGAGCTGGGACGCGCCGAAGATCCGCCGTTTACCGTGAAGCAGATGACGGTGATTACCGCATGGCCGGGCGCCACCGCTCAGGAGATGCAGGATCAGGTGGCGGAACCGCTGGAAAAGCGCCTGCAGGAGCTGAAATGGTATGACCGCAGCGAAACCTACACGCGGCCAGGGCTGGCATTCACCATGCTGTCGTTGCAGGACAGCGCGCCGCCTGCCGAGGTGCAGGAAGAGTTTTATCAGGCGCGCAAGAAAATCAGCGACGCAGCCAAAACGCTGCCCGCGGGCGTCATCGGCCCGATGGTCAACGATGAGTTTTCCGACGTGACCTTTGCGCTCTATGCGCTGAAGGCCAAAGGTGAGCCGCAGCGCCTGCTGGCGCGCGATGCCGAACAGCTGCGCCAGCAGTTGCTGCACGTGCCGGGGGTAAAAAAGGTCAATATTATCGGCGAACAGGCTGAACGCATTTTTGTCTCGTTCTCACACGATCGGCTGGCGACGCTGGGCATCGCGCCGCAGGATATTTTTGCCGCGCTCAACGAACAAAACGTACTGACGCCCGCCGGTTCAATTGCCACTAAAGGCCCGGAGATTTTTCTGCGGCTGGACGGCGCGCTGGATTCGCTGGAAAAAATTCGCAACACGCCGATTGTGGTGCAGGGCAAAACGCTGAAGCTGGCCGATGTCGCCACCGTGGCGCGCGGCTATGAAGATCCCGCCACCTTTATGATTCGCAATCAGGGGGAACCGGCGCTGCTGCTCGGCATCATCATGCGCGAAGGCTGGAACGGGCTGGAACTCGGTAAGGCGCTGGCGGCGGAAACCACGCAGATCAATGCATCGATGCCGCTGGGCATGTCGCTGGTCAAGGTCACCGATCAGGCGGTGAACATCAGCGCCTCGGTGGATGAGTTCATGGTGAAGTTTTTCGTCGCCCTGCTGGTGGTGATGGTGGTCTGCTTTATCAGCATGGGCTGGCGCGTGGGCGTGGTGGTGGCCGCAGCGGTGCCGCTCACGCTGGCGATCGTTTTTGTGATTATGGCGGCGTCGGGTAAAAACTTCGACCGCATTACGTTGGGCTCGCTGATTCTGGCGCTTGGCCTGCTGGTGGATGACGCGATTATCGCCATTGAGATGATGGTGGTGAAAATGGAGGAGGGCTACGATCGCATCAAAGCTTCGGCCTACGCCTGGAGCCACACCGCCGCGCCGATGCTGGCGGGCACGCTGGTTACCGCGGTGGGGTTTATGCCGAATGGCTTTGCGCACTCCACCGCCGGGGAATACACCAGCAACATGTTCTGGATTGTCGGCATCGCGCTGATCGCTTCATGGGTGGTGGCAGTGGTGTTTACGCCTTATCTCGGCGTAAAAATGCTGCCGGAGATCAAAACCGTGGCGGGCGGCCATGCGGCGATCTACAACACGCGGCACTATCAGCGCTTTCGTCGGCTGCTCGGCGCGGTGATTGCCCGCAAAGGCTGGGTCGCGGCGGCGGTGGTCGTGGTATTTGTGCTGGCGGTGCTGGGCATGGGACTGGTGAAGAAGCAGTTTTTCCCAACGTCAGATCGCCCGGAAGTGCTGGTGGAAATCCAGATGCCTTATGGCAGCGCCATTGCCCAGACCAACGCTGCCGCCGTAAAGGTTGAGCAGTGGCTGCAACAGCAGCCGGAAGCGCACATCGTGACCAGCTATATCGGTCAGGGATCGCCGCGTTTCTATCTGGCGATGGCGCCAGAGTTGCCCGATCCCTCGTTTGCGAAAATTGTGGTGCTGACCGCCGATCAACAGGCGCGTGAGGCGCTGAAACAGCGTCTGCGCCAGGCGATTGCCGGCGGGCTGGCGTCAGAAGCGCGCGTTCGCGTTACGCAGCTGGTGTTCGGTCCTTACTCACCTTATCCAGTGGCGTGGCGGGTGATGGGACCGAATCCGGATACGCTGCGCGATATTGCGGCGAAGGTAGAGGCGATCATGCAGGCCAGCCCGATGATGCGCACCGTGAACACTGACTGGGGCGCACGCGTGCCGACGCTGCACTTCAGCCTCGATCAGGATCGTTTGCAGGCGGTAGGGCTGACTTCCAGCGCGGTAGCGCAGCAGCTGCAATTCCTGCTCTCCGGCGTGCCGATTACCGCCGTGCGCGAAGACATTCGTTCGGTGCAGGTAATGGGCCGGGCAGCAGGGGATATTCGTCTCGATCCCGCCAAAATCGCGGGCTTTACGCTGGTGGGCAGCGCCGGACAACGCATTCCGCTGTCGCAGGTGGGCGAAGTCGCGGTGCGCATGGAAGATCCGCTGCTGCGCCGCCGCGATCGCACGCCCACCATTACCGTGCGCGGTGATATTGATGAGGCGTTGCAGCCCCCGGACGTCTCTGCGCGGCTTGCGCCTTTACTGCAGCCGGTGATCGATGCGCTGCCTGCGGGCTACCGCATTGAGCAGGCGGGATCGATTGAAGAGTCCGCTAAGGCCACCAAAGCGATGGCGCCGCTGTTTCCGATCATGATCGCCATGACGCTGCTGATTATCATTCTGCAGGTGCGATCGATGTCAGCGATGATCATGGTGTTTCTTACCGCGCCGCTGGGGCTGATTGGCGTGGTGCCGACGCTGCTGCTGTTTAATCAGCCGTTTGGTATCAATGCGCTGGTGGGGCTGATTGCGCTGTCAGGGATACTGATGCGCAACACGCTGATTCTGATTGGGCAGATTCACCACAATGAGCGCGAAGGGCTGGATCCGTTTCATGCCGTGGTGGAAGCGACGGTGCAGCGGGCGCGGCCAGTATTACTGACGGCAATCGCCGCCATTTTGGCCTTTATCCCGCTGACCCATTCGGTGTTCTGGGGCACGCTGGCCTACACGCTGATCGGCGGCACCTTTGGTGGCACCCTCGTCACGCTGGTGTTCTTGCCAGCGATGTACGCCCTCTGGTTTCGCATTAAGCCGGATGGCCGCGATAACGCCGCCAGCTAATCGCTGAAGAGAGAGAGGGGCGTTCAGGCAACTGGACGCCTTTTTTTTATGCGCTGGGCCACGCACTATTGGGCCGTAGCGTGATCGGGTATCGAGCGGCGTATCCGTGGCGGTGCGCGGTGATATCAAAAAGCAGGCAACGCATACGGTGCAATGGCCGCAATCAACAACCTGTTTAACCGCTTCGCTTTTTAACGCTTCGGCGTCGGAAACCCGTGGCGATTCACTTTACTGCATTCATTGACTGACGGAGCAGTAATGGGCTGTCGACTTTTATGACATCGCGATGGGCTTTACCTTCGATAATGTGAAGCGCACTCAGCCTGCCAATTTCATAATGGGGTAATTGCACCGTGGACAACGGCGGCAGGAACAAATCACCGATCCCCACCATATTATCGTAGCCAATCACTGCCACATCTTCGGGGATCCTCAGGCCTTGTGCCATGAGCGTCTGGTACACCATAAACGCAATGCGATCGTTACCGCAGATCACCGAATCGAATAAGGGTTTTTGCTGATGAATATGTGCCTGCACAACCGCCGGAATATCCCGATAATGCTCATCGCCAAATGCCATGTAATAGTGGCCCAGTGTCTCAGGGGCCACTCCAGCCTCTCGGCATGCCTGTTCGAGACCTTTGCGGCGTCTGACCGTGGCCAGATGGGCCGCAGGCAAATGTAAGCAGAGCGGGCGCCGATAGCCTGCAGACAAAAGCGCACGTACCGCAGCATATTGTCCCTGTTCGTCATCCGGAATATAACTCGCTACCTGCTGATGCAGGCTTTCGCAGTTGGCGAGTACACAGGGCAGGTTTAACAACTTCTCGGGTAGCGGCACCTGCCGCAATCCCATGGTGGTATAGATAATGCCATCCGGCCGGTGTGAGAGAAGCAGATCAACCATATTTTCCGGGCTGTCATCTGAAAACATGTTTACCACAAAGCTATTCCAGCCATGCGCCCGTGCCGTTTCTTCAATGGAGAGGGTGATTTCCACCGAAAACGGGGTAGTGACGGTATCCAGCGCCAGCACACCGATCGTTTTTGCAATTGCATGAGCGCCGCGTATTTTTTTTGCCGATAAATCGGGCACGTAATTGGTCGCATCGATAGCAGACTGTACGCGGGACAAGGTCTCCGGCTTTAGGCGTTCCGGGGAGTTTAATGCCCTGGAAACCGTCATCAGCGAGACATTCGCCAGTTTTGCCACATCTTTCAGGGACGCCATGCGTTTTGCTCCAGCTCTGGTCTATGCCACAGGTTATAAAACTAACTTGCTGATGTAAAAGGATCATCCGTGATTTTGGACGACGGAAGTGGGTTGCAGTAAATAAGAAATATTGATCATGATCTCATACTGCGTATGTTAACGTTAACTTTTGTGATTAACATCCAGAATTGCAGCAAAACGCCATGCGCCTTTTTTAATGTTAACGTTATCATTTGTGCCCCACTTCAGTATGAGATTGTCATAATGAAAACCCGTCATTCTCACAGTTATCTGATACTCAGTTTTTTATTGTTCTTTTTCTTTGTCACCTGGTCTTCTACCGGCTCATTGCTCTCAATCTGGCTACATCAGGAAGTCGGTCTGAAAGCAGGAGATACCGGAATTATTTTTTCAGTCGTCTCTTTTTCCACGCTGTTTGTGCAAATTTGTTATGGCTTTATTCAGGATAAGCTGGGGCTGCGTAAGCATCTGCTCTGGTTTATCACCGCATTATTGATTTTTTCCGGCCCGGCCTATCTGCTGTTTGGCCATCTGCTAAAAATTAACGTCTTTCTGGGCAGTTTTTTTGGCGGCATCTATATCGGTCTGACATTCAATGGCGGTATTGGTGTGCTGGAGTCTTACACCGAGCGTGTCGCCCGTCAGAGCCAGTTTGAATTCGGAAAAGCAAGGATGTGGGGGTCGCTGGGTTGGGCCGTGGCAACCTTTTTTGCCGGACTCTTGTTTAATATTAATCCGGCATTGAATTTCGCCGTTGCCAGCTGTTCTGGTCTGATCTTCTTCATGCTTTTGATGCGCTTACGCGTCTCTTCTGCACCCCATGCAATGGAGGAGGCGGTGGCAGGGGGAAAAGTCACGCTTGAAGATGCATTACGCCTGCTGACCCTGCCGCGTTTCTGGGCGTTAGTCTTCTTTGTGGTCGGTACCTGTATTTACGGTGTCTACGATCAACAGTTCCCGGTCTATTTTTCATCACAGTTCCCGACACAACATGAAGGGAATGCCATGTACGGTTATCTTAATTCGTTTCAGGTATTCCTTGAGGCCGCTGGCATGTTTTGTGCGCCATGGCTGGTCAATCGTGTCGGTGCTAAAAACGGGCTGATTTTCGCTGGAATGGTGATGGCGATGCGCATGGTCGCTTCCGGGTTAGTGGAAGGCCCGCTGCTTATCTCTATTACTAAGCTGCTGCATGCCGTTGAACTCCCGATACTGTTAATCGCTATCTTCAAATACAACAGTCTTAACTTCGATAAACGCCTCTCTTCCACGCTCTATCTGGTGGGCTTTGCCTGTACCAGCTCAGTGATTGCCACCGTGTTGTCACCCCTCGCTGGCTACAGCTACGAAAAATACGGTTTTGCTCAGTCCTACCTGTTTATGGGAGCGATGGTGTTCTGTATCACCTTTATTTCTATTTTCTTGTTGCGCTCCGGTAAAGCTTCACTGGATCCGCAGGTAAGCCAACTTTCCACTATCTGATTGAAAAGGGTGAAAATTATGACCTACACAATTGCTCAGGCTGAACAGGAACTGCAGGCTAAATGCGAGAAGCTAAACCTGCGCTGGTATCCGCGCTATCACCTTGCCGCCAGGGCTGGCTGGATTAACGATCCTAATGGCCTGATCTGGTTTGATGGCTGGTATCACGCCTTTTATCAGCATCATCCTTATTCCACTCAGTGGGGGCCGATGCATTGGGGACACGCGCGGAGTAAAGATTTGCTTCACTGGGAGCATTTACCGGTTGCTCTGGCCCCGGAAGGGCCGGAAGACAAAGACGGCTGTTTTTCTGGTTCAGCGGTTATTGACGGCGATACCCTGGCGCTGATTTACACCGGACATAAATTTCGTGGTGATGTCAGCGACGACGAGAACCTTTATCAGGTTCAGTGCCTGGCAACCAGTCGCGATGGCGTTCACTTTACGCGTCAGGGGATGGTTATCGATACCCCGGCGGATTTGCATCATTTCCGCGATCCTAAGGTCTGGCGCGAAGGGGATAACTGGTACATGGTCGTTGGTGCACGGGTTGGTGATACCGGGCAAATACGCTTGTATCGTTCAGCCGATCTGCGTCAGTGGCAGGATGAGGGGATCCTCGATGAGGCGGAAGCCGGTATGGGCTTTATGTGGGAGTGCCCTGATTTGTTTAGCCTGAATGGCAAACGTGTTTTGATGTTTTCTCCGCAGGGGATAGCCGCACAGGGTTTTGAGAACCGTAATCTGTTTCAGAGCGGTTATCTGGTGGGTGACTGGCAGCCCGGAGAGCCGTTTGTCCGCGCAGGGGAGTTCGTCGAAATGGATCACGGACATGATTTCTATGCCCCGCAGAGTTTCCTGACGCCGGATGGCCGCCGCATCGTGATTGGCTGGCTGAATATGTGGGAGTCGCCGATGCCGGAGCAACAGGACGGCTGGTGCGGAATGTTGTCTTTGCCGCGTGAGCTGACGCTTAATGAGAACAATCATCTGCAAATGCGCCCCGCGAAAGAGGTGGAAGCTCTGCGCCAGGCCTGGCTGCCGTGGCCGGCCAGTAGCTTGAAAAATCAGCAGACTCTCATGGCGAACAAAGCGGAGGCCATGGAAGTCGTGCTTCACTGGGACTGCACAAGCAGTGACGCGGAACAGTATGGACTTAGCCTGGGAGAGGGTCTGCGTGTTTATGTTGATACACAGATGCAGCGTCTGGTGCTTGAGCGCCGTTATCCGCAGTACGGATTATGCGGCACACGCAGCGTACCCTTGGTTCCCGGCGCGCCTCTGGCTTTACGTCTGTTTATTGACAGCTCGTCGATCGAAGTATTCGTTAATGACGGCGAGGCATGCCTCAGTAGCCGAATATATCCTGATGCCGATCGCCGCCAATTAAGTTTATTCGCCTGGCATGGCACGGCGATATTATCAGAGGCTGGAGCCTGGCAGTTGGAATAAACTATTTCAGTAACGATAATAACCCGTCTTTAATGATGGGCGGGTTGTTATCGCGTTTATCTTCGGGCTGTGTTTATACAAAAATGACAAATTAATATAAATAATAAGAAGGGTTTTCCGATGAATAAAATCTGGGTCGGAGCTATTTTGACGTCTGTATGTACCTCGGTAGCCCATGCACAGGATATGCTTTCCCTCGAACAGCGGCTGGAACAAATGGAGCAGCGGCTGAAGGCCACTGAGCAGCGCGCGGCGGGTGCGGAGGCAGAAATTCGCGCCCTCAAGCAGGAGAAACAATCGTCCCCCGTGGTAAACAATACTCCCGCAGTGCCCGCAGTGCCCGCCGCTCCGGCTCCGGCTCTGCAGCTTACGGGCTATGGTGATATTAAATTTTATGGCGACGTTGAATTTAATATGGATGGCGCCAGCCGTACCGGCAGTCTGACCTCGATAAAAACCAGCACAAATAAAAACTGGGCTCCGGAAGATAAAGAGCGCTGGGATATCAATGGTCGTATTTTGCTCGGCTTTGATGGTATGCGAAAGGGTATTAATGGAAAATATGCCGGGTTCAGCGTTCAGCCACTGGCTGATATTAACGGAAAAATGAACCTCGACGATGCGGCATTTTTCTTTGGTCAGCAGGATGACTGGAAAATTAAAATCGGTCGTTTCGAGGCGTGGGATATGTTCCCGCTCAATCAGGATACCTTCATTGAATATTCCGGTAATACCGCCAACGATCTCTACAGTGACGGTTACGGTTATATCTATATGATGAAAGAGGGCCGCGGACGCAGCAGCAGCGGTGGCAATTTCCTGCTCAGTAAGACCCTTGATAACTGGTATTTCGAACTCAACACGCTGATAGAAGATGGCAGCTCGCTATTTGTCGACAATAACTATCACGGCAATGCGTTAGACAACCGTAAAAATGTGGTGTATGCCCGCCCGGTTGTGGCCTGGCAATCTGGCGAGTGGTCGGTGGCCGCCGCTGTCGAAAGCAATCTGGTGAATAATGCCTATGGGTATCAGAATACGCAGGGGACCTGGGTGGACCAGTCGAGCCGGACCGGTTACGGCATAACGACGAGCTGGAACACGCTTAAAACGGATGCAGAAAACGGTGCGGTCGTGAACCTGAGTACGGCTTATCTCGACGCTGCTGCTGAAAAAGATTTCAGCGCAGGCATCAATGCCTTATGGCACCGCGTGGAGTTGGGCTACATCTATGCGCACAACAATATCGACAAATTCAATATGGCCGGAATGGCCAGTGACTGCGATAGCGACTGCGCGATTCTGGCACCGGGTAAGTATGACATTCATACTCTCCATGCTTCATGGCATCTGCCCGATATCATGGATATGCCTAACTTCAATATTTACCTGGGCGCTTATGCCTCCTGGCTTGAATCGCCGACCGTTAAAACGGGTAATACCGATGACCGCTATGGTGCGCGCGTACGCTTTAAATATCTTTTCTGACACCGGTTGCCGTAAAAATCTGATACGGGGAATTGGCATGAGCGCATCACTAAAGGATATCGCACTATGACGTTGAATAGCGAAAAACAAAAAATGATCGCCGGTGAACTCTATAAGAGCGGTGATGCATTACTTATTAGCGAGCGCAGACGCGCACGCCAGCTTTTACATGATTACAATCACTCATCGCCAGATGATGAAGAACGGCGGAAGCAGTGGCTTAACGAACTGTTAGGCACTCATCAGGGAGCGTATATCGAGCCGACTTTCCGCTGTGATTATGGTTACAACATTCATCTGGGCAAAAATTTCTACGCCAATTTTGACTGTGTGATCCTTGACGTATGTGAGGTGCATATTGGCGATAACTGCATGCTGGCACCGGGAGTGCACATCTATACCGCCACTCATCCGCTTGATGCTCAACTGCGTATCAGCGGGAAAGAATTCGGCAAGCCGGTAACGATTGGCAATAATGTGTGGATCGGTGGACGTGCGGTGATCAACCCCGGTGTAACCCTGGGCGATAATGTGGTGGTGGCTTCCGGCGCGGTGGTGACAAAAGAGGTGCCGTCTAACTGCGTCGTAGGGGGAAATCCAGCCCGTATCATTAAGCAGCTTTAGAGACCGGTGGCGCAGTCGCTGGAAAAGAGGGAATGATGTAGCCGTTTTGGCGCAGATACCCTCATGCGGGTGTTTCTGCCAGCGATGTATGCCTTCGGGTTTCGCATAAAGCCGCCAACTAATCGTGAAGAGAGTAGGGCGTTCAGGCAACTGGACGCCCTTTTTTTATGCGCTGGCCCACACTTCGCGCACTGGGCCGCGCATTATTGTGCCGAAGCGTGATCTGGCATCGGTTGCGGTCATCAAGCTGCGGGCTCGGGCGTTCGATAATCACCCTGCAGCAATAAATGACGGCCATGAAAAAGCCCGCTCAGGTTTCCCTGAGCGGGCTTCTCGAATTTGGCTCCTCTGACTGGACTCGAACCAGTGACATACGGATTAACAGTCCGCCGTTCTACCGACTGAACTACAGAGGAATCGTGTGAACGGGGCGAATAGTAGCGATGGCCCTGGTAAATGTCAAAGCCCGAATCCCGCTTTTTCGATCGTTTGCTGGCAAAAGCAGCAGATTGCCCGCTTAAGCCGCGTCCTGCTGCAAAACTAAACTGCTGGGCGGATCTCACTTTGAGGCAATTTCGCTGGAGATGTTAGAGGCGTGTCAAAGTTTTGTAATTGGGCATTTTTAAAACATACGTTTCAGTGGTTTTATAATTAAAGTTTCAAATAATAATTTAATGAAATAAATAAATCTTTCTGACCGGCGGCGCGTTCCGCCCGTTACGAAAGGAGTATTAAGCAATAATCCACTACGTTATCAGTTGATTGATACACAGGAGAACGCTCAAACGCCTGAAGACTGCATCGTGTTATCTCACTCATGCTCTACGGATTCGTCAGTGCCGTTGGATGAATGTAAAAGAATTTTTTCATTCGTCGTTCCAGCCAACCTGCGCATATTAATGATGAAAAAAGGGTCACCCATGAACATTAGAAAAACCGTTATTGCCTCTTTGCTGGTGTGTATGTTGCCTGCCGCCGTCATGGCGAAAGATATTACCGTAGGCGTCTCAATGGCGTTGTTTGATGACAACTTTCTCACCATTTTGCGCAACTCCATGCAGCGTGAAATGAAAAATGAGCAGGTCAGCGGTCAGGTTGAAGATGCCAAAAACGACGTCGCGCAGCAGCTGCAACAGGTGCAGAACTTCATTGGTCAGGGCGTTGACGTGATCATCGTCAACCCGGTAGACACCAACGCGGTGAAGCCGATTGTCGATCAGGCGAAGAAAGCAGGCGTGCCGCTGCTGTTTGTGAACCGTAAGCCGCAGATTGAGCTGGGCGATAAAATGGCCTATGTCGGCTCCGACTCTGAACTGGCGGGCCGTCTGCAGATGGAAGCGCTGGCAAAAGCGATGAACGGCAAAGGTAACGTGGCGATTCTGATGGGCGATCTGGCCAACGAATCCACCCGTGAACGCACCAAAGGTGTGGAAGCGGTGGCCAAAAAATACCCAGGCATCAAAATTGTGCAAAAACAGACGGCGAAGTTTATGCGTAACGATGCCGTGGACGTGGTCAGTAACTGGATGACCGCCGGTGATGATATCAATGCCATCGCTTCCAACAACGATGAAATGGCGATTGGTGCCCTGCAGGCACTGGGCAAAAACAAAGACAACGTGCTGATTGCTGGCGTCGATGGCACGCCGGATGCGCTGCAGATGATCAAAAACGGCAAAATGGTAGCCACCGTGTTCCAGGATGCGAAAGGTCAGGGTGAAGGCGCGATTAAAACCGCCGTTAAGCTGGCGAAAGGCGAGAAAGTCCAGAGCATCGTCGACATTCCTTTCCAGTTAGTGACTAAAGACAACTACGAAAAATACCTCAACCTTAACCAGAAATAATTCTGTCTAATCAGCAGGATGGAGGTGATTTATGGTTGCTTATGCGCTGGAAGCCGAAGGCATCAGCAAGTTCTTTCCTGGCGTTAAAGCACTGAGCAATGTCTCACTACGCGTGCGTCCCGGAACGGTACATGCCTTGATGGGTGAAAATGGCGCGGGCAAATCGACGTTAATGAAGTGCCTCATCGGGATTTACCGTCCCGATGAGGGCATCATTCGCGTCAAGGGTGAGCCGGTGCAGTTTGTCGACACGCTGGACGCGCTGCGTTCCGGTATCTCAATGATTCATCAGGAACTTAACCTGGTGCCGCACATGACGGTGGCGGAAAATATCTGGCTGGGTCGCGAGCCGATGAAATATGGCTTCGTCGATCACCACGCCTTACGTACGCAAACGCAGGCGCTGCTGAGCAAGCTTAATATCCGCCTGCAGGCGGACAGCATGGTCGGCGAACTGAGCATCGCCGCGCAGCAGATGGTGGAGATCGCCAAGGCGGTCTCATGGAATGCCGACATCGTTATTATGGATGAGCCCACCTCGGCGCTGACCGAGAGTGAAGTGGCGCACCTGTTTACCATTATTCGCGACTTGCGATCCCAGGGTAAAGCTATCGTCTACATCAGCCACAAAATGGATGAGATCTTCAACATTACCGATGAGATCAGCATCTTTCGCGATGGCAAATGGGTCAGCAGCGATCACACCGCCAATTTTACCCGCCAGTCGCTGATCACGCAGATGGTGGGCCGCGAACTGACGCAGCTGTTTCCTAAGTTCAATAACGCTATCGGTGAAGAGGTGCTGACGGTGCGCAACCTGCAGCGTAAAGGCACCTTTCACGATATCAGCTTCAGCGTACGGCGCGGTGAAATCCTTGGCGTTGCCGGATTAGTCGGCGCGGGCCGCAGCGAGGTGATGGAAAGCCTGTTCGGCATGACCAGCACCGACGGCGGCGAAGTGCTGATTGACGGCGTGCCGGTGAACATCGATTCGCCGTCCACCGCGATTGAAAAGGGCATGGCGTTTCTGACCGAAGACCGCAAAAAGTCCGGTCTGTTTCTGGTGCTGTCGGTGATGGAAAACATGAGCATCGTCAACATGCCGGAATACAGCAGCAAGGCGGGCTTCGTCAGCCATGTGCAGATGGCGCAGGATTGCATGGAGCAGATCCGCAAGCTCAATATCAAAACGCCAACCATGGATCAGATCATCAATAACCTGAGCGGCGGCAACCAGCAAAAGGTGCTCATCGCCCGCTGGCTGCTGGCGCAGCCGAAAATCCTCATTCTTGACGAGCCGACGCGCGGCATTGATGTCGGTGCAAAGGCGGAGATCTATCGGCTGATCAGCGAACTGGCCAACCGCGGCGTTGCCATCATCATGGTCTCCTCAGAGCTGCCGGAAATTATCGGCATGAGCGATCGGGTCATGGTCATGCACGGCGGTCGGATCACCGGGATTCTGGATAAAGAGCAGGCTACGCAAGAGAACATCTTGTCGCTGGCATCGGAATAGGGCGCGAGGAACCATTATGAGCAACACGAAAGTTAACGTTCAACAGCCGGCGGAGCAGCGTTCGCTCTCTGACCGACTGAAGCATCGGGTGCCAAAAGACACCGGCATTTTTATCGTCATGATCGGCATTGCGCTGATTTTTGAAATTGCCGGCTGGTATGTGCGCGATCAATCTTTCCTGATGAACACCAACCGTCTGGTGCTGATTCTGCTGCAGGTGGCGATTATCGGCATTATTGCGGTGGGCGTGACACAGGTGATCATTACCACCGGCATCGACCTGTCGTCGGGCTCGGTGATAGCGTTAACCGCGGTGGTGGCGGCCAGCCTGGCGCAAACCTCTGACAGCCTGACGCCGATGTTTCCTTCGCTGGTGGATCTGCCTGCGGCGGTGCCGATTGGCGCCGGGATTGCGGTTGGCCTGATTTGTGGGCTGCTCAACGGCGTATTGACCACCAAAACCGGCATTCCGCCGTTTATCGCCACGCTAGGGATGATGGTGTCGGCGCGCGGCCTGGCACAATATTACACTCAGGGTAATCCGATCAGCTTCCTCTCCGATGGCTTCACCTCCATCGGCGAGGGTGCCATGCCAGTGATCATCTTCCTGGCGGTGGCGCTGGTGTTCCATATCGCCCTGAAGCATACCCGCTACGGCAAATATGTTTACGCCATCGGCGGCAACATGACCTCGGCGAAGGTCTCCGGCATCAACGTGAATAAATATCTGGTGATCGTCTATACCATTGCGGGCGGCTTATCCGGGCTGGCGGGCGTGGTGCTGGCGGCGCGCGTCAGCAGCGGGCAGTCGAGCATGGGCGTTGGCTATGAGCTGGATGCCATTGCTGCGGCGGTCATCGGCGGCAGCAGCCTGATGGGCGGCGTGGGGCGTATTACCGGCACGCTGATTGGCGCCGTGATTTTGGGCCTGATCAAAAGCGGCTTCACCTTTGTGGGCGTCGATGCCTACGTGCAGGACATTATCAAAGGAATGATTATCGTCGCGGCGGTGTCGATCGATATGTACCGCAACCGCCAGAAGCGCTAAACCCCAGGGTAAGCGCAGCCATTTGCACGCTGGCTGCGCTTATTTGCACTGAAAGGGTGCGCAACGCGCCAGCCAGTGGATAACCACAACTGATTACTCCGCCCGGGGTAATCAGATTCTCTTATTTTACCGCCTGTTAGCGATCTGCTCCTTGCCTGATAAAAAAACCTGGCCTGCTAATTGCAACGTCACTGATTATATTGGCCGTAAGGCTTTTGATCTGATGACCCAGTGGGTTCCCGGGGATCCATAACGGAGGCAAAATGAACTTAAGACGACTGAAGTACTTTGTGAAAATCGTCGATATCGGCAGCCTGACGCAGGCAGCGGAAGTGTTGCATATTGCACAGCCTGCACTAAGTCAGCAGGTGGCCACGCTGGAAAACGAGCTGGATCAACAGCTGCTGATTCGCACCAAACGCGGCGTCACGCCTACCGACGCCGGAAAAATTCTCTATGCGCATGCCCGCACCATTTTACGTCAGTGCGAGCAGGCGCAAAAAGCGGTGATCAATGCCGGACAAACGCTGAGCGGCCAGGTGTCGATTGGCCTGGCGCCAGGCACCGCGGCCTCTTCGCTGACCATGCCGCTGCTGCAAACGGTGCGCGATCGCCTGCCCGATGTGCTGGTCTATCTGCATGAAAACAGCGGCGCCTCGCTGAATGAGAAGGTGATTAACGGCCAGCTCGATATGGCGGTTCTCTACGATCGGGCGCCTACCGCCGGTATCACCAGCACACCGCTGATGAAAGAAGAGCTTTATCTGGTGGGCGCGACCGATTCGCCGGGCCTGACGGTGGACCTGGCTGACGTGGCGCAGATGAACCTGTTCCTGCCGCGCGACTACAGCGCGGTGCGCAAGCGTGTTGACGAGGCGTTTTCACTGCGTCGTCTGAGCGCGCGCATTATCGGCGAAATTGAATCGATTGCCACGCTGACGGCGGCGATCTCCAGCCAGATGGGCGTCACCGTGTTACCGGAATCTGCGGCACGGGCGCTGGTCAGTTCCACTCCGGCATGGATGGCGCGCATCAACAGCCCGTCGCTTAACCTGCCGCTGTCGCTGAACGTCTCTTCACGCCTGCCGCTTTCACCTTCTGCACAGGCGGTGAAAGATATTCTGCTGTCGCTGGTCAGCAAGCCAGCGGTTGAAGACCGTGAACTGATGCTGGTGAGTTAACCTTTCCCCACGGCGCGCAGTCGCGCGCCTGCTTTATCCCCCCTTAGCGTTATCACTAAATCGCATATAAAAACCGTTTTTATTATTTGTTGCTATGGATAAGCATTCTTAAGATGACCTTATCTGACAAATAATTACAGGGGTACGCGCGTGAATTTCCAGCAGCTTAAAATTATTCGGGAAGCCGCCCGTTGCGAATTCAATCTGACCGAAGTGGCCAATGCGCTGTTCACTTCGCAATCGGGCGTCAGTCGTCACATCCGCGATCTGGAAGATGAGCTGGGCGTGGAGATTTTTATCCGTCGCGGCAAGCGGCTGCTGGGCATGACCGAGCCGGGCAAAGCGCTGCTCACCATCGCCGAACGTATCCTTGATGAGGCGGGCAAAGTGCGGCGGCTGGCGGATGTCTTTACCAGCGAAAGCAGCGGCGTGCTGACTATCGCCACCACTCATACCCAGGCGCGTTACAGCCTGCCGCGGGTGATCAAAGCCTTTCGCGCACTCTATCCCAACGTACGGCTGGAGCTGAATCAGGGATCGCCGCAGGAGATTGTATCGATGCTGGTGGCCGGGGAGGCGGACGTTGGCATCGCCAGTGAACAGCTGGTGAATCACAGCGCGCTGGCAGCTTTTCCGTGGTTTGGCTGGCACCACGCGCTGCTGGTGCCTAAAGCGCATGAGCTGACCCGTCAGGATCCGGTGTCGCTGGCGGCGCTCAGCCGTTATCCGCTGATCACTTACCGTCAGGGCATTACCGGTCGTTCAAAGGTGGATCGGGCGTTTCATGCCGCAGGGCTGAAGCCCGATATCGTGCTGAGCGCGCAGGATTCCGACGTGGTAAAAACCTATGTTGAACTGGGATTGGGCGTGGGGATTCTTGCCGATCAGGCGTGCCAGCTTGATGAGCATTCGTCACTGGTGCGGCTGGATGTGGGTCATCTGTTTGAGTCCAATACCGTCTGGTTGGGTCTGAAACGCGGCCAGCTGCAGCGCAACTACGTCTGGCAGTTTCTGGAGTTGTGCAACGCTAACCTGTCGATTGAAGAGATCAAACGGCAGGCGCTGTCGCTGCATGATGAGAGCACCACGGAACCGGTGCTCGATTTTCAAATCTGATTCAGGGCGGCCCCATTGCAGGGCCGCCGTCGCGCTTACTTCTTACCCGGTAAAATCTCGTTAAACAGCTGGCTGGCGGTATCGCCAATCACCTGAGCTGCTCCGCGGTCGCCTTTGATCATCGACGCCATAAACGCTTTCGCCTGTTTCAGCGTAATGTGCGGCGGCAGCGGTGCTACTTCCGGATCGGTTTTCACTTCCAGCACCACCGGGCGATCGGCGCTCAGCGCTTCCTGCCAGGCGGCACTCAGCTGCTCAGGGTCATCAACGTAAATGCCTTTCAGGCCAAGCATCTCAGCAAACTGCGAATAGCGTACGTCAGGCACCTGCTGGCTCGCCTCGAAACGCGGGTTGCCTTCCATGACGCGCTGCTCCCAGGTGACCTGATTGAGATCCTGATTATTGAACACGCACACCACCAGCTGCGGCGTGGCCCAGCCCTGCCAGTATTTCTGAATGGTGATCAGTTCGGCCATGTTGTTCATCTGCATCGCGCCGTCGCCGACCAGCGCCACCACCGGGCGATCGGGATAAGCAAACTTGGCGGCGATGGCAAAAGGCACCGCGGCGCCCATGCAGGCGAGGCCGCCGGAGAGCGTGGCGCGCTGCCCCTGTTTGACACGGAAATCACGGGCGAACCAGTTAGCGCAGGAGCCGGAATCGGAGGTGACAATGGCGTTATCCGCCAGCAGCGGCGACATCTCCCACACCACGCGCTGCGGGTTAACCGGATTGGCCGGCGCCATGGCGCGCTCTTCCATCACCTGCCACCACGCTTTGACGTTGAGGGCAATCTGCTCCTGCCACTGGCGATCGTCTTTGTGTTCCAGCAAGGGTAGCAGCGCACGCAGCGTTTCTGCTGCATCGCCGTGCAGGTTAATCTCGTTGGGATAACGCAGGCCAAGCATCGACGGGTCGATATCGATCTGCACCGCCCGCGCCTGACCCTCTTTCGGCAGGAACTCGGTCCACGGGAAGCCGCTGCCAATCATCAATAGCGTGTCGCATTCGGCCATCATGTCAGAAGAGGGCCTGGTGCCGAGCAGACCAATGGATCCGGTGACAAACGGCGCGTCGTCCGGCAGCACATCCTTGCCGAGCAGCGCTTTGGCAACGCCCGCACCGAGCAGGTTCGCGACCTGTACCACTTCCACCGCCGCGCCGCGTGCGCCCGCACCGATCAGAATGGCGACCTTTTTACCGGCGTTAAGGATCGCCGCCGCTTTTTGCAGGTCTGCCTCGTAGGGCACCACTTTTGGCCGCTGATAGCCGGTGCCAGAGTGGGTAAAACCGTGTGCGTGCTGCGGCGGCTGCCACGGCTCATCCTGAATATCTTTCGGCAGGATCAGCACCGACACGCCGTTCTGCGCGATAGCGATGCGCACGCCGCGATCCACCAGATGGCGGATCTGTGCCGGTGCTGCCGCTTCCTGTACGAAGTTAGCTACATCAGCAAATACGCGATCGAGGTTTAATTCCTGCTGATAGGTGGCACCGCGTGAGGTTGCTTCCGCCTGGCCAGAAATTGCCAGCACCGGCACATGGTCGACTTTGGCATCATAGAGGCCGGTCAGCAGATGGGTGGCGCCTGGCCCACCGGTGGAGAGGCAAACGCCCAGCTCGCCGGTGAATTTGGCATGCCCGGCGGCCATAAACGCCGCCATCTCTTCGTGTCGCACCTGAATAAATTCGATGCCCGCGCCTTTCTTGTTGGCGCGCTGAATGGCGCCGAGCACGCCGTTGATACCGTCGCCGGGATAGCCATAAATACGCGTAACGCCCCAGGCCTGCAGGCGTTCAACGAAAAAATCACTGGTCATCGTGCTCATTGCTTATTCCTTTTGATGAATGCGGTCGAGAGGAATAAGCATAGTTGAGGTTAACGGCACCCTGGGCAGAAGCGGCTGAAAAAGCGGGATTAGCGGGCAAATCGCATGGAAAATCGGCGATCTGCCGCTGCGCCTGCTATCGCGCCGATCAGGCCATCGCCTGCGACATCAGGCCAAAGGTCTGCGCGCCCTGCGGCTGCCACGGCGTGCCGTGAATCATCGCGACCGGGCTGTCGACCTTCGTTAGTCCGCACTCAGTCAGCCACGGGCTGAAGCGGCTTACCGGCGTATCGAGCCGCACAAATTCGCCTGCCAGACGGCACAGCGCGTCGCTGACCAGCCGTTTCGCCGACGCCTCATTCGTTGCCAGCAGTGGCCCGACGGTGTGGCCGTGGCCAAAACGCCGCGTCACGGCGAAGCCGCGCATTTGCTGCTGTTCATCCAGCAGAACGCGCAGCGACGCGTCCGTCAGCAAGCGCGTCAGCAGGCGGGTGCGCACCATGCCGCTGGCCTGATAATCCAGCGCCGTTAACGCCGCAAGATCGCCGTTCTCTCCGGCGCGGAGCTGCCAGCCAGCGGGCAGCAGCGGCGCGGCGACATCACCCAGCTGACGGGTTTGGTGCTGCATCACCTGACCGGTGACGACAAAACCGAGTTTTTCATACAGGCCGTGGCCCATTTCGGTGGCATGCAGGCGCACCTGACAATCGCTAAACCGCGCCAGCATGTTACGCATCAGCTGGCGGCCATAGCCCTGACCGCGCAGCGCCTCGGCAACAATCACCACGCCCAGCGACGCGATGCGATCGCCCCAGCGCCAGCCCATCGCCGAACCGAGCACGCGCGTGCCATCGACGATGACCGTGCCTTCACCCAGCTGCAGCATCTGCTGCAAATCGCTGAGCCGATGCGGCCACTGCAGCTGCTGCGTAAGCGCCTTCACCTGAGGCAGATCGGCCTCGGTCATGTTCCTGAGGATAATGGTCATCTCAACTCCTTACATCATGCCGGGTTGGTCAAGGCCGGTGCCATCCACCAGCCGGGAATAACGATAGGGTGCCGGATCGACGATCGGATCGGCGTTCATGATCAGATCGGCGGCCAGCCGTCCGGCGCCGGGACCGATGCCAAAACCGTGGCCGCTGAAACCCGCTGAGATCAGCAGGCCGGGCAGGGCAGGCACGGCAGAAATCACCGGAATGGCATCGGGCGTGCTGTCGATCATGCCGCCCCACGCCTGCGCCAGCTGTAGGCCCGCCAGCGCCGGATATTCGTTACGCATCGCCGCCAGTCCCTGCTCAACGATCTGCCGATCGGCGGCGGGATCGAGGATTCTGCACTTTTCAAACGGCGACGGGCGATCAAACTGCCAGTTAACCCAGGCTTCCGGGCCGTGCAGAAAAGGCCGCAGCCCCAGCGAAATATGCAGGTTGTTACGGCGCTTTTTAAAGGTGGGATAGAACTGGCGCGCATAGCGCAGGCTCTGAATGCCTGGCTCAAGCCGCCCTTTGCCCGAGACCGATACGGTATAGCTGCCGTCGCGCTGAGGTCGACAGGCAAAATCTGGCGTGTAGAGCGGTGCGGCGATCGCCTGGGCAATGGGTGCGGTACGAAAGGCGGTGCCGATAACGTTGCCCAGCGGCAGGTCGATGCCGTGACGGCGACAGAACAGCGAACTCCAGGCACCCGCGGCCAGCAGCACGCTGCTGGTTTTGATCCGTCCGCGCTCCGTCCAGACGCCGCTGACCCGTCCGGCTGTAATATCCAGCCCGCGCACCGCGCACTGTTGAAAGAGCTGCGCGCCGAGGCGCTGGGCGGCGATAACCAGACCGGCGGCGGCCAGTGCCGGTTCCGCATGACCATCGGTCGGCGACGACAGGCCGCCGCGCCATGCGGTACGGCTGCCGGGCGTCATCGCCTTCGCCTGCTGCGCATTGAGGATCTCGCTGTGCATGCCGTAGCCTTTCGCCATCTGATTCCAGCGTTCCCAGGTAGCGATCTCCTGTGGGTTGCAGGTGGCGTACACCAGGCCCGAGCGACGGAAACCCAGCGTTTCGCCGGTCTCCGCTTCCAGCTCGCCCCAGCGTCGCAGGGCATACATGCTTAGCGGCAACTCGCGCTCGTCGCGGTTCTGCTGGCGACACCAGCCCCAGTTACGACTCGACTGTTCGCCGCTGACCAGCCCTTTTTCCAGCAGCACCACCCGAACGCCGCGCCTCGCCAGTTCATAAGCAGCGGCGGCACCGGCAATGCCCGCGCCGATGATCACCACATCCGCGCTGTCGGGCAGATGGGCGTTGTCCTGTACGTAGCGCATCAACGCCGGCATAACGATTCCTTAAGGGTTGTAAAGCGGGGCCAGCTCTGTTGCCGGGCAGGCGGCCAGTTTACGGTCAACGCCGCTGCGGTTAAAGATCCTTTCGCCATCCGCTCCCTGCGGTCTGGCCCAAAGTGGGCATCTTCATGTTTTCGCCATCTGCCTTTCACCCCGCTGTCACAGTGCGGGCGCAAAGTCGTCGTCAACAACGCAGCGACGTGCGCTGCGGGTTCCCCTCATGTTAATGGAGGATTTTACGGTGAGTGAGTTATCCAGACATCCGACCAGAGTCTACCAGGCGATTGCCGCCCAGCTGGAAGCGTCGCTGCAACAAGATTATCGCTGCGGCGACTGGCTGCCTTCCGAGCAGCAGCTGGCCAGCCACTATGCGGTGAACCGCCACACGCTGCGCCGTGCGGTGGATGAACTGGTGATCAAAGGGCTGGTGCAGCGTCGCCACGGCGTTGGCATTTTAGTGCTGACCCGGCCCTGGGATTACCCGCTGCATGCGCAGGCGCGCTTCAGTCAAAACCTGATGGAGCAGGGCAGTCATCCCACCAGCGAACGGCTGCTGGCGGTGCTGCGACCGGCGAGTCAGGAAGTGGCGCTGGCACTGGCGATCGAAGAGGGCGCCAGCGTCATTCATCTGCGCACCCTGCGTCGGGTTAACGGCGTGCCGGTCTGCATCATTAATCACTATCTGCCCCAGCTCGCCTGGTGGCCAACGCTGCAACAGTTTCAGAACGGATCGCTGCACAGCTTTATCAGCCGCGAGCTGAATCACGATCTCACCCGTCAGCAGACGCGCATCAGCACCCGTCGCGCGCAGGCCAAAGAGTGCCAGCGGCTGGAGATCAGCCTGCATGCGCCGCTGCTCTGCGTGCGTACCCTGAACCGCACCGCCAGCGGCGAGATGGCGGAATACTCCGTTAGCCTGACCCGCGGCGACATGATTGAGCTGACGCTGGAGCACCCATGAATCACTCAACTCCGCGCCAGCACTGGATCTCCACGCTGGCCCACAGCCAGCCCGCCGAGCTGGCGGCCCGTTGGCAGCAGCTGCAACTGCAACCCGATTATCAGCTGATTCGCCCGGCGGAAATTGGCCTGACCCGGCTGCAGGCGCGCATGGGCGGCAGCGGCAATCGCTTTATCGCCGGGGATGTCACCGTCACCCGCGCGGTGGTGCAGCTGAGCAACGGCACCTGCGGCTACAGCTACGTGATTGGCCGCGACAAGGCGCATGCCGAACGCTGTGCGCTGATCGATGCGCTGCTGCAACAGCCAGAGCACGCGCCGCTGTTGCAGGAAAATCTGATTCAACCCTTGCTGGCGGCACAACAGGCGCGACGTGATAAGCGTGCGCGTGAAATCGCCAGCAGCAAAGTCGACTTCTTTACCCTGGTTCGCGGAGACAATGCATGACCTTACTGGCAAGTTTTAATCATCCGGTGGCCGATTCCCAGCGCGCCTTTCGCCGCATTCTCAAAGCAATGAGCGAGCCTGGCGTCATGGTGATGCTGCCGTTGCAGCAGGGCTGGGGCGATCTCTCACCGGCGGCAACCGCCACGCTGCTGACGCTGGTCGATAATGAAACCGCGCTGTGGATCGATCCGGCGCTGGATGGCGACACGCTGCGCAGCAATCTGCGTTTTCATATTGGCGTGCCGTCGTGTGAAGCGCGCTGTGCGCCTTTTGCCCTGACCCACGCCGCCGCCGATCCCGATCCGCTGGCGTTCGCCGCCGGAGACAATCTGGCACCGGAAACCGCCACCACGCTGATTATCGATCTGCCCGCGCTGAGCGGCGGCCTGACGCTGCGGCTCAACGGCCCCGGCATTCGCGAGACCCGCGCCATTGCGCCGCAGCTACCGCCGCGTGTGCTGCACTATCTGCGCGAACGCCCGCACCATTTTCCGCAGGGCATCGATCTGATTTTCACCTGCGGCGAAAGCATGATGGCGGTGCCGCGCACCACACAAGTGGAGGTCTGCTGATGTATGTTGCGGTGAAGGGCGGTGAAAAAGCGATTGCCCAGGCGCACCGGCTGCAGGCCGATCTGCGCCGCGGCGATCGGCTGAGACCGGCGGTGGGCTGCGATCAGATTGCCGATCAGCTCGGCCTGGCGGTGGATCGGGTAATGACCGAAGGCGGTATCTGCGATGCGGAACTGGCGGCACTGGCGATAAAACAGGCCAGCGGCGATTTGGTGGAGGCGATTTTCCTGCTGCGCGCCTATCGCACCACGCTGCCACGGCTGGCGGACAGCCTGCCGCTGGCGACGCAAAACATGCGCCCGGAACGGCGTATTTCCGCGGTATGGAAGGATTTGCCGGGCGGCCAGGTGCTGGGGCCGACCAGTGATTACAGCCACCGACTGCTCGATTTTACCCTGCTGGCCAACGGCGAGGTGCCCGCAGCGCAGCAGGCCGAGGCGCCGCTGGAGGCACACTGCCCGCCGATGTTTGACCTGCTGGTTAGCGAAGGGCTGGCGGCGCAAGAGCAGGACGATGGCAGCGAGCCGGTGGACATCACCCGCGAACCGCCGTCGTTTCCCACCGCGCGCAGCGCCCGGCTGCAACAACTCATGCGCGCCGATGAGGGCTGGCTGCTGGCGCTGGGCTACTCCACCCAGCGCGGCTATGGCCGTACCCATCCGTTTGCCGGTGAGATCCGCACCGGCATGCTGACGCTGGCGATCTGCCCGGAAGAGCTCGGCTTTAACATCGACATTGGCGAAATCCTGCTGACCGAGTGCGAAATGGTCAACGGTTTTACCGTGCCGGATACCGCCGCGCCGCATTTTACCCGCGGCTACGGTCTCGCTTTTGGCCGCGCCGAGCGTAAAACTATGGCGATGGCGCTGGTGGATCGCGCCCTGCAAAGTCGCGAGCATCACGAACGCATCAGCAGTCCGGCGCAGGATGAAGAGTTTGTGCTGGCCCATGCGGACAACGTTGAGGCGGCGGGCTTTGTCTCGCACCTGAAGCTGCCGCACTACGTCGATTTTCAGGCGGAGCTGGCGCTGCTGAAGCAGCTGCAACAGGCCTGGCAGGAGCAGCAACATGGCTGACTTACAGGGTTACAACAGCGGTTATCTCGACGAGCAGAGCAAGCGCACGCTGCGTCGCGCCATCCTGAAAGCGGTGGCGATTCCTGGCTATCAGGTGCCGTTCGCCGGACGCGAAATGCCGATGCCTTATGGCTGGGGCACCGGCGGCATTCAGCTCACCGCCAGCCTGATTGGCGAAGAGGATGTGCTGAAGGTGATCGATCAGGGCGCCGACGACACCACCAACGCCGTGTCGATTCGGCAGTTTTTCCAGCGGGTCAGCGGCGCGGCCACCACCGAGCGCACCCGGGAAGCGACGCTGATCCAGACGCGGCACCGCATTCCCGAAACGCCGCTGGGCAGCGATCAGGTGCTGATTTATCAGGTGCCGATCCCCGAGCCGCTGCGTTTTATCGAACCGCGCGAAACCGAAACGCGCACCATGCATGCGCTGGAGGAGTACGGCGTGATGCAGGTAAAACTCTATGAAGATATCGCCCGCTACGGCCATATCGCCACCACCTACGCTTATCCGGTGCGGGTCAACGATCGCTACGTCATGGATCCGTCGCCGATACCTAAATTCGACAACCCCAAAATGCACATGATGCCCGCGCTACAGCTGTTTGGCGCCGGACGGGAAAAGCGCATTTATGCGCTGCCGCCGTTTACCAAAGTGGAAAGCCTCGACTTTGAGGATCATCCGTTCAGCGTGCAGCAGTGGGATGAACCCTGTGCGCTCTGTGGCTCGCGCAGCAGCTATCTCGATGAGGTGGTAATGGACGACCGCGGCACGCGCCTGTTCGTCTGTTCCGATACCGACTATTGCCGTCAGCAGCAGGAAAATCAGCATGAACAGTGAACAACCCTTGCTGGCGGTCAGCGACCTCAGCCACCTCTATGCGCCCGGCAAAGGCTTTGAACAGGTCAGTTTCGATCTCTTTCCTGGCGAAGTGCTCGGCATCGTCGGCGAATCAGGCTCCGGCAAAAGCACGCTGCTGCGCGCGCTGTCCGCGCGACTGACGCCGCAGCAGGGCCAGATCCACTATCAGGGCCGCGATCTCTACGCCATGAGCGAAAGCGATCGTCGGCGGCTGCTGCGTACCGAATGGGGCGTGGTGCATCAGCATCCGCTGGACGGCCTGCGCCCACAGGTCTCCGCTGGCGGCAACATTGGCGAACGGCTCATGGCGGTGGGCCAGCGGCATTACGGAGAGATTCGGCAGCAGGCGAGCCGCTGGCTGGAAGAGGTGGAGATCCCGGTTTCCCGCCTCGACGATCTGCCGGTGACCTTTTCCGGCGGCATGCAGCAGCGACTGCAAATTGCCCGCAATCTGGTGACGCAGCCGAAGCTGGTGTTTATGGATGAACCCACCGGCGGGCTGGACGTGTCGGTGCAGGCGCGGCTGCTCGATCTGCTGCGCACGCTGGTGCAGGAGATGAATCTGGCGGTAATCATTGTCACCCACGATCTCGGCGTGGCGCGTCTGCTGGCGCACCGGCTGCTGGTGATGAAAGAGGGCAGAGTGGTGGAGAGCGGGCTGACCGATCGCGTGCTCGACGATCCGCATCACGCCTATACGCAGCTGCTGGTCTCTTCGGTGCTGGGCTAATTTGCGACAGGAAAAATCATGAACAGACGACTTCGCGTCGAACAGCTGCACAAAACTTTTGTGCTGCACAATCAACAGGGCGCTGAATTACCGGTGCTGCGCAACGCCACTTTTCACGTCGATGGCGGCGAGTGCGTGGTGCTGGACGGGCAGTCGGGCAGCGGCAAATCGACGCTGCTGCGCTCGCTCTACGGCAACTATCAGCCCAACGGTGGCCATATCTGGATCCAGCATCAGCAGCAGTGGATCGATCTCGCCAGCGCCCCGGCGCGCACTATCATCGCTATGCGCCGCGACACCATCGGCTGGGTCAGTCAGTTTCTGCGCGTGATCCCGCGGGTACCGACGCTGGAGATCGTCATGCAGCCGCTGCTGGCCCGCGGCGTTGAGCGTCAGGCGTGCGAAGCGCGTGCCAGCCAGCTGCTCAGCCGCCTGAACGTGCCGCAGCGGCTCTGGTCGCTGGCGCCCTCCACCTTTTCCGGCGGTGAACAGCAGCGCGTCAACATCGCCCGTGGTTTTATTGCCGACTCGCCGCTGCTGCTGCTGGATGAACCCACCGCGTCGCTCGACAGCCGCAACAGCGCGGCGGTGGTCACGCTAATAGAAGAAGCGCGGGAGCGCGGCGCGGCCATCGTCGGCATTTTTCACGATAAGGCAGTGCGCGAGCGCGTGGCCGATCGACTTTATACGTTGCAGCCGGTGACGGCGGGAGCGGAATCATGATCGTCAATAACGTGCAGCTGGTACTGGAAAACGAGGTGGTCAGCGGCTCGCTGCTGATGCGCGATGGCGAGATTGCGGCTATCGATCAGGGTCGTAGCCAGCTGCCCGGCGCGCTGGATGGCGAAGGGGCATTTCTGCTGCCGGGCCTGATTGAGCTGCACACCGATAACCTGGATAAATTTTTCACCCCGCGGCCCGGCGTCGACTGGCCTTCGCACTCGGCGATGAGCAGCCACGATGCGCTGATGATCGCCAACGGCATCACCACGGTGCTCGACGCGGTGGCGGTAGGCGATGTGCGCGACGGCGGCCACCGGCTGGATAACCTCAATAAAATGATCGGCGCGATTCAGCAGAGCAACCGGCAGGGCGTTAACCGCGCCGAACACCGGTTGCACCTGCGCTGCGAGCTGCCCAATGAGCGCACGCTGGCGCTGTTTGAGGCGCTGATGACCACGCCGGAACTGGCACTGGTATCGTTGATGGATCACTCGCCGGGGCAGCGTCAGTATGTCTCGCTGGAGAAATACCGCGAATATTTCCAGGGCAAATATCAGATGAACGATCGGCAGATGGATGAGTGGGAAACCGAACAGATTGCGCTGGCGGCGCGCTGGTCGCAGCCCAATCGTCAGGCGATCGCTGCCCACTGCCGGGCGCGCACGATTCCGCTGGCCAGCCACGATGATGCCACCGCGGCGCACGTGGATGAGTCGCGGGAGATTGGCGTCACTATTGCGGAGTTTCCCACCACGCTGGCGGCAGCGACGCGCTCGCGTGCCACCGGCATGCAGGTGCTGATGGGTGCACCGAACATCGTGCGTGGCGGCTCGCACTCCGGCAACATGGCGGCGGCTGCGCTGGCGGAGCAGGGACTGCTCGATATTCTCAGCTCGGATTACTATCCCGCCAGCCTGCTTGATGCGGTATTCCGGCTGGCGAACGATACGCGCAACGCCTGTACGCTGCCGCAGGCGGCGGCGATGGTGAGCCGCAATCCGGCGCGGGCGTTGGGGCTAAACGATCGCGGCTTGCTTGCGCCCGGCCTGCGCGCCGATCTGGTGCTGGCGCATACCGATCACGGCCATGCGCACGTGCGCCACGTCTGGACGCAGGGCAGGATGGTGTGGTGATGGCGCGCCTCATCTGGCTGATGGGCGCCTCCGGCTCCGGCAAAGACAGCCTGCTGCGCCTGCTGGCCGAACAGCCACCGCCGCGGCTGCTGATCGCCCACCGTTACATTACCCGCGATGCCGACGCCGGCGGCGAAAATCACATCGCGCTCAGCCTGTCCGAGTTTCAACGGCGTGCTGACCTTGGCCTGTTCGCTATGCAGTGGCAGGCGCACGGTTATCACTATGCGCTGGGCAGCGAGATCGATCTCTGGCTGGAGGCCGGGCTGGATGTGCTGGTCAACGGTTCGAGACTGCATCTGCAGGCGGCGCGCGAACGCTACGGACCGCGCCTGCTGCCGCTCTGTTTGCAGGTCTCACCGGCGATTTTACGCCAGCGGCTGACGCAGCGTGGGCGCGAGAGCAGCAGCGAGATCGATCGTCGGCTGGTGCGGGCGGCACAGCCGCTGCCCACGGGCTGTACGGTACTGAACAACGACGGTGCGCTGGCGACAACGCTGGCACAGCTACAGCAGCTGTTACACCCTGAGATGAGCGCATGAAGCTCACCTTTCTCGGCACCGGCGGCGCGCAGCAGGTGCCGGTGTTCGGCTGCGACTGCGCCGCCTGCCTGCTGGCTCATCAGCAACCTGCGCGGCGGCGCACGCCCTGTAGCGCGCTAATCCACTGCGACGGCGAAACGCTGCTGTTGGATGCTGGCCAGCTGCATCTTGAGCAGCGCTTTCGCCCCGGCGAGCTGAACCACATTCTGCTGACCCATTACCATATGGACCATGTGCAGGGGCTGTTTCCGCTGCGCTGGGGCATCGGCACGCCGATCCCGGTGTGGGGACCGCCCGATGCCGCAGGCTGCGACGATCTGCTGAAGCATCCCGGTCTGCTGGCGTTTCAGCCGCCGCTGCAGGCGTTTCAGCCGGTGCAGCTGGGGCCGCTGAGCGTGACGCCGCTGCCGCTGAATCACTCCAAACCTACCTTCGGTTATCTTCTTGCCTGGCAGCAACAGCGCATCGCCTGGCTATGCGACACCGTCGGCTTGCCCGATGCCACGCGCGATTTCCTGCGTCATCAGCCGCTGGATCACTTGGTGCTCGACTGTAGCCATGCGCCGCAGCCTGCGCCGCCGCGCAATCACAATGACATCACGCTGGCGCTGGCTATTCTGCAGGATCTGCAGCCGCGTCAGGGCTGGCTCTGTCATCTCAGCCATGAGGTGGACTGCTGGCTACAGCAGCACGCGCTGCCGGATGGCGTGGCGGCGGCGTGGGATGGCCTGGTTGTCACGGCTTAATCACCGAACTGTCATGAAGCTTTCATCCGCAGCGGCCTAAATAGGCGTGCGAAAACCTCTCTGCAACGGAGCCAACTATGGCACAGGCCCTGCTCAAGACCGTTACTGAACCCGTCTACCCGCTACGTCCGGCGGCTAAACACAAGGTGCTCTCCGTGCGCGGATTAGGCAAAGCCTGGACGCCACAGCAGCGGGTGCTGGATGAGATCAATTTCGATCTGCACGCGGGCGAACTGGTGGCGGTTATCGGGCGCTCCGGCGCCGGTAAATCGACGCTGCTGCACATGCTCAACGGCACCATTGCCGCCAGCGAAGGCGCGATCGTTAACTACCGGGACGGCAGCGAACATCAGGATGTCACCCGACTCAGCCGCGGTGAGATGCGCCAGTGGCGCAGCGAGTGCGGGATGATTTTCCAGGATTTCTGTCTGGTGCCGCGGCTCGACGTATTGACCAACGTGCTGCTGGGGCGACTGAGCCAGACCAGCACGCTGAAATCGTTTTTCAAAATCTTTGCCGACAGCGATCGTGCCCGCGCCATTGAGCTGTTGCAGTGGATGAACATTCTGCCGCAGGCGCTGCAACGGGCGGAGAACCTCTCAGGCGGCCAGATGCAGCGCGTGGCGATCTGCCGTGCGCTGATGCAGCAGCCCAACATCCTGCTGGCCGATGAGCCGGTGGCCTCGCTCGATCCCAAAAATACCCGCCGCATTATGGCGGCGCTACAACAGGTCAGTGAGCAGGGCATCAGCGTGATGGTCAACCTGCACTCGATTGAGCTGGTGCACAACTGGTGTACGCGGGTCATTGGCATTCAGCAGGGACGAATTATTTATGACGGTGCGCCTTCCGGGCTGACCGAGGCGCTGTTACAGCGTTTGTACGGCGATGAAATCAATCAGATCGACCATTAACCGTTGATATTTTCACACAGGCGAAAACATGAAAAAGCGTAACCTTGCGACACTGATGGGCGGAATTATGATGGCATTCGGCGCCACGGCGGCCGACGCACCAAAGACGCTGAACCTCGGCATTTTGGGTGGACAGAACGCCACGCAGCAGATCGGCGATAACCAGTGCGTAAAGACGTTTCTCGATAAAGAGCTGGGCGTGGACACCAAACTGCGCAACTCGTCAGACTATTCCGGCGTGATTCAGGGCCTGCTGGGTGGCAAGGTGGATGTGGTGCTGAGCATGTCGCCCGCCTCCTACGCCTCGGTTTATCTGAAGGATCCGCAGGCGGTGGATATCGTTGGCATTCCGGTTGATGACAAGGATCAGTCAAAGGGCTATCACTCAGTGGTGATCGTTAAAGCGGACAGCCCGTATAAGAAGCTGGAAGATCTCAAAGGCCAGTCATTTGGCATGGCCGATCCCGACTCCACCTCTGGCTACCTGATGCCCAACCAGGCGTTTATCAAGCAGTTTGGCGGCAATATCGATAACAAGTACAACAATACGTTCTCCAGCGTCACCTTCTCCGGCGGCCATGAACAGGACATTCTCGGTGTGCTGAATAACCAGTTTGCCGGTGCCGTGACCTGGACCTCAATGGTGGGCGATTACAATCAGGGCTACAGCGTCGGTGCCTTCAACCGCCTGATTCGCATGGATCATCCTAACCTGATGAAAGATATCCGCATCATCTGGCAATCGCCGCTGATCCCCAACGGCCCGCTGCTGGTCAGCAACAAGCTGCCTGCGGATTTCAAACAGCAGGTGGTCGCCGCCATCAAGAAACTCGACACCGACAACCACAGCTGCTTCATCAAAGCCATGGGCGGCGCCCAGCACATCGCGCCCGCCACCGTCGCCGATTACCAAAACGTCATCGACATGAAGCGCGACCTGATGAAAGGCGAACGCGGCTAACCCCGAAAAGCAGCGCTGGCCACGCGGCATCGCCACCCTGGTTTACTCCCGGTCCACACACCGACCGGGTTGTAACCGCAAAACCTGTTTACATATTGGCCACTGCCCCAGTTTTGTTTTGGCTTTTGACCTGGTGCTGTATTAGCCGTTGACCAGGTTCTGTTTTAGCCGTTGACCTTGACCTTGACCTTGACCTTGACCTTGACCTTGACCTTGACCTTGACCTTGATCTTGACCTTGACCTTGACCTTGATCTTGACCTTGAGGAGGCATCACTACCGCCGAGGCAAAAGCGTTTTCCAGGACGAGCCGCAGGGAAGCGGCGAGAGGGCGTGTTGAGCCAGACAAAAACGCCGGGAGCGTTTTTGAACAGCGCTTGCGCTGCCCCGAAGGGGTGAGCCTCAGGATGAGGCGAATACTCCGAATCGCGCCGGGTCCGTCAGGAAAAGGGTTTCGCTGAGTGCACCCGCGCAGCGGGCGGTTGTGTTTGCCGGATAGCCGGGGTGCAGGGGCGGGGCGTATGCCGCCCCTGCTCGGTCGGCCCGAAGGGCAGAACGAAACCGCCGTTGACCTGGCCCGGCCGTTGACCTGGCCCGGCCGTTGACCTGGCCCGGCCGTTGACCTGGCCCGGCCGTTGACCTGGCCCGGCCGTTGACCTGGCCCGGCCGTTGACCTGGCCCGGCCGTTGACCTGGCCCTTTAATCAGGCCTCGCCTGAACACAGGCTCCGCCTGATCCACCCACAGGAACCGCTAGCTATGTCCGACAACTTCGAACGCTACTACCAGCAGATCCGATCCCGCCAGAAACGCGACACCGTGCTCTGGTCGCTGCTGCTGATCTCGCTCTATCTGAGCGCAGGCTACGTCGCGGAGTTCAACCTGTTTACCGTCTGGCAGTCGCTGCCGCACTTCTTCGACTATCTGGCGGAAACTCTGCCGGTGCTGCACTGGCAGCAGCTGTTTGCCGATGTGCGCACCCAGGGATCGCTGGCGTACTGGGGCTATCGCCTGCCAATTCAGCTGCCGCTGATCTGGGAAACGCTGCAACTGGCGTTGGCCGCAACGCTCTGTGCGGTCGGCATCGCCAGCGTGCTGGCCTTTCTGGCCGCCGCCAACACCGGCATGCCCGCCACGCTGCGTTTTGCCATTCGCGCGCTGGTGGCATTTTTGCGCACCATGCCGGAGCTCGCCTGGGCGGTGATGTTTGTGATGGCCTTTGGTATCGGCATGATCCCCGGCTTTCTGGCGCTGACGCTGCACACCATCGGCAGCCTGACCAAGCTGTTTTACGAGGCGCTGGAGTCCGCCTCCGATAAGCCGGTACGCGGGCTTGCCGCCTGCGGTGGCAGCCAGCTGCAGCGCATGCGCTTCGCCTTCTGGCCGCAGGTGAAACCGATCTTTCTCTCCTACAGCTTTATGCGCTTTGAGGTCAACTTTCGCTCCTCCACCATTCTCGGGCTGGTGGGTGCCGGTGGCATCGGCCAGGAGCTGATGACCAATATCAAACTCGATCGCTACGATCAGGTCAGCATTACGCTGCTGCTGATTATTCTGGTGGTCTCGCTGCTCGACACGCTGTCGGGCCAGCTGCGTCGCCGCATTGTGGAAGGAGCCGGACAATGAGTACCACGGATTCACTGGCGCTGTGTAAGCGGCAGCACGCCACGCTGTTCAGCGCTCAGCGCCGCTACTTGCGCCGTCTGGCGCTGCTAACGCTGGCGGTCACGCTCTATTATCTCTGGTTCTTTCACGCTTTTGGCATCAGCTGGCAGCAGTGGATCGGCGGCTGTCAGCAGCTGAGCCGCTATTTTCTGCGCATGTTTGTCTGGCATGAGTTCGCCAGCTGGCCGTTTGGTTATTACTTTTCGCAGATTGGCATTACCCTTGGCATTGTGTTCGCTGGCACCCTGACCGCGTCGTTGATCGCGCTGCCGCTGTCGTTTTTCGCCGCGCGTAACGTGATGCACGACAAGCCGCTGCGTGGCATTGCGCTGCTGGTGCGCCGCCTGCTGGATCTGCTGCGCGGCATCGATATGGCGATCTGGGGGCTGATTTTTGTGCGCGCCGTGGGCATGGGACCGCTGGCCGGGGTGCTGGCGATTATCATGCAGGATGTTGGGCTACTGGGAAAACTCTACTCGGAAGGGCACGAGGCGGTTGAACGCTCGCCCAGCCGCGGGCTGGGTGCGCTGGGGGCTACCAGCTTGCAGAAGCATCGCTTCGGCATTTTCACCCAGTCGTTTCCCACCTTTCTGGCGCTCAGCCTCTATCAGATTGAATCCAATACTCGCTCGGCGGCGGTGCTCGGCTTTGTCGGTGCCGGCGGCATCGGGCTGGTCTATGCCGAAAACATGCGCCTGTGGAACTGGGACGTGGTGATGTTTATCACCCTGCTGCTGGTGGCGGTGGTGATGATTATGGATCTGCTCTCCGCCCGTCTGCGCCAGCGCTATATTACCGGCAAGCCGATTCCGCTGTGGCAGACGCCCGCCGCCAACTCCGGCGAAGCGCGCTCGCCAGCTGCTGTTGACTGAAGGGTTTGGCCAGCTGCTCGCACGGTGGCAGATCGGCATCCTGCTGCTGGCGCAGATCCTGGCCGCTGATCAGCAGCGTCGCCAGGCCGGGACGCAGCCGCTGCGCCTGGCGTATCACCTCGGCGCCGTTCAGCCCATCCTGCAGCATCAGGTCGCTGACCAGCAGCGCAATCTCCGGCGTCTGTTGTAGCAGGGTGAGGGCGCTGTGGCCATCGGCGCACTCCAGCGTCAGATAGCCCAGCGGGTGCAGCTGATCGCACAGCGTCTGCCGCACCGCCTCATCATCGTCCAGCACCAGCACCAGTTGATCGCTGGCGGGCGGCGCTAACGCCACGGGTGCAGGCGGCATCTCAACGGCGGCATGACTGGCGCGCGGCAGCTGCAGGCGCACGCAGGTGCCGACGCCGGGCGCAGTTTCCAGCTCCACGCGACCACCGGATTGACGCACAAAGCCATACACCATCGACAGGCCAAGGCCGCTGCCGCTGCCCGGCGCTTTAGTGGTAAAAAAGGGTTCAAACACCTGTGCCCGTACCGCCTCACTCATGCCGCAGCCGCTGTCGATCACCTCTACTGCCACCACGTCGCGTTCGCTGCCGTCCGCTTTTTGCTGCCGCTGATTCGTGACGCGGATGCGGATTTCGCCCGGCTGCTGTTCCATCGCGTCACGCGCATTGACCACTAAATTAATTAGCGCATTCTCCAGCTGGCTGGCGTCGATCCATGCCGGCCAGCCCGATTGCTGCGCCTCGACCACCAGCGTTTGCCCCGGCAGTAGCGAAGGCGACATCAGTTCCTGCAGGTTCTCCACCAGCGTGGCCACCTGCACCGAGCGCGGATGCAGCGCCTGCTTGCGGGAAAAGGCCAGCAGGCGTTGCGTGAGCTGAGCGGCACGCTCTGCTGCCTTCAGCGCCCGACTGATGCGCGTGGCGTGTGAATTGGGCTGCGCCAGCTCGAGGCTGCCAATAATCACCGCCAGCAGGTTGTTGAAATCGTGGGCGAGACCGCCCGCCAGCTGGCCCACCGCCTTCATTTTCTGGCTGTGCAGCAACGCCTCTTCCAGCGCTTTGCGCGTGGTGCGATCGAGCACGGTGTTGACCATGCCGCGGTGCGGCACCGGGCTGTAGCGCAGTTCCAGCGTACGGCCATCGGCCAGCCGGATCTCCTGCGGTTCGCCCTCCGGCGAGGCGCGAATGCCCAGCCGTTCCATCAGCTGCTGATAATGTTGACCGCGCTGCAAATCGTCGGCGGCGAGCCCGAGCAGCAGCGGATATTGCGCGTTCCACACCACCAGCTGGCCGTCACTGTCAAACAGCGCAAAGCCGTCGCGCATGGCGAGAAAAGTCGACTCCAGCTGGCTGCTTTTCTCTTTCAACAGACGCGAGGTGTGCTCCAGCGAGGCGGTATTGCGCGCAAAGACGTTAAAGGCGCGCGCCAGATCGCCCAGCTCATCGCGCCGCTCCAGTGCCGGGACGCTGACTACCTTTTGCCCTTGCGCCAGCCGGGTCATGGCGCTGGCAATGGCGGTGAGGTTTGAGCCGAGGTTGCGGTAGATATAGAAACCGGCGTAGCCGGTAATCACCAGCGCCAGCAGGGCAAACAGCACGATAAACAGAATGATTGAACTCAGCTCGCGATGGGTGCTGGCGGTGCGCCGTTCGGTTTGCAACGCCACCTGCTGCACGTAGAGATTGATATCCTGATTAAGCATCGCCACCAGCGCTTTGATCTGGTAGGTGTCATAGGCGATCGCCAGATCGCTCTCCTCCAGCCGATCGGCCAGCGGCAGCAACTGCCGTTCGTTATCGCGAAAGCGCGCCATTTTTTCCGCCACCAGCGGCGCCAGCGGCTGTGCGGGCCAGCGAGCTAGTAGCGTGTCGATGCGGCTGATCAACGCCCGTGAGGCGCTGCTGCGAATACCGACGTTGAGCAGGCCGTCGATCTGCTCGCGCAGCGCGGCGGTGCTGGCATCGTTCGCCAGCAGAATGCCGATGTGCTGTAACAGAATTTGCGTCTGCCACAGGCCGCTGAGCATCTGATTGCGCTGCAAATGGCGGCGATGACCGCTTTCCAGCAGCCGCGAAATGCTCGCTTCCAGCCGGTTGCTGCGCTGGCGAATGCGCGCCACCAGCTGCGGTTCGCGCGCGGCCAGCGGTGCGGCGGCGAGATCGTTCAGCGACTGTTGCAGCGCGCGCTGCGTCTGCTGCAGGCGCTGCGACTCGCTCTGATACTCCAGCGCGCCCACTACCTGCGACAGCCGCACCGCCGCGGTTGCCACGTTGGCGGTATCACGCGCCAGGGCCAGGCTGCTGGTCATGTCGCGCAGGGTTTGTGCCTGCGCCTGCTCCTGAATGCGCCCGGCATGGTTGAAACCGACAATCGCCACCGTGCTGACCATCAGCGTGACCACCACCACCAGCAGGTTAAACAACAGCAGGCGACCGCGTGCGCCCGCCAGCCAGTGCAGCTTTCTGTTCATCATCCGTTCCAATTACGCCCGATAGCGCGAGTATAAAAGCGCCGCGCATTCACACTATGACAAAGATGAACGGCCGCTGACATTTTCCATTTATCTGGCGCTGCTTTACTGCAAGCAGAGCCGTAATGGAGAGAGACGATGGCAACCACCCCAATCCTTGAAATGAGAGATATCTCGCGCCGCTTTGGTCAGTTCTATGCGCTGAAGTCGGTGAACCTGACGGTTTTTCCCGGTGAGGTGCATGCGCTGATGGGCGAAAACGGCGCCGGTAAAAGCACGCTGATGAAAATTCTGGCCGGTGCCTATACCGCCAGCGGCGGCGAGATTTTTATAGATGGCAAACCGGTGCTGATCAAAGGGCCGAAAGAGGCGCTGGGGGCGGGCATTACGCTGATCTATCAGGAGATCAACCTGGCCCCCAACCTGACGGTGGCGGAGAACATCTTTCTCGGCAGCGAAATTCATCGCGGCGGGCTGGTGAACCGGCGTCAGATGGTTGCCGATGCCCAGCAGGTGATCGACCGTCTCGGCGCGCAGTTTCGCGCCAGCGATCTGGTGATGCGCCTGAGCATTGCCGAACAGCAGCAGGTAGAGATCGCCCGCGCACTGCATCGCAACAGCCGCATTCTGGTAATGGATGAGCCAACGGCGGCGCTGTCGTCGCGGGAAACGGAACAGCTGTTTGCGCTGATTAAACGGCTGCGCAGCGAAGGCATGGCGATCATCTACATCAGCCATCGTATGGCGGAAGTCTATGAGCTGTCCGATCGGGTCAGCGTGCTGCGCGACGGCCAGTATGTCGGCAGCCTGACGCGAGAAGAACTCAACGCTCACGAACTGGTACGCATGATGGTTGGACGGCCGCTGAGCGATCTGTTTAACAAAGACCGCACCATCGCCAAAGGCAAAGCGCGGTTGCGCATCGATGGGTTGACCGACGGCGGCAAGATCAAGCCCTGTTCACTGGTGGTACACGCCGGGGAGATTGTCGGCCTCGCCGGGCTGGTCGGCGCCGGTCGCAGCGAGCTGGCGCAGCTAATTTTTGGCGTACACAAAGCCAGCGGCGGCACGGTGCAGCTCGATGGTGAAACGGTTTCCATTGCGTCGCCGCGTGAGGCGATCGCCGCGGGCATCGGTTTTCTGACCGAAAACCGCAAAGAGCAGGGGCTGTTTCTTGAGCTGGCGGCGCATGAAAACATCGTGATGGCCACCCTTGAACGCGACGCGCAATACGGGTTGCTTAACCGACGTAAAGGACAGCGAATCTCCACCGATGCCATTGCGCTGCTGAATATCCGCGTGCCGCATGCACAGGTGCGTGCGGGTGGCCTGTCGGGCGGGAATCAGCAAAAGCTGCTGATTTCACGCTGGGTCTCGATCGGCCCGCGCATTCTGATTCTTGATGAGCCGACGCGCGGCGTGGATGTCGGTGCCAAAAGCGAAATCTACCGCATGATGAATCAGATGGCTGAGCAGGGCGTGGCAATTCTGATGATCTCCAGCGAACTGCCGGAGGTAGTGGGCATGAGTGATCGGGTCTATGTGATGCAGGAGGGGCAAATCGCGGGCGAACTGGCCGATGCGACCATTACGCAGGAACACATTATGGCGCTGGCTACCGGCGCTGAACTGGCGCGCACCGCGCAGTAACAGGAGATAACTATGAGCAGCGAATCTGCCCGCGTGAGCGCACCCGGCATGAAACGTGCCCTGCTGGGCGACCTGATGCAAACGGTCGGCATTCTGCCGATACTGATCTTAATCGTGGCGATATTTGGCTTTGTCGCACCTAACTTCTTCACCGAAGCCAACCTGCTGAACATCACGCGCCAGGCGTCGATTAACATTGTGCTGGCGGCGGGCATGACCTTCATCATTCTCACCGGCGGTATCGATCTCTCGGTGGGATCGATGCTCGGTACCACCGCGGTGGTGGCGATGGTGACTTCGCTGGATCCGGCATTTCAGGCACTGACCATTCCCGCCGCGCTGGGTGCGGGCCTGCTGATGGGCCTGTTCAACGGCATTCTGGTCGCCTGGGCCGGTCTGCCGCCGTTTATCGTCACGCTCGGCACCTACACCGCACTGCGCGGCGCGGCCTACCTGCTGGCCGATGGCACCACGGTGATCAACTCCGATATCAACTTTGAGTGGATCGGCAACGGCTATCTCGGGCCGGTGCCGTGGCTGATCATTATCGCCTTCGCGGTGATCGCCATCTGCTGGTTTATCCTGCGTCGCACCACGCTTGGGGTCCACATTTACGCGGTGGGCGGCAACATGATGGCGGCGCGGCTGACCGGCATCAAAGTGGGCGCGGTGTTGATTTTCGCCTACGCCACCAGCGGCCTGCTCTCCGGGCTGGGCGGGCTGATGAGCGCCTCGCGGCTCTACAGCGCCAACGGCAACCTCGGCGTTGGCTATGAGCTGGATGCCATTGCGGCGGTGATCCTCGGTGGCACCAGCTTTGTCGGCGGCATCGGCACGATTACCGGCACGCTGGTGGGCGCGCTGATTATCGCCACGCTGAATAACGGCATGACGCTGATGGGAGTGTCCTATTTCTGGCAGCTGGTGATTAAAGGGGCGGTGATCATTATTGCGGTGTTGATTGATAAGTATCGTACGCGGGGGCATGTGCATTAAGTGTGCGTATAGCGGGCTATTTTACCTGGAGCGTGCGTATAGCGGGCTATTTTACTTGCCATTTTGTCCCCGGGCAGTGCGCGCAATCCTCACGTATTGCAGTACGCTCCGGTTGCTGTGCGCTGGAAGTATGCGTATAGCGGGCTATTTTACTTGCCATTTTGTCCCCGGGCAGTGCGCGCAATCCTCACGTATTGCAGTACGCTCCGGTTGCTGTGCGCTGGAAGTATGCGTATAGCGGGCTATTTTACTTGCCATTTTGTCCCCGGGCAGTGCGCGCAATCCTCACGTACTTCAGTACGCTCCGGTTGCTGTGCGCTGGCCGTGAACAAACTGGCGGCGACAATAACGCCCTCGACCCGTGTGGAAAGATAAAAGCAAAAGCAAGTTAAAGGTAAAAGACAGGCAAGGGCAAGAGACAGGTAAAGGCAAGAGACAGGCAAGGGCAAGAGATCAGGCAAGCGGTATCGGTAACAGAGCGCCATTTAGCGGTTGGCACCATTAAACAGACTGGAGAGTGACTATGCGTTTTAATCCTATTGTCAGTGGGCTGCTGGCGGCCACGCTGCTGACTGCGCCGCTGTTGCAGGCGAAAGAGCTGAAGTCGATTGGGGTGACGGTGGGCGATCTGGCTAACCCGTTCTTTGTGCAGATTACCAAGGGCGCGGAGCTGAAGGCGCGCCAGCTGGCGGGCGACAAGGTGAACGTGACGCTGGTGTCGAGCGGCTACGATTTGGGTCAGCAGGTGGGGCAGATCGATAACTTTATCGCCGCGAAGGTCGATATGATCATTCTTAACGCCGCCGATTCCAAAGGCATTGGCCCGGCGGTAAAACGTGCGCGCGATGCCGGTATTGTGGTGGTGGCGGTGGACGTGTCGGCAGAGGGCGCCAATGCGACCATCACCTCTGATAACACCGAAGCGGGGCAGATGGCGTGTAAATACATTGCCGACCGCCTGAAAGACAAAGGCAACGTGGTGATCATCAACGGACCGCCGGTTTCTGCGGTACAGAACCGCGTGGAAGGCTGCATGAATGAACTGAAACTGCATCCGAACATCAAGCTGCTGTCGCATAATCAGAACGCCAAAGGCAGCCGTGAAGGCGGGCTGGAGATCATGACCTCGCTGCTGTCGGCCAATCCAAAAATTGATGCGGTGTTTGCGATCAACGATCCGACGGCGATCGGTGCCGATCTGGCGGCGAAGCAGGCGCAGCGGAGCGAATTCTTTATCGTTGGCGTCGATGGATCGCCAGATGGTGAAGAGGCGCTGAAGCGTAAAAACTCCCTGTTTGTGGCGACGCCCGCGCAGGATCCGCAGGTGATGGCCTCAAAGGCGGTGGAGATTGGCTATGACATTTTGCAGGGCAAGCCTGCGCCGGATAAACCGGTGCTGATTCCGGTGACGTTGATCGATCGCAACAGCGTCAGCGGTTACAAAGGCTGGACGGTGAAGTAAGCGCGTCGGGCGGCGCGATGCCGCCCGTGATTCAGGCGATGCGGGTTTGCAGTGGCTCAGCTTCCGGGCGCTGTACGTCGGCGGCAAACACATAGCCGAGGCCGCGAATGGTACGGATCAACATCGGCTGATGCGGGTTGGTTTCGATCTTACGGCGCAGGCGCATGATCAGCACGTCAATGGTTCGATCAAACACCTCCAGCGTTTCGCTGTGGGTCAGTTCCAGCAGTTGATCGCGCGTCAGCACCTTGCGGGCATGGCGCACCATCGCCAGCAGCAGGGAAAATTCGCCCTGGGTCAGCACTACTTCCTGACGCTGAGGATTGAGCAGCATGCAGCGGCTTTCGTCGAGCAGCCAGCCGTTGAACTGCCAGCCCGGCGTGCGCTGTTGAAAGGGGCTTTCCATACTCAACAGCCCACTGCGGCGCAACACCGCCTTCGCCCGCGCCACCACCACGCGTGGATTAAACGGCTTGGCGATATAGTCGTCGGCGCCCATCTCCAGGCCCACCACAACATCCGATTCTGAACCCATGCCGGTAAGCATGATCACCAGCAATCCGGCCCGGCTACGCTGCATCTGCTGTAGCACCAGCAGGCCGTTGGTGTCGGGCAGGATCATATCGAGCATCACCAGTGAAATCTCCGGATGCTGCGCCAGCAGGCTCAGCGCATCGCTTCCGCGATGACAGCAGAAGACCGTGAAAACATGCTCACTCAGTACGTCCTGAAGCAGCGCACAGATTTCAGGATCGTCATCCACCACTAAAATGGCTGGTTTCATGCCGCAAATCTCACCGTTAAAAAAGAGTTAAGCGAGTGTAACCGAGCCTGCGCGCCAGAAGAGTGACGGTGTACAGAATTGTGAGACGCGTCTTAAGGAATCGCACTGCACTTTTTTAGGGCGGATTGCGCCAAAAAAGGGCATGCACAGCACGGTTTTGCCCTCTGCTGAAGCAGCGTGCCGCAGCCGCTAAACCGCAGGGCTGTGCGCTGTGCCATCAGGCATGGCATAGCAATTGCTAGAGCCCATGGCCAGCGCCGTGTTGATCCGCGCGTTTGCGCCTCACAACGATAAGAAATCGCACCACTTTTCAGGCAAGCGGGCCAGCAACAGCGCCCCATTCATGAGAGAACACGCATGTTAGAAAAATTGTTCCAGCTTAAAGCGCATAACACCACCGTGCGGACCGAACTGCTGGCGGGGGTAACCACCTTCCTGGCGATGGCCTATATCCTGTTTGTGAACCCCAGCATTCTCAGCGCCACCGGCATGGACAAAGGTGCGGTGTTTGTCGCCACCTGTCTGGCGGCGGCTATCGGCTCACTGCTGATGGGACTGATCGCCAACTATCCGATTGCGCTGGCACCTGGCATGGGGCTGAATGCCTTTTTCACCTACACCGTGGTGTTGCACATGGGCTACACCTGGCAGGTGGCGCTGGGCGCGGTGTTTATTTCGGCGCTGATTTTCTTCGCGCTGTCGATTTTTAAAATTCGCGAATGGATCATTACCAGTATTCCGCTGCCGCTGCGCGCTGGCATTGCCGCCGGTATCGGCCTGTTTCTGGCCATTATCGCGCTGGAAGGTGCGGGCGTGGTGGTGGCCAATCCGGCGACGCTGGTGGGATTAGGCGATTTGACTAAGCCCGGCCCGCTGCTGGCGATCCTCGGCTTTATCATTATCGTGGTGCTGGAAGCGCGACGCGTCACCGGCGCGGTGCTGATTGGCATTATGGTGGTGACGTTCATTGCGATGGGCATTGGCCTGACGCCGTTTGGCGGCGTGTTTTCTGCGCCACCGTCGATTGCACCGACCTTTTTACAGCTTGATATCAAAGGCGCGCTGAACGTCGGCCTGATCAGCGTGATTTTTGCCTTTCTGTTTGTCGATGTGTTTGATAACTCGGGCACGCTGATTGGTGTCACCAAACGCGCCGGATTAACTGACGCGCAGGGCAATATCCCCAAAATGGGCCGTGCACTGGTGGCAGACAGCGCCGCCGCGCTGTTTGGTTCGCTGCTTGGCACCTCGACCACCACCAGCTATATCGAATCGGCGGCGGGCGTCAGCGCCGGTGGCCGTACCGGTCTGACTGCTGTGGTCGTGGCCGCGCTGTTTGTGCTGAGCCTGTTTTTCTCGCCGCTGGCCGCCAGCGTGCCTGCCTTCGCTACCGCGCCCGCGCTGCTGTTTATCGCCGTGTTGATGGCCTCTGGCCTCGCCGAAATTGACTGGAAAGATATCACCACCGCCGCTCCGGTTACGGTCACCGCCCTGACCATGCCGCTGACCTATTCGATAGCCAACGGCATCGCCTTTGGTTTTATTACCTGGACAGTGGTCAAGCTGCTGAGCGGCCGACTGAAAGAGGTGAATCTGGCGCTGATCGTGTTGTCGCTGCTGTTCGTGATTAAACTTGGGTGGTTGAGCGCATAACGGCGCGTGGGCGTTTTTCTCTGGCCGGAAAGGCCAGGGGAGCTTTGCCTTGCAGGCGGCTCTTAAGGTCAAGGTCAAATGCCATTTCGTTCTGCCTGAAGGCAGCCCGAGCAGGGCCAGGTCAAAAACGATTTCGTACAGGCTAAAGCCTGCCCGAGCAGGGCCGGCAGTCGCCCCGGCCCTGCACCCGCGCTATCCGGCAAACACAACCGCCCACTTCGTGGGTACCCTCAGCAAAAGCCTTTTCCTGACGGACCAGGCGCGATTCGCTCCCAGCTCAACGCACCTTCTCGCCGCATCCCTGCGGCTCGCCCTGGAAAACGCTTTTCCCTCGGCGTTTGTGATGCCTCCTCAAGGTCAACACCCAGGTCAAGGTCAGGGGCGATTTCGTTCTGCCTGAAGGCAGCCCGAGCAGGGCCGGCAGTCGCCCCGGCCCTGCACCCGCGCTATCCGGCAAACACAACCGCCCGCTGCGCGGGTGCCCTCGGCAAAAGCCTTTTCCTGACGGACCAGGCGCGATTCGCTCCAAGCTCAACGCACCTTCTCGCCGCATCCCTGCGGCTCGTCCTGGAAAACACTTTTCCCTCGGCGTTTGTGATGCCTCCTCAAGGTCAAAACCCAGGTCAAAATCGAAAAGATAAAAGATGAAATTCTAAATAAAACCTAAAACTCCAACCCTACAATTCAAAGCTCAAAGCTCAAAGCTCAAAGCTCAAAGCTCAAAGCTCAAAGCTCAAAGCTCAAAGCTCAAAGCTCGAAATTCAGAACCCAGAATTCAGAATCCAGAATCCAGAATCCATGCTCCTTAATCTGATATCTGAAACTAAAAATTGAAGTGCCTTTGCCTTTGCCTTTGCCTTTGCCTTTGCCTTTGCCTTTGCCTTTGCCTTTGCCTTTGCCTTTGCCTTTGCCTTTGCCTTTGCCTTTGTTGGTTTTGGCTTAGATGTTTGGGTTTTGACGTGGGTTTTGACGTGGGTTTTGACGTGGGTTTTGACGTGGGTTTTGACGTGGGTTTTGACGTGGGTTTTGACTTGGGTGTTGACCTTGAGGAGGCATCACCACCGCTGAGGAGGTGAACATTTTAGGATGTCCCGCCATGGATGGCGGGACAAGGGAGCGCTGAGCGGGGAGCGAATCGCGAGCGGTCCGTGAAGAAATGTGAACCGACGAAGGTACCCGCCTGCGGCGGGCGGTTGTGTTTGCCGGATAGCCGGGGTGCAGGGGCGGGCGACTGCCGCCCTGCTCGGGCTGCCTTCAGGCAGAACGAAATGGCCGTTGACGTTGACCCTAAAAGCCCGCCTGCAAGGCAGAACGAAATGGCCTTTCCGGCCAGAGGAAAACGATCCCCCGGCGTTCCCCGGCCCCTCAGCGGAATGGCGGCTCGTTAAACGTCCTCAGCTTCCTGGAATGCAACTTATCGCCCTCGGCGCGCAGCTGCTCCACCGCGTAAATACCGATCTGCAGGTGCTCGGAAATCGCGCCTTCGTAAAAGCGGTTGGCCTGACCCGGCAGCTTGATCTCGCCGTGCAGTGGCTTGTCAGAGACGCAGAGCAGGGTGCCGTAAGGCACGCGGAAGCGGTAACCCTGGGCGGCGATGGTGGCGCTCTCCATGTCTACGGCCACGGCGCGGCTGAGGTTGAAGCGCAGCGCGGAGGCGGAGTAACGCAGTTCCCAGTTGCGATCGTCGGTGGTGACCACCGTGCCGGTGCGCAGGCGCTGTTTGACCTCTTCGCCCGGCATGCCGCTGACCGCTTTGGTGGCGTCATACAGCGCGCGCTGTACTTCAGCAATGCTGGGAATCGGGATATCCGGCGGCAGCACGCTGTCCAGCACGTGATCGTCACGCAGATAGGCGTGCGCCAGCACGTAATCGCCGATGTTCTGGCTCTCGCGCAGGCCGCCGCAGTGGCCAATCATCAGCCAGGCGTGCGGACGCAGCACCGCCAGATGATCGCAGATGGTCTTGGCATTGGATGGACCGACGCCGATGTTCACCAGGGTAATGCCGCGGCCGTTGGGCGAGGTCAAATGCCAGGCGGGCATCTGATGATTCTTCCACGCCAGGCTGGAGATCAGCGCATCAGCGTTTTCGCTTTCGGCGGTAATCACCGCACCACCAGCACAGGCGAGGCTGTCATAAGGTGAGTTTTCATCGCGAATCTGTTCTATCGACCAGCGGACAAACTCATCGACATAACGCGTGTAGTTGGTAAACAGCACAAACGGCTGGAAATGCTCCACGGCGGTGCCGGTGTAGTGGCGCAGGCGGGCCAGCGAAAAATCGGTGCGCAGGGCGTCAAAATGCGAAAGCGGAAAAATGGTTTCAGCGTTGAACAGGCCATCGGCGGTTTCATCGCCGATATTCGCCAGCTCGGTGGTGGGGAAATGTTTGGCGATACCCGCACTCATCGAGCGATCCAGCACCAGATCGGAGCCGTCGATAACGTAGGGAAACGGAATCTCCTGCTGCGATGGCCGGACTTCGATGGTGACATCGTAATCTTTCTCAATCATCGCCAGCTGCTCGCGCAGATAGTGTCGCAGCAGCGCCGGACGGGCGATGGTGGTGCTGTAGCTGCCCGGACGGGTAAAGCGTCCCCAGGCGCGGGTGCGATTCAGCGGCGCATTCTCGCCATCCCAGCTGATACGCAGTTCCGGGTAGACAAACAGCCCGGCAGCACGGACGGCGGCATCGGGCAGGCTGCCGTCGGCAATGTAGGTTTTGATCGCCTCACGCAGCGCCTCGACGGCGTTTTGATACTGCTCTTCGAGCTTATCCAGCGCCTGCACGCTGGTGAGACCGGAAAAGTGCTTCTCAGGCATAAAATCTCCTTGTTGTCGCGCGACTGACATCGGGATCGCGTCGCATCATAAAAACCGCAGGTCATCCCCGGTTACGCTACTGTCAACAGTATGCATCAGAACTCGCGGTTTGGGGTTGATGAGCGGTGAGAATGAGACGGTTTCCCCTGGGCAGAGTTGTAATAAAAAATAACTAAACGCCGGAAAGACTTTGCGTTTTCCCAGGCCATTGATCATGATTATTACTCCTCTGGCGATCGACTCTTCAAGCTGGTATTAAATTGCAAAATCCTGGCGTATTACTGGTGCAGGCAGTTAAACGCACGGCGTGGTATCCCAAACGTCGTTCTTATAATGTGCTGTTCTGGCGCGAAATTACCCCTTTAGCCATTCCTATCTTTATCGAAAACCTCTGCGTCATGCTGATGGGCGTGCTCAGCACCTTTTTGGTGAGCTGGATTGGTAAAGAGGCGATGGCGGGCGTCGGTCTGGCGGATAGCTTTAACATGGTGGTGATCTCCTTTTTCGCCGCCATCGATCTCGGCACTACCGTGGTGGTGGCCTTTAGCCTGGCGAAACGCAACGGCAAGCGCGCACGGGCGGCAACGCGACAGTCGCTGGCGGCGATGACCGTGCTGGCGCTGCTGCTGGCGATAGGCATTGAGTTTATCGGTCCGCAGATCATTGACCTGATCGCCGGTCAGGCGGAGCCGCAGGTGAAGCAGCTGGCGCTGAGCTATTTGCAGATGTCAGCCTGGAGCTATCCGGCGGCGGCGATTACCCTGATCGGCAGCGGCGCGCTGCGTGGCGCGGGCAATACCAAAATCCCGATGCTGATCAACGGCGGCATGAACATCCTCAATATCATTATCAGCAGCGTGCTGATTTATGGCTGTTTCTCGTGGCAGGGAATGGGCTTCGACGGCGCGGCGCTGGGGCTGACTATTTCCCGTTATATCGGCGCGATTGGGGTGATTTATGTGCTGGTCATCGGCTTCAACCCCAAGCTGCGTATCAGCATTCCCAGCTACTTTCGGCGCTGGAACGGCGATATTTTGCGTGAGGTGCTGAGTATCGGCATTCCCGCCAGCATCGAATCGGTGCTGTTCAACGGCGGTAAGCTACTGACGCAAGTGTTTGTTGCGGGTATGGGTACCAACGAAATTGCCGGTAACTTCATCGCTTTTTCCATCGCATCGCTGATCAACCTGCCGGGCAATGCGCTCGGTTCCGCTTCCACCATCATCGTCGGCACGCGCCTCGGGAAAAATCAGGTGATGCAGGCGGAGCGGCAGATCAAGCATGTGTTCTGGCTCTCCACCATCGGCCTGTGCGCGCTGGCGCTGCTCTCGGTGCCGCTGGCGGGCACCATCGCGCGGTTTTATACCCGTGATGAAGAGGTGATCACCGTGGTGAAACACCTGATCTGGCTCAACGCGCTGTTTATGCCGATTTGGGCCGCCAGCTGGGTGCTGCCTGCCGGACTGAAAGGCGCCCGCGACGCCCGCTTTACTATGTACGTTTCCATGGCGGGTATGTGGGGCGCGCGCATCGTGTTTGGTTATTTGCTCGGCATTGTGCTTGGCATGGGCGTCATCGGCGTCTGGCTTGGCATGGTCATGGACTGGGCGGTACGCGGTGCCTTCTTCTGGTGGCGCCTGAAAAGCGGCAGCTGGCTGAATAACTACCGCAAAATGATGGCCAGGCTCAGCGCCAGCGAAGCCGCGCAAACGGTGCCGACGCCGCCGCAATAAATCATGACGCAGCGCACAAAGCGCGATATTGCCGGAGAAATTAGGGCGGACGCCTGAAGCGCGCCGCCCACCGTCCGGCTAGTTTAAAAGCCTGGAGGCGCCTGCCGCCGCTTTTATTCGCTTTGTGGGGTCGTTATGGCTTTGAAAAAAACGCTGTTAATGGTGTGTCTGCTGGCCAGCCCGTCGTTGTGGGCCACCACCTTTGTCTATGTCTCCAACGCCACGTCCGGCTCAATTTCCCGCTATCAGCTCGATAGCGCCAGCGGCGCGCTGACGCCAACCGGCACCACGTTGGTCGGCGGCAAAATCATGCCGCTGGCGGTCAGTCCCGATAAGCACTTTCTCTACGGTGCGGTCCGCAGCAAGCCGTGGTCGATTATCAGTTGGTCAATAAAGGGTAAAAACGGCGATTTACACCAGCGCGCCAGCGCCGCGGTGGACGCGAGCTATCCGTGGATCACCACCGATAAAAGCGGACGCTATCTGCTCGCTGCCTCCTATGACAGCGACGTGGTGGCCAGCCAGCGCATTGAGCACGGACTGGTAACCGGTCGGGTAAGCGGACGTTACAAAACCGGGCCGCACGCCCATTCGGTGGTGGTGGATAACAGCAACCGTTCGCTGTATGTCGCTAACCTCGGCAACGACCGCGTGCTGCAACTGGCGCTGGGCGCAGACGGCGCCATCAGTGAGATTGGCAAAGGCTACGTCAGCGACGAGAAAGAGAGCGGGCCGCGTCATTCGGTGATGTCGCCGGATAACCGTTTTCTCTATAACCTCACCGAGATGGGCGGCACCATTACGCAATATCGCCGTCAGCCCGACGGCGCGCTGGAAAAACTCCAGAGCTGGCCGAATGCGGTGGCGGCACGTTATCAGCTGGCGCACGGTCGTCAGCGACCGGCCGATTACAGCGATCCCACGCCGCGCATCTGGGCGGCCGATCTCAAAATCACCCCGGATGGCCGTTTTCTTTACATGTCTGAACGCACCTCCAGCACCGTCTCCGGCTATCGCGTCGATGCGCAAAGCGGGGCCTTAACGCTGATCGGCAGCTGGCCGGTAGAAAAGCAGCCGCGCGGCATGGCGATAGACGGTAGCGGCAAGTGGTTGCTGGTCAGCGGCGAGAAGAGCGCGGTGGTCGGCAGCTACGCGATCAACGACAAGGACGGCACGCTGGCGCGCGTCGGCGAAGCGGCCTGCGGCACCGGTGCCAACTGGGTAGTCACCGTCACGCGCTAAGCGCGGTGTCGTCTCTCAGCCTGCCCACCGTGGCAGGCTTTTTTATGTCCGCAGTCAGGCAAAGGCCGGAGGAATAATTGAAATTATTCAGGATATTAACTACACCTTTATAGTTCCCTGATGAAAGAGCGACCTGCGCAGACAATCCGCTGCGCGCGCGTCAGCAGGGTGATTAATGGGAGTAAAGGGATGACGAAAGAGAAGCAGGATGAGGCAAAAATTGCGAGTGAACTGCTGCTGGAGTGCAACTGCGCGTGGAATGGTCAGCTTTATGGCGCTTATCCGCAGGGCACGCCGCAGCTGTCGCTGATGCGGCTCTCTATTCCGCCACACACCTCGCTGCCGTGGCACACGCACCCGATGCCCAACGTGGCCTATCTGCTCTCCGGTGAGCTGACGGTGGAAGATAAAGAGAGCGGTGAAACCCACACTTTTCGCGCCGGTCAGGCGATTAACGAATCGGTAAACAGCGCGCACCGGGGTTATACCACCGGCGTGGCGGCAGAGCTGCTGATCGCCTATGCAGGCGTGGAAGGGCAGGCGCTGTCGGAGCCGCTGCCGGGCGAACCGGCTGAGTTTTAACGCCGGGCTTTAGTACTTTTCCTGCTAAGCAGGTGAGAATTAGTGGCTTCCGTTTTGTGCGCAATCGGCGTTAACTCAGGGCTTCACCTTGTTACCGTCAGGAGTCACCGATGCGCAGATTACTGCAGTTATGGAAGAACCTCGGCCAGAATGCCCGACAGTCAGAACAGGACGACAGCGATGCGCGACACTATTTTGAGCTGGTGATCCCGATGAGCCAGCTTTATGGCATCGAACCGCACCCCTCGCTTCATCGCTATTATGGAAAATAATCCCGCTTTTCACTGAGTACTGCCTGATGTGAAACGCGACAGCCCGCCAACCGTGCGGGCTTTTTTGTGCCTGTTATTTCAGCGTGATGCTGCTTCTTTCGCCAACTGTATGAATAGCGTCGGGTTTATGTAAACAAATGTGTTTATTTAAATTGAGCTGCGTGATAATAATGTGAACATAAATGATAATCATTATCTTTCAACTTATCATTTAAGGTGTCACCGCGCCGACCCGTTAGCGGAGAATCGGTTGATTAGGTCGTAACTGGCTGCAGGTGACGGAACAGAGATAACAATAAAAAGCCGCTGAACAAGTTAAAAATGGATAAAAATCGCAACCTGCCTTTTGGTAATTTTAGTTCTTTGACCTTATTTACCGGTTTGTGCATTGGCGTCACGCCTGCTGCTGCGCTTGCCGTTGACCAGGATGAGATGCTCGTTGAGGCCAGTGCGCCGTCGCTCTATGCGCCAAACGCCTCGGCAGACCCGAAATTCAGCCGACCGCTGGTTGATACCACCCGCACCATCACGGTGATCCCGGAAAAGGTGATGCAGGATCAGGGCGTCACTAATTTATCCGACGCGCTGAAAAACGTGCCCGGCGTCGGCGCGTTTTTTGCCGGTGAAAACGGTAACTCCACCACCGGCGATGCGATCTATATGCGCGGTGCCGATACCTCAAACAGCATCTATTCGGACGGCATTCGCGATATCGGCAGCGTCTCGCGCGACACCTTTAACACCCAGCAGGTTGAGGTGATTAAAGGGCCTTCGGGCAGTGATTATGGCCGCAGCGCGCCGACCGGTTCGATCAATACCATCAGCAAACAGCCGCGTCTTGACTCCGGCCTGGATGCCTCGGTGAGCGTCGGCAGCGCCTGGTTCCGCCGTGGCACGCTCGATCTCGATCAGGCGATCAACGACAACAGCGCTTTCCGCCTCAATCTGATGGGCGAGGAGACGCACGATGCCGGTCGCGACAATGTGAAAAACCGTCGCTGGGGCGTGGCGCCGTCGCTGGCGTTCGGCCTGGATACGCCGACGCGTCTCTATCTCAACGTGCTGCACGTCGAGCAGAACAACACGCCGGATGGCGGCGTGCCGACCATTGGTCTGCGTGGCTATCGTGCGCCATCGGCCGGCACCGCGGCGCTAAACGGTGCGGGCCGGGTGAACAGCGAGAACTTTTACGGCACCGATTCTGACTACGACGACTCCACCACCGACAGCGCGACGCTGCGCCTTGAGCACGATCTCAGCGACAGCACCACCGTGCGCAACACCACGCGCTGGGCGCGGGTGAAGCAGGATTACCTGCTGACCGCGGTAATGGGCGGCGCCACGAATATCGTGCAGCCCAACCGCAACGATGTGCAGAGCTGGAGCTGGTCACGGCTGGCGAATACCAAAGATGTCAGCAATAAAATTCTGACTAACCAGACCAATATCAGCTCACGTTTCCAGACCGGATCGGTGGGTCACGATGTCAGCGCGGGCGTGGAGTTTACGCGCGAAACGCAGACCAACTACGGCGTCCGGGCGATTACGCCGCCGCCGGTGAATATCTATCATCCGGTCAGTTCAATTTCCGTGGGCGGACTCGATCGCAACGGCGCCAACGCTAACGGACAAACCGATACTTTTGGTGTTTACGCCTTTGACACGCTGCAAATTACCCGCGACATTGAGCTGAACGGCGGCGTGCGCCTCGACAATTACCGCACCGAATATGACAGCGCCACCGCCTGCGGCGGCACCGGTCGTGGCGCGCTGGCCTGTCCGGCGGGCACGCCGCGCAACACGCCGATCACCACCATCGATACCGCAAAGTCGGGTAACCTGGTGAACTGGAAGGCGGGCGCGCTCTATCACCTGACCGACAACGGCAACCTGTACGTTAACTACGCCATTTCCCAGCAGCCGCCGGGCGGCAGCAGCTTTACCCTGGCGCAGAGCGGCACCGGCAGTAACGCTAACCGCACCGATTTCAAGCCGCAAAAAGCCAAAACCAGCGAGCTGGGCACGAAGTGGGAAGTGCTGGATAAGCGCCTGCAGCTGAGCGCCGCGCTGTTCCGCACCGACATCGAAAATGAAGTTGAGCAGAATGATGACGGTACTTCGTCGCAGTATGGCCGCAAGCGGGTAGAGGGCTATGAGCTGACCGCCGCCGGCAATATCACGCCGGAGTGGCAGCTGCTGGCAGGTTATACCTTGCAGCACGCCAGCGTACGCGAAGGGGCGAAGACCGCGCAGGATGGCGGATCGACCGTGCCTTACACCCCGGAGCATGCGTTCACGCTCTGGACGCAGTATCAGGCCAGCGACAGCATCGCTCTGGGCGGCGGCGCGCGCTATGTTGGCGGCATGCACCGCGGCACCGACGGCGCGGTCGGCACACCCTCTTCCACGGAAGGCTACTGGGTGGCCGATGCGAAAGCGGGCTACAAGGTCAACGCCAACCTCGATCTGCAACTCAACGTCTATAACGTTTTCGATACGCACGCTGTTTCCTCGATCAACAAGAGCGGCTATCGCTACCATCCCGTCGAGCCACGCACCTTCCTGTTATCAGCAAACGTGCATTTCTAATCTGCAAGGGGCGTCACGCCCCTTTACTTCATGAGTAACTGCGAATGATGTATCACATTCCCGCCGTGCTGACGCCTGATGCGCTGAGCAGCTTTCGCGACGCGTTGCAGCAGGCCAGCTGGATTGACGGCCGCGCCACCACCGGCAGCCAGGGCGCACAGGTCAAAAATAATCAGCAGATCGATATCCATACGCCGCTGTACGATCGGCTCCAGGCGCAGGTGCTGCAGGCGCTGAATAACAGCCCACTGTTTTTTGCCGCCGCGCTGCCGCTGCACATCTCCACGCCGCTGTTCAACCGCTATCAGCAGAATGAAACCTACGGCTTTCACGTTGATGGCGCGGTGCGGCACAACGGCAGCCAGGGATGGATGCGCACCGATCTCTCCGCCACGCTGTTTCTCAGCGAACCGGATGAGTATCAGGGCGGCGAACTGGTGGTGAATGACACCTACGGCCAGCACAAGGTCAAACTGCCAGCGGGCGATCTGGTGCTCTATCCCTCAAGCAGCCTGCACTGCGTCACGCCGGTGACGGCGGGCGAGCGCACCGCCTCTTTTTTGTGGATTCAGTCGATGGTGCGGGATGATAAGCAGCGCGCCATGTTGTTCGAGCTGGATCGCACGATTCAGACGCTGAAAGCGCGCCATGGTGAGAGCGACGAGCAGCTGTCGCTGCTGAATCTTTATCACAACCTGCTGCGTGGCTGGACCGAAACCTGACAGACGGCGGCATCCGCATATTCAGCCAGGTTGAATCTCTTCATCAATATCCTTCGATAACCCTTTGTCCGGCGGCAGCGTATCATGGTTGTTAAGGCGCCTGACCGTTCAGGCCACCGTTTCAGGATGGAAAGTTATCATGAAGAAGATTGGGTTTTTGTCATTTGGCCACTGGTCGCCGTCGCCGCAGTCCGGCACACGCTCGGCGGCCGATGCGCTGCTGCAGTCGATCGATCTTGCCGTGGCGGCTGAAGAGTTAGGCGCAGACGGCGCCTATTTCCGTGTGCATCACTTTGCCCGTCAGCTGAGCGCACCGTTTCCGCTGCTGGCGGCGGTGGGCGCGAAAACCAGCCGTATTGAGATCGGCACCGGTGTGATCGACATGCGCTATGAAAATCCGCTCTACATGGCGGAAGATGCGGGCGTGGCCGATCTGATTGCTGGTGGACGGTTGCAGCTCGGCATCAGCCGCGGTTCGCCGGAGCAGGTGATCGACGGCTGGAACTACTTTGGTTATCAGCCGGAAGCGGGCGAAACCGAATCGGATATGGCGCGTAAGCATACCGAAGTGCTGCTTGACGTGCTGCGCGGCGAAGGCTTTGCCAAACCAAATCCGCAGCCGATGTTTCCTAATCCGCCGGGACTGCTACGGCTGGAACCGTATTCTGAAGGGCTGCGCGAGCGCATCTGGTGGGGCGCTGGCTCCAATGCCACCGCCGAATGGGCGGCAAAGCTGGGCATGAACCTGCAAAGCTCAACGCTGAAAGATGATGAAACCGGCGAGCCGTTCCATATTCAGCAGGCGAAGCAGATTCGCGCTTACCGCGCCGCCTGGCAGGCTGCCGGTCATACGCGTCAGCCGCGGGTGTCGGTCAGTCGCAGTATTTTTGCGCTGGTGGACGATCGCGACCGCGCCTACTTTGGCCGCAGCGGTCAGGAGCGCGACAGCGTGGGCTATCTGGATGAGAAAACCCGCGCCATTTTTGGCCGTAGCTACGCCGCTGAGCCGGAAAAGCTGATCAAGCTGCTGGCCGACGATGAGGCGATTGCCGAAGCGGATACCCTGTTGCTGACCGTGCCGAATCAGCTCGGCGTCGATTACAACGCCCACGTGATTGAGGCGATCCTCAAGTACGTCGCGCCGGAACTCGGCTGGCGTTAACTCAGTCATCCATTCTCCCCGGTACGCCGGGGATTTTTTTGCCTGTTCTCTGCCGAGCGCTGTCATAAAATCTTCACCGCATAGTGTGAAGCCTCACCTGGATTCCGTGTGCGCCACGGCGTAACGTAAGCAGGCTATTGTGCAGAGAGGAGAGAGATGATGATGCTGAAAAGTGGCTGCGTTGCGCTGGCTATCATGCTGTTGCCCTGTGCCGCATTCGCGGTGACAGCAAACGGCGGCGATGGCTTGCCGGGCAAAGCGGGGCGCCCGGGACTGCCTGGCTGTCCTGGCGGCACCGCTCCGTCGCAGGACGGTAAGTTTTATCTGCCCGGCACGCAACAGCCCTGTCATGCCGGTAAAAATCCGCCGCGCGTCGAGCAGCCGGTGAAAAAAACGCCGCTTGAGCGAGCCTGATGGCAGAGGCGGCTAACCGCTAATGCAGCGCACCACTTAGTTAACGTGCTTCACCGTTTTCCGGCAGCAGTCGAGCACGACAGACCTGCAAAATTTCATCGGCCAGCGCGGAGTCATCCGGGCAGCCGCGTGACAGCACCAGCGCGCCCACCATCTGCGACAGCGTGGCGATCAGATCGGCACGCGTCTCGCCGCCGTCAGCCTTGGCGATGGCCAACAGGTTTTCGATGCCCGCGGCAAACTCGCTTTTAATGGCGTCGGATTGTCGCGCGGCATCGCTGCCCAGTGACGCCATCACGCAGCCCTGGCCCATCCCATCACGATGCTGGCGCGAGAGATAGTGCGCAACAAATTGATCTCGCGTGACGCCCTGTGCATCTTCGGCAGACTGCATAAAGCCGCAGCGCATCGCCTCCGCCATCAGATCGGCCTTGGAGGCAAAATGCTTATAAAATCCGCCATGGGTCAGTCCAGCCGCTGACATCAGATCGGCAACACCAACGCCATCAAATCCCCGTTCGCGAAACAGCGTCGACGCGGTTTGCACAATACGCCTGCGGTTCTCCTGCACTTGCTCTTTTGACACTTTCATTGGTTGCTCCTTCCGGTACGACTTATGGTCTAAGTATACAATGATGATGACCGTAATCAAAATCATTGACTTTTTAGATGACGATTATCATCATTAAGCTGACTATTCCTCACTGCGCAGAGCAATCGATGAGAACCGACACCATGCAGGCCGTTACCTTTAAACGCTACGGCAAGAACCCGGCGCTGGGCATTGAGCCGAAGCCGATCCCGACGCTGAAACCGGACGAGCTGCTGGTGAAGGTCTGTGCGGCAAGCCTCAACCCCATTGATAACATGATCATTAGCGGCACCTTTAAGCCAGTGTTACACATGACACTACCGGCCACGCTGGGCAGCGATCTGGCCGGTATTGTTACCGCGGTGGGCAGCGGCGTGACGCGCTTTACGCCGGGTGATGCGGTATTTGCCAGCATCTTTGATACTGGCCAGGGTGCGCTGGCCGATTTCGCCGTGGTTCCTGAACGTCTGGCCGCCTTGAAGCCAACAAACCTGAGTTTTGTCGAGGCGGCAGCGCTACCGATGGTCAGTCTGACCAGCTGGCAAGCGCTGCACGAGCACGCCAGGCTGCAAGCGGGTGAGAAGGTGTTTATTCCCGCCGGATCGGGCGGCATCGGCAGCATCGCGATTCAGCTGGCGAAAACGCTCGGCGCAACCGTGGCGACCACCACCAGCACGGAGAATGTTGACTGGGTGCGCCAGCTCGGCGCCGATCAGGTTATCGATTATAAAAAGCAGTCATTCGACGAGGTGCTGCGTCATTACGACCTGGTGCTGGGAACCCTGCGCGGCGACGCGCTTGAAAAATCGCTCGCTATTCTGAGGCCTGGCGGGAAGATCATTTCGCTGGTCGGGCCGCTGGATGTGGCGTTCGCCCGCAAACGGCGGCTGAACCGCGTGCTGACGGCGCTGTTCTGGCTGATGAGCCGTAAAATTAAACGCCTCGCACGCAGACAGGGCATCGATTATCGCTTTCTGTTTGTGCAGCCCGATGGTGAGCAGCTGAAGCACATTGCCCAATTAGTTGAAGTCGGCCAGCTCAGGCCGGTGATCGACCGGGTGCTGCCGTTTACGCAAAGTGCGCAGGGGCTCGCCTGGCTGGCGCAGGGAAGGGCCAAAGGCAAAGTGGTGATTGATCTGGAAACACCATAGCGCAGAACAGAAAAAGCCCGCTCGGGTTTCCCTGAGCGGGCTTCTCTAAATTTGGCTCCTCTGACTGGACTCGAACCAGTGACATACGGATTAACAGTCCGCCGTTCTACCGACTGAACTACAGAGGAATCGTGTGAACGAGGCGAATATTATCGGCGTCGGTGAACGCTGTCAACAGCCAGAAAGCGTTTTGCTTTCAAGTGGCTAGCTTTGCAGCAATCGGCTGATTCAATCGCCAGTTGTGGCCTGATTTGTCAGCCGCAGCAGCGGATCCTGTTGATAAAATCCACGGTAAAGCCCATAAAGCGTGGGGAAGCGCTCCATTAAGAGTTCGGGCGCGGTAAAGAAGTATTCTGATAACACCGCGAAGCACTCGGCGGCATCGCTGGCGGCATAGGCATCGATACGGGTAGCGTATTCGCCCACCAGCATAATTTCCTGTTCAATATCGGCCATCGCTAACTGGATTTCCCGTTCCCAGCGCGCCACGTCACGCAATGCCACCGGCGGTACACCGTTGTTATAGCCACTGCCGCGCGCCTCCAGCTTGTGTGCCACTTCATGGATCACCAGGTTAAAACCGGAGAAATCAAACGAATCGAGAATATCCTGCCAGTTGAGCACCACCGGACCTTGCAGCCAGCTCTGTCCCGACTGCGTGGTGCGCTCAGCGTGCACCAGACCATCCTCATCCTGCCAGCTGTCGTTAACGATAAACGGCGCCGGATAGATCAGCACTTCATGAAAGCCATCCAGCCAGGCGAGGCCCAGCTGCATCACCGGCAGGCAGAACAGCAGCGCGATACGTGCATGGCTCTCGGCATCCAGTTGCAGATCCTGCAGCGCCACCAGCCGCTTTTGCCGCAGAAACTGGCTGGCAAGGGCGATAAGCTGCTGCTGTTCCTGACTGGAGAGCACGCTAAACAGCGGGGCCGACAGCGCCTGTTGCCAGGGCAGGGCAGCGAGGGCTTCTTCAGCCTGGGATTTCCATGGCCACTTGATCATGATGGTTGGGCTGTTCCTGCAGATGAAAGGCGAAGGATCCGGCAGATGCTAATCAATGGCGGGTAAAAATGCAGCAAGCGGGCGCGTTGTCTGTGAGCTGACGCACAAATGAAAAAGGCGGGAGAGCCCGCCTTTTTAGGTTATCCGATCTTTTCGAACTCAATCACCCACACCCAGGGATTTACCTCCCAGCTGGTGCCGCCATACTGTTTTTGCCAGGCCTTTTTATAGGCCTCTTTTGGCGAAACGGTGTTGTTGTTCATGGTGAAGAAGTTGTTGAGAAAGTGCGAATCGGTCTGCACGCCTTCTGCCATCACATCTTCATCGCTGATATCCTGGATCTTTTCCGCCCGTACTGCGGTAATCAGCAGATCGATACGGCTTGCCCAGCGCGGCATGTGAATCGCCGTCTGCCAGCCAAACTCTTCGCTGTTTTTATCCTTGTCATAAGGATGGCCCAGCTCGTTGTTCGCCGCGCGGTACTGGCAATATTCCGGCCGGCGGAATTTGGCCGGCGAACGTTCATAATCAGGTAGCGCGTCGGTGGGCACCACCGGACCACGCCAGGTTTCACGCACCCAGAGCCGGTCGCCGGGCTGACCGTAAGGACAGCGGTAGCTCAGGTCGTTCATGTTCACCATCTTATAACCCTGGAGATGGTTACTGCTGACGTCAAAAGCGTAACAGCCTTCATGATTATCCTGACCAGGGCCAAAAGCCTGGGATTTCATGATGCGCCGGGTTTGCGTTTGCTGGCCAATTAACAGGGCGCGTACCCGTTGCTCAGAAAAAAGAATCGGCCGTTCTTTCATTGCATACCTCTTATTGTGTTTATGCGCTATCCAATCGTGTAAAATACAATCAGATTAATCTTAACCTTGCTCAAGATACCACGTTTACCCTGGTTTGCTTATCGGAGTTGTGCAATTTTTCCGAATTTTCGCCTGCGCGAAAAACAAGCACAACAACCAATTTTTCTGTTTAATCGTGGACCGGTTATAATCATGCGCTGTATGGTATCAGGGTTTACGATCAACGCGTTTTTCATCGATTTCAGCGCTAAAATTTCGCTAAGCCGCCGAAATACCTGATTAGCGCGTCAAAGGTAAGCCGTAAAGCTAACATAAAAATTGGCGATTATCTGGCGTAAACGCATTTTTGCGGCCAGGAATAATCCCTAAATTATATTACTTTGGCTAATGGTTTTGGTTTGAAAAAGCATCAGCTCGCCTCTCTGTTCCTGCCTTATTTACTGCTTAGGGTCCAGGTGATGCGCAGGATCTGCTATAAATTGAAGAAGATCACTTCTTCAATCAAACCGTTGCAGTACTTACATCCTGATTGCGATAGCAATCATCAAACTGTCATTCTCATCACGCTACTCTCATGCATGTTTGGCTTCGCCCGTTAAACACCTGCACCACTTCATCGCACAAAGGGAGAAGTTTATGTCGCTACATCACTGGCAATCGCGCTTTGAAAACTGGATGAACCAACACTGGCAGCACGGTGACCAGGCCCATGACGTCGCGCACCTGCGTCGTGTCTGGCAAACCGCGCAGCAGATTATGCAGGGCACCGATGCCACGCCGCTGGTGGTGCTGGCGGCCTGCTATTTTCACGACGTGGTGAATCTGCCAAAAGATCATCCCGAGCGTCATCTCGCCTCCAGCCAGGCCGCCGCCGCGACGCGCCGCATCCTGCTGGAATCTTTCCCTGACTTTCCCCATGAGCTGCACGATGACATTGCGCATGCCGTGCAGGCGCACAGCTTCAGCGCCGGAATCGTGCCGCGCACGCTGGAAGCCAAAATCGTGCAGGACGCCGATCGTCTGGAATCATTAGGTGCTATCGGCCTGGCTCGCGTTTTCTACACCTCCGGCGCGCTCGGTCGCTCGCTGTTCGACAGCAACGACCCGCTGGGCAAGGCGCGGCCGCTGGATGACAAGCTCTGGACGCTCGACCATTTCCAGATAAAAATGCTGCGTCTGCCAGAAACCATGCAAACAGAAACCGGCAAAAAGCTGGCGCAACACAACGCTGATTTTGTTGTAGATTTCATGGCAAAGCTCTGCTCAGAACTGCAGGGCGACCTGATCGGCAAGGATGCGTCGGTGTTACGCGATTTTACTTCTGATAAAACCAAATATTAAATTTTTGTGACAATCTATGAATTAGCCGTTGCGCATGGCAGGGTGTCGCAAACAATAAACAGGAGTGATTGCATGAACGACACCGTTAATCTGACCATTAAAATTGACCCTGAACTCAAAGAGACCATTAAGAACCTCGCGCTTGAGAATCAGGTTTCCATGAGCCAGGAGATTTGCCAGCGTTTACAGTTAAGCCTCAGTCAGCAACGCCCTGAGATCGACAGTTCGCATACCGAAGAGCAGGAAACCCCGCAGCTCACCGACGGCGAACTGAAACAGATTCGTAGCCTGCTGAAAAAAAGCAAAAAACGTAAGGTCTAATCTGACGCAGGGCCGTGATGCGGCCCTGTTGTTACAGCACCTCAACCAGCCGGAACTCCTCATATATGAGTTCCATATCGGTCGCAAACAACCCTTCCCGCTTAAAAAATTCCTGATGTGCCTGCCGCCAGTACGCCAGGCTCAAGTCGCCTTCACCCTCTTTTTGCGCCATTTCTGCCGTGACGTCACAGAAGCGCACCAGCCGCATGCCCACGATTTGAATCACGCACACCGGCTGCGCCTGACTGTCGAGAATGATGTGAAAGCTGCCGGGGGTGATCTTGTGCGCTTCCTGCTGATACGCCGCCAGCGAGCCACAGGAGGCGGTCTTCTTACCGGCAACCACCAGCGCTGCCAGCGCATCGGTCAGCGCCGGTAAATCGCCAAAGCCCCATTGCAGGGCATCGGGATACTTTTCCATCAAATTCATCACTGCACGTCCTTTTTTTATTTTCAGGGGAGATAACGTTAGCGGGCTTCAGGCTGCGCCACGACCTGTTTGATAAACGGCAACAGCTGATGCGCCACCGCGGCGAACACCGGTACCACCACCGAGTTGCCAAACTGTTTGTACGCCTGCGTATCGGAAACCGGGATACGAAAGCGGGTTTCGCCGGGCTGCTCGAAGCCCATTAACCGTGCGCACTCGCGTGGCGTCAAACGGCGAGGGCGACGCTGCATATTCTCCGCGTGGCTAAAATCCTCCTCCGCCAGCGCGCTGTCCCAGCCACGATCGATGAGGATTTCCGAACCATCTTTGTAGTAGCGCGCGGAGAGGGTGCGCGCGCAGGCCAGCGGATTGTGGGTATCAAGCAGGCCAAAACCAAAGCCGTTGCCTTTGGCGTTATGCTTTTTCGCGTAATGCCACAGATAGCCCCACAGCTTGGGCGACAGAATGTATTTCTCCTGCTCTTCATCCAACAGATCGCGGAAAGCGGGACGGGGCTGCGGCAGCGCCTGCAGCACGCCATTCAGTGAGAAATCGGCGCTGAACGGGTAGTCGCGACGAATGCCCACCAGCACGATGCGCTCGCGATGCTGCGGCAGAAAGTGGCGCGCGTCGATAATCTTGCGATCCGGCGTGTTGTCGGCGGCGTTAGCGACGTCGTAGCCAAGCTGATCGAGAGTATCCATGATCACGCGGAACGTGCGTCCCTGATCGTGGCTCTTGAGGTTTTTCACGTTCTCCAGCACAAAAATAGCCGGTTTTTTGGCGGTGATAATGCGCACCACGTCGAAAAACAGCGTGCCCTGCGCTTCACAGGCGAAACCGTGCGCGCGGCCCAGCGCATTCTTTTTGCTGACGCCAGCGAGCGAGAAGGGCTGGCAGGGAAAGCCGGCCAGCAGCACCTGATGATCGGGGATCTGCGCATCAATATGCGCCGCGGCTTCTTCATCGCTGGCTGGCGTGGCGGAGAGCGTAACGTCGCGAATATCGCTGTTGAAGCGGTGCTCGTCGGGGCAGCTGTAATGATTGGCGCGATAGGTTTTGATCGAAGCGCTGTTCCACTCGCTGGTGAATACGCATTTGCCGCCAATAGCATCAAAGCCGGTGCGAATGCCGCCGATGCCGGCGAACAGATCGATAAACCGAAACAGTGGACGATCGTAATGGGCGGGGCGTTCAGGCAGCAGCGCCTGCAACATTTTTACTTCGACATCCAGCAGCGCACGGGCGCGCGCTTTGCCGTTGATGTAGCGGTTGAGGCTTTCGCGCGTCCAGTCGTTGGCACCGACTTTACGCAGCGCTTCAGCGATCGCCTTCTGGCCATAGATATCGATGGTGTGCTGCAACAGGTGTTGATCCTGTGCGAGCTTGGTTTGCTGTTGCAGCAGATGTTCCTGCTGCAACCGTTGTGCAAGGGCGTCCGTAGCGTGCATGGTGATTCCTTAGGGTTAAATGCGTGTCATGCTATCACTCATTTGACCCAGAGAGAATTGGCCCGCGATCAGCTTTTGAGTTCGCGCAGGGGCAGCCCATATTGCTTGCCGTTGATAATGACCTTCAGGCAGGCAGTGGAGACGTTAAAATTGCTCTCATTTGCCAGCGTGCCCTGAATCAACAGCTCGTTGTTGTTGTTATAGCCGTAACCGACTTTGCTGTTGCCTTCCCAGTGCTGGTGAAAGGCGTAGTCGGTTTTCCCGTTAAGTACGGCATTTTGCGCTTCGTCACAGGCCAGGTAGCTGTTTTTACTATCAGGCGACAGCGCCGGGATAAAACGAAAATGCACCCCACTCTGAAACTGGTCGGCCACGTTAGTGGTAATAAGAACAATATTATGCGAGGAGAAGCTGGACAGCTTGACGTAAACATCAGCCTTACCGTTGTTTAAGCGGTCAAGCCAGACATTAGTGACGGGCGAGGACCCCTTGCTGGACCAGGTAACGCCAAGGTCCAGCTGAATATCGCCGTAGGCCTGTATGCGTTGAAACCAGATATCGGCAACGCCTTCGGCGGTACGGGTTGTCCATGCCGTTGGCGTCTCTTTGATGGCATTGTAGCTACCGGAACCGATGATACGAAGGTGCGCCTGACAACCTACGCCCGGCAGTTCAATCATGCCCAGTTTGAACCAGTTCTCCTTTTCAGCAAAATTCGAAACGTGAACCTGACCGGTTTCATAGAGATAGTTCAGTGAGCCATTAATATTGACGCCGTGGCTGGCGATATCCACGTCACCCAATTCATATTCCGATAAATAGCGGTCGCCAACCGGGGAGAAATCCATTGAGGCACCTGACTGCATATTGCGTTGCAGAGTAATGGCGCGGGTGTAGTGGCATTTCATCGGTTCTTTGGTGCTTTCGATACTCAGTGCATCGATAATCCACTGGCCGTTAGAGATATCACCTGGATATTCGCAATGTTCGATCCAGCCGTTGCGTATCAGTGATTGGGTCGCACGCTGTAAATCAATGACCGGCTTATTTTTGCAGTTCTGCGCGTTGAAGTTAGAGAGCTCGATAGCGGTAAGATGATTCCAGCCGTGTTCGCCGTCGGACCAGGAGCCGTAGATCACCGTATCCTGACAATCGCTGGCGTACCACTGGTCAATTTTACAGTCGAGGGTATCGATTACGCTGATGCAGCGGCCGCCGACCTGGTCAAAATTGACACAGCTGATCCGCAGATACTGGCCTTCGGTGATATGGTTGCGATAGAAGCCTTTGGTATTGGCCTGCAGGTTGTATTCGCCATTGAAGTTGATGCCGACAATCTCAACCCGCTTGGCCTGTACATCAAACACATACTCGCCGTTTTTACGATCGGAAATCAGATGGGTGGCGGCAAAATAGCCAAAATCCACCGGCGCACCGGAAACCTTGAAGCGGGAGGCCGCTTTATCAACGAAGTTAAGCGTTGAGAGCATAAACTTCCCGGCCGGAAAACGGATGCCGACGGCATTGAAACGTGCCGTGCTTTGCGACCAGTCATGCATGCGTTTCACGGCCACGGCACAGTCGATTTCACCGCCCTCAATGGCACCGAAGTCAAGCACGGTTAGCGCGTTATAATCGGTGATGTGACGCTTCCAGCGCTTGCCGCCTGCGCTAACGATCACCACGCCAGAATCATCTTTGCTGGTGTCATCGGGATGATAGATGAACAGCCCGCCACCCATGCGGGTGTTGTTGGCATATTCCAGCACCACCGCCATATCGCCGGGATGGCTGGGTTCGGTTTTACGCAGCGTGTCGATATCGGCAACCTGCGTAACGTTTACGTTGGCGCCAGTAGTCAGGCTGGCCAGTTCAATCAATACCTTACCAAAGTCGAGCGGGTTGCCTTGCTTATCCACCACGCGCAGGCTGTTGGCCGAAGCGGCAGAGGTGTTTGGATTTTCGTTCGCCATTAAAGGTTCCTTGAGGATTGATGAAAAAAGAGACAGCTTATTGAGTATATCGATTTACAGACGCAGCGGGAGACAGGGCCAGTGAGATAGCAGTCTTGAAAGCCAGTGATATTAACTGGCTGAAATAACGCTATTTTTATCAATGCCACGCAGAGCGCGGCGACAGATTTTGGCGATGCTTTACAGAATTTCCTTAGGCTTGCTCTGTCGGGAAGTGGACCTGATAAGCCAGCTGCAGCAGGCGCAGAGGAAGGGGAGAATGATTATCCGCGCTTATCCACCACTGCATCCAGGCTAAGATCAAGGCAGGAAAACAAGGAGAAGGTATGGCCGACGTACATTCTGCTGCCACACGCAGCAAAAACATGCGCGCAATTCGTACGCAGGATACCGCCATTGAACTGCGGGTGGCGGCGCTACTGGAACAACGCGGCTTTATCTTTCACGCGCAGGATAAAACTCTGCCCGGCAAGCCCGACTTTGTGGTGCCGGAACATCAGGCGATCCTGTTGGTGCACGGCTGTTTCTGGCATCACCATCACTGCTACCTGTTTAAGACGCCAGCCACGCGCACGCAGTTCTGGCTGGATAAGATCGACGGCAACGTGACCCGTGACGCGCGTGACCGCCAGGCGTTACGAGAGCAGGGCTGGAAGGTGCTGGTGGTGTGGGAGTGCGCGCTACGCGGCAAGTTCAGGCTGGACGATCAGGCGATCGGCGATCGGCTGGAAGAGTGGCTGTTTACCATTGACGGCGCTGCGGAGATAGATTACCAGGGCATTCATCTGCTTAAGCCAGCTAACCCGGCGTAATTTCCACGGCGACGATTGCCATATTGATACATAATTGCTTAGATCGATGGTTTCCCCTCGGCAAACACAGGCGGGCGTGATGGCCACAGTGAAATTGACAGTACGCAGGCTTTACCGGCTTCAGGATGAGCGCATGGTCAACGCGCAGGCAACGGCGCGCATCTACGTTGGCGACACGCTGATCGCCAGCGAAGAGATTGGCGGCATGACGGAAAGCCCGGTCAGTAAATATCTGCATCATCAACTGTCGGCGACGCTGCCGGTGCGTGTCGAGTGGGATTGTAATGGCATTGCCGATATGACAGTGACCGATATTGCCCTCTGTCCATGCTGCCAGCATGACGGGCACGAATAAAATAAGGAACAGATTTTGGCCGCGAGCAGCTTACTGACGTTATTAGATGATATTGCCACCCTGCTGGATGATATTTCCGTAATGGGAAAAATAGCGGCGAAGAAAACCGCAGGAGTATTGGGGGACGACTTATCGCTTAATGCGCAGCAGGTCACCGGCTTTAAAGCCAACCGTGAATTGCCCGTGGTCTGGGGCGTCGCAAAAGGGTCTTTTCTCAACAAGCTGATTCTGGTGCCGCTGGCGCTGGTGATCAGTGCCTTTGCGCCCTGGGCGATTACGCCCTTGCTGATGATTGGCGGCGCCTACCTCTGTTATGAGGGGGTTGAGAAGGTGATGCACAGCTTCCATAAGGACAAGTCGCAGGAGAGCGCCGATGCGCGCCAGCAGCGGCTGCAAAAGGAGATTGAAAAAGATCCTGCCGCCTACGAAAAGAAAAAGATCAAAGGCGCGGTTCGCACCGACTTTATTCTTTCGGCGGAGATCGTCGCCATTACACTGGGCATCGTCTCGGAAGCACCGCTGCTGAATCAGGTGATTGTGCTGGCCGGCATCGCGATTCTGGTCACTATCGGCGTCTACGGCATCGTAGCCGGTATCGTGAAGCTTGATGATCTCGGCCTGTGGCTGCGTAAGAAGTCATCGTCGGTGGCACAGGGCATCGGTAGCGCACTGCTGTTTGCTGCGCCCTGGCTGATGAAAATTCTCACCGTGGTCGGTACGCTGGCGATGTTTTTGGTCGGCGGCGGCATTGTGGTGCACGGCATCGCAAAATTGCACCACTGGATTGAGGCGATGAGCCACGGCTACGGCGGGCTGGTTGCCATGCTGATCAGCAACGGCGCTAACCTGGTGATCGGCTTTATTATTGGTTCCATCGTGCTGTTGGTGGTAAATCTGATTGCGAAGCTACGGGGTAAATCAGTATAAAGGCAGGTTCAGGTACCTGAAGCAAAGGAGCAAACATGAACGACGACATTTTTGAATTTGATATCGATGCACAGCTGGAAGAGGCGCAAGCCAACGCCGAGAAAAAAGCCAGCGAAGTGCCTGCCGATCTCAGCGACGACGCGGATTGCGAAGGCTGCAAAATCTGACGGCACGCAGCGATCTGAAAAGCGGATAATCATTATCCGCTTTTTTTTCGGCTTATTCTCAAAATCTCCCGCCATTTGCTCTTCACCTCGCCCGTTGCTGGGCAAATCGCCATAAGCTGCTATACCTAAAAAAACCTGTTTTTTTCTGGAGGCAACAGCATGTATCTGGCAATTGGCGATGAAGTGCGTAAAGAGGAAAATGGCCCGCTCATGATCGTGACCGGCTACGCCAGCGGCATGGTAGAGTGCTGCTGGCATGACGGCTATGCGCTGCAACGCGAAGCGTTTCGCAAGGATGAGCTGGTTCTGGCTGCGGCCATGCCAACATCGCTGGCCAGTTAAGGCTTGCCTGACCGTACCAATCCGCCCGCCTCTGAGCGGGCTTTTCATTTTATCCGCGATAAGATAGACTTTTAGTTCATTTTGAACCAGCGGGTAATTTTGATGACTTACGATCTCGCCTCACCAGATGCTTTTGCCCAACGTTTACAACAAGCCTGCGATAAGAAAGGGCTGGAAAGTCATGGCCGCGGCGTCGCCATTGCGCGCGCGCTGTCGGTGACGCCCCGCGCGGTCGGAAAATGGCTGAACGCCGAGTCGGTGCCGCGTGGCGCTAAAATGGAACAGCTGGCGCAGTTTTTGGACGTGCCCCGTGAATGGCTGCAGCTCGGCTACGTCTGGGACAACAACGTGCAGCCCACTTCGCAGCCGCAGGGGTATAACAGCTATCCGCTCATTAGCTGGGTTAGTGCCGGTTTATGGAGCGAAGCGTTTGAGCCCTGGCCGCACACGGAAGTTGATCGCTGGCCCTCCACCACGCGTCACGTTAGCGAGAATAGCTTCTGGCTGGAGGTCAAAGGGGATTCAATGACCGCTCAGGTGGGCCTGAGCATTCCTGAAGGCATGATGATTCTGGTCGATCCTGAAGTCGCAGCCACCTCCGGCAAGCTGGTGATCGCCAAACTCACCGATGCCAACGAAGCGACCTTCAAACGCTATGTTGAAGATGGCGGCCACAAATACCTCAAGCCGTTAAATCCCGACTATAAAATGCAGGAGATTCATGACGATTGCCGCATTATCGGCGTGGTGGTGGAAGCGAAATGGGAGAATTTAGGTTAGTCGCACGCGTCACATAATGAACTAATAGTCCTTGTTATTTGTGAACTAAAAGTACATTATTAACCTGTTGTCACTGAGCAGGAGGATAATAATGGAGTTTATAACAAATGCGCTGGTGGTGCTGTTTGGCGTGGCAAAAGGCTGTCTGGTTCATCTGACCGTGCAGGAGTGGAGCTGTCTGATTGGTGCATTTTGCGCCGCGCTTCGCGCCGTGATGATCTGGCGAGACAACCGTGCCGAACAGCGCAAACGCACAGCGCTATTGCAACGCTATTCATGTTCCGTCCGACCCACGCTTTTTCACCCCAACCCAAAAGCACGCACGCTGCCGCGACGTAAGGATAATGCGGGCAAGTAGGCCCGCATCGGCAAAGGAATGCCATGCCTTACGCGGCGGCGCCGTTTACACGTTGCCTTCGTTATCCTCTTCTACCGCCTGATAAATCCGCTGCAAAATATCCGGGAACGCCGACTGCACGCGACTCCAGCTGGGAATAAACGGCTTGTCGTTGGGCCGCTCCATAAACGCCTGACCCGCTTCCAGAATCGCCTGGGTAAACATCTCCACCGCGGCTTCTTCGCTGTGCTGATCGAACTTCAGTCCGTTCATCGTCGCTTCATGATTATAGATTTCCATCATATCCAGCGCGTTACGGTAGTAGGTTGCTTTCAGTACGCGGAAAGAATCGCTGGAGAGATGCACGCCCATGGTCGCCATTTTGCGCAGCAGCGACTGCACGATATCGCCGCTCATACGGCGCAGGCCGCCGGTGCCATCCTCTTCCGACAGCGGCTGATGCTTATGGTCGTAATTGTGGGCGATCTCAACCTGACAGCTCTGGCGGGTGGTGTAATTACGGTAAATCTCCGACAGCACGCCAATCTCCAGCCCCCAGTCGCCCGGAATCTTAATGCCGTTCAGCACGTGGCTGCGCATGGCAAATTCTCCTGACAGTGGATAACGGAAGCTGGTGAGGTAATCGAGATATTCCGAATGACCGTAGACCTGTTGCAGTGAGCGCAGCAGCGGACCAACCAGCAGACGACCAACGCGGCCATTCAGCTTGTTATCGGACACGCGTGCGTAAAAGCCTTTGCAGAACTCATACTGAAAGGACGGATTGGCCAGTGGATAGAGCAGGCGCGCCAGCATACCGCGTTCATAGGTGACGATGTCGCAATCGTGCAGCGCCACGCAGTCGGAACGATCGGACGCCAGCGTATAGCCGGTGCAGAACCAGACGTTGCGGCCTTTGCCCGGTTGGGTGGGCGACAGGCCTTCTTTATCCAGCTCAGCGTCAATCGCCTTCAGGCGCGGACCATCGTTCCATAAAATACGGTGGCGCTGCGGCAGGCGGGAAAAAAAGTCGCGGGCAAACAGAAACTGATCGCGATCGGCACGATCGAGGCCGATCACGATCTCTTCCAGGTAGGGCACTTTCGCCAGTTCATCAACGATATGATTTAGCGCCGGGCCTTCCAGCTCGGAGAACAGCGAAGGCAACATCAATCCCATGGTGCGTTTACTGGAAAAACTGACCAGATCTTTTTCTAAATCCTCAACGGGGCGACCGGTTAAATTATGGAAGTTAGTGATAACGCCATTCTGGAAAAAATCACTCATTCTTACGCTCCGACAGAGAATAACGCAGCCTTACGGCTGAGTAATAAAGTAGTCCAGACCTTCACTCCAGCCCTGTGGGCCATGATGAGCGGTGTGGTAAACGCGTTGTTCATCGGTGCGCTGTAGCACAACCGGGTTTTTACTGTAGCCTTTGATCACCACGGCATAATCGACCACGTCGAGCATCGGCGCGTCGTTGGGACCATCGCCGAGGCCCAGCGTGACCGGCCGTTGCGGCAGCTGATCGAGCAGCCAGTTTACCGCCGCGCCTTTGCCGCTACCGGTCGCCATCACGTGCCAGAAGCGGCCGCCCTGGGTCAGCGACAGTCCATCGGCGGCCAGCGCCTCGCGGAAACGATCAAACTGCTCTTCGTTGTCGCGCCACACCAGCGCCTCAGAGGCTTCGCGGATACGCGCCAGCTGGGCATCGCGCAGCGTCAGGCCGGTGATGTCAGAGATCTCTTTGTCGCTGAAATCGGCAAAGCCGGTGAAGCGAAACTGGTGCTCCAGACGGCGCAGCGACTCAACGATATCGCTGTAGTCACGGGCATCGCCATTGACCATCGGTTCGCCCGCCTGGTCAGTCAAATGAATGCGCGCGCCGTTTTCGGCAATAAAGGGCGTGCCCTCAATGCCCAGCTGTTTCTGTAGGGGCACAATCTCCGCTGCGGTTTTGCTTGAGCAGATCACCAGCGGCACCTCATGTTCCTCCAGCCGTGCCAGCCAGGCTTCGGCCGCCTGCCAGCTGTAGGTGTGATGATCGAGCAGCGAACCGTCGAGATCGGTGATGACCAACAGTGAATCCTGTAATGACAACATATGAAATCCTCCTCACCACTCTGCTGGCATAAGGGCTGACAGGTCGGTTAAGTATAATGGTTAACGCTAAATTGACAGGCGGCAGGGCAGATAGTTGGCGATTTATGTGCCGTAAACGACCAGGAAATCTCTGAAAAAAAGGTGGGAGGCGGTGAAACAGGGCGGCAAAACGTCGTCAGCGGAGTCAACCGCATAAAACGCGAATTATCCGGCTTTTGTTAGTGAAATGGCTGGCGTAAAATAGCGCAGTAAGAGAATTTCTCCTGCGTAACGAATTTGCAAAATAGTTTACCCGGCCTGGCGCCGGGTTTTTTTTATTCAGCGATCGCTCTCGGTGCAACGGCAGTCGTGAATATCGAGTTCAAACGCATCGGCGAGTTGGCGACAGCTGCTCTCACGCGGCGCGCTGGTGGCCTGCATAAATTCCTGCATATCGCCCGATGTATGCCGCTGAATAGCCTGCAGCAGCGCGTCAACATCGACTTCACGCTGCGCCGTTTCATCCCGTTCCTGCTCTGTTGTCATGATCGATTCCTCCACCTGATAACACCCACACTATAGTTGCTCATCTTCTTTTCGTTTGCTTTACGCTTCACAGAAAGATTTCTGACAGGCGGGCAGGGTAGAATTTTTTCACAACGCCACCCCCAAAAGGCGCAGTAAGCTAAAAAGTAACAAGGATTTTGCCCGCGCAGCGCGGGCTTTTTTTATTTTCCGCCCGCATCCCGCTGATACTTACCTTGTTTTACCTTCAGACCTCAGCATATCCTGCTGGAAATGCTATGTTTATTGCCTGTAGTCAAGACTAATAACCATGATGAGGACCTGTTTATGGATCTGTTACGCATTATTATTGCGATTATTCTGCCGCCGCTGGGTGTTTTTATGCAGGTGGGTTTCGCCGGGGCGTTCTGGCTCAATATTTTGCTGACGCTGTTAGGGTATATTCCGGGCATTATTCATGCCATCTGGATTATTGCCCGTCGCTAACCGCACGGCGCGCCGGATGAGCCTTATGCCACAGAGAGAGACTGTTCATGAAGGTAAACGATCGCGTTTCTGTTAAAACCGATGGCGGCCCGCGCCGCAAAGGCACCGTGTTAGCGGTAGAAGATTTTAACGAAGGCACCATGTATCTGGTGGCGCTTGAGGATTATCCGTTGGGGATTTGGTTCTTCAACGAAGTGGGGCACGCTGACGGCATCTTTGTTGAGCCGCTCGATCAGCCCGCCTGACAACAGGGGCCTGCATTGCAGGCCCCTTTTTTATCAGAAGGTTTCCCAGTTGCCGCCATCAGCGGCCAGCGCCGGACGCGGCGACAGCTGCGGCTTCTTCAGTGGGGCGCTGCCAGCGAGCGACTGCGGCGCTTCCTGCGCGGTGACGCGGAAGGTGGCAACCGCTTGGGTCAGTTTGCCTGCCTGATCTTCCAGCGAAGAGGCGGCGGCTGAGGCTTCTTCCACCAGCGCGGCGTTTTGCTGCGTGACGTTGTCCATCTCGGTCACCGCCTGGCTGACCTGCTGAATGCCGCGACTCTGTTCGTCGGAGGCGGCGGCAATCTCGGCCATGATGTCGGTAACGCGACGCACCGCATCAACGATATCGGTCATGGTGTTACCGGCGTGGCTCGCCTGGTTAGAGCCTTTGCCGATCAAATCTACCGATTCCGCAATCAGTCCTTCAATCTCTTTCGCTGCCTGGGCGCTGCGCTGCGCCAGATTACGTACTTCGCTGGCGACCACGGCAAATCCACGCCCCTGCTCACCGGCACGCGCTGCTTCCACGGCGGCGTTCAGCGCCAGAATATTGGTCTGGAAAGCGATGCTGTTGATCACAGTAGTAATTTCAGCAATTTTCTTCGAGCTGCTGGAGATATTGTTCATGGTGTTAACCACGCCGCTGACGATATCACCACCGTTACGCGCCTTGCCGGAAGCATCGGCGGCCAGCTGGCTGGCGTGATGGGCGTTTTCCGCATTCTGTTTCACCGTGGCGGTCAGCTGCTCCATGCTGGCAGCGGTCTGCTCCAGCGCGGCGGCCTGCTGCTCGGTACGGGAAGAGAGATCGGTGTTGCCCGCTGAGATTTCACCGGAACCCTGGAAGATGGCCATTGCGCCTTCGCGCACCGTGCCCACGGTTTTCACCAGCGACTGCTGCATTAATTGCAGATTGTGGCCCAGCGAACCAATTTCGTTGCGTCCCCACTGCTGTTCCGGCTGGGTTAAGTCGCCCTGCGCAATACGTTCAATGCGATCCACTGACAGGCGTAACGGCGAAATAACAATGCGGCGCAGGGCCACAAAGGTCATCAGCACCAATACCAGCGCCAGAATAAAGGCACCGGCCATAAAGCTGTAACCCAGCGCGCTCTGCTGCGCGGCGTTGGTTTTAATCGCGTCGGCACGCTGAGTACGCAGCTTAATGGCCTGTAACAGCACGTCGTTATAAGCGTCATCCAGCTTGCGGGTTACGTCAGTTTCCTGAGCAATAACCCCTTCAAAACTGCCATCTTTGGCTGATTTCACCATCGGCAATAAGCCCTGATTAACGTAGGCGTCAAAATGTTCTTTTAACGGCTTATCCAGCGCAATGCCTTCCGGTTTTTTATTCGGGCGGTTGTAATAGATATTAAAACCTTCCTGTGCCTGCTGAATGCGTTTTTCCGTCTTAGCCACGTTAGCGCGAAACTCATCCATTTCCCCGATACGCGCCGCGGCACCGGCATGAATAATATTCAGACGCGCGGTACGCAGGTGGTTTGAGCTGTTGGAAATGCCCATGCGAATCTGAATTTCCTGGTTAGACTGCGCCAGATAATCGTTACTTTTATTCAGAAACCAGCTCGCCAGGCCAATTGATAGCGCGAACAATAATAAAATGCCGGTGAAAATCGTGGCGAACAGCGGCATCAGCCGCACATTTTGCCAGAAACCCACGCTGCCGGGCGCGGCAGTAGACGATGTGTTGTTCATATCCTTTGCTCTCATTCAGGGGAAGGGGCTGCCGTTTGTCTGCTAATAAGATCGGCAAGGCCGGAGAAAGGATGAGCGTAAAAAGTGCGATCGGCATCGCACTTTGGGCATAAAAAAAGCCGACGAGCGTCGGCTTTTTGTTCAGGCTGCGGGCAGTAATCAGCGGATGTTGACGTAAATCCCGGAGGTGACGTTGTCAGTTAAGCGCACCACATGATAAATAACCTGCTTATTATGGGTTTTAATTTTACGCTTAATATTTCCTTTATGAGAGGAAACCGTCTTAGCCTTTATTTGCATCTTGTCGGAAATCTGAATGGTATCGTGCCCGGACATCCACATCTTCAACATATTTGATTCAGTCTGACTTAAGGTCAGTGGATGAATGTCGAGCCCGGCAGAAATCCGTGGCGATGCATTAATTTTCTTTTGCAAATAGGTACTCAGCAGCGAATCCAGTGTCGACGTCTTGACCGACTTTGACGTAATAATCAGGTTCTTACGAACGTAGAGATATTCCTCAAAATGGATGTTTGAAATCGCCATAAAAATAAAAAAGAGTGTTTCAGGGTGCTGATTAATTATATTTCTAATGCGTTCGCTGGCGTCTGTTTCATGAATGAAGCAGTCTTCGTTGATAAATACAACGCCTGGCTGAAGTTGTTGGCATTTTGTGTGTAGTTGTTCAATATCTGCAACGGAATAAATATTTTTCTTTTTGACTCCCTTCACTGACATGTAGTCCATTAAACCCAGTCGTGTGTAGTTGCATGAATCCATAATAATCGTTGGCATGTTAGCGACCCTCACCAATTTTGTTATCCGTTTAAATCAACGATGAATAGGTAGTATTTGAGAGAGATTTCGATCGACACAAATAACGTGCCTCTTCGAAAGGCCTGGCGTTGCCCCTTTCAGAAGTCATCTCTTCTTCCATGATATTGCTGCATAGTTGGGTTATTGCGATGTCAAAATGCTCGTATGCCGCCGGTCACACGCCAGCAAATAGCTTGCCGGAAAAGTGTGACACTGCACATATTGGTTAAACGTTTTGCGAGCGTTGTCACTATCGCGCAGAAGCAGGAACTTTCTGATAGGACAATTCTTAAAAACATTTAAATCCCGAATGTGTGACGTTTTTGAGCGTGTTGACAATGCCGTAAAAAATGAGTTTAGACAAGAAAAATTGTACTTGAGTATTTTTCCTTTAAAAACAGCCAGTTGATTTTTTTACCTGCAAAATCAGTACTGGACGTAATCCTAAAATCACAGCGGTAAAATACTTGAAGCCGGACCTAATAAGAATGATTTTCAGATAAAAAGTCGCTTTATCAGAATTTCCTTAGTGAAATTCTAAAAAAAATGGTGCGAAAAACAGGCTGATTGATTTTAAACGCTTAACTATCGATAAGTAATAAGGTATGAAACCTTAACTATTGGTTCGGGGCAATTCAGAAAGGATCTCAGAAAGTAGATCAAATACTTCACTAAAGAGATGTTCGCAGAACGGCGCAACCAAGGGCATTAACAGACCCATGGTCAGAATACCGATGGACAAGGTAATGGGAAAACCGATAGCGAACACCGACAGCTGAGGTGAAACACGGTTTAACAAACCCAGGGCCATATTTAAGGTGAGGAGTAAAACTATTAAGGGTAACGCTAACATCATGCCATTAAGGAAAATTAGCCCTGCTGCTTTGGCCAGTGCCATGAAAGCATTGGAGTTTACCAGGCTGCCGCCTATCGGTAAGGTGTGAAAACTGTCGGCTAACAGCGAGATTAACCATAAATGCCCGTTGAATGACAGAAACAGTAGCATGGCGAGCATATCAAGGAAACGAGCAAGTACCGGCATGTTGAGCCGGCTCCCAGGATCGAAAAAAGTTGCGAAGGAAATGCCCATTTGCAGGCCGATAATCTCTCCCGCCAGACGCACCGCGGCAAAGGCGAACTGCATGGTAAAGCCAATAGCCACGCCGATCAGCATCTGTTGCAGCAGCAGGCCAAAGCCGTTGGCCGAGAAGATGGTGACGTTGACCGGCGGCAGCGAAGGCACCAGCAGCCAGGTAATCATCACCGCGAGGCCGATTTTCACCTTTTTACTGATGCTGCGCTCACTCAGGATGGGAGCGGTAGTAATTAATGCCAGCACGCGGGCCAGTGGCCAGAAGAACTGACTGACCAAAAGCATTAGCTGGCCGCTCTCGAAATTAATCATCAGCCGATCATGTTCGGGATATTAGTAAATAACGTGCGCATATAATCGAGGATCAGGTTCAACATCCACGGACCAGCGATAACTGCGGTCGCCGCAACGGCGAGAATTTTCGGAATGAATGACAGTGTCTGTTCGTTAATCTGGGTCGCTGCCTGCAGCAAACTGATGAACAAACCGCTGACCAGCGCCGCCAGCAGCAGCGGGGCAGCCATAATGAGCGCGACTTTCATCGCCTCATGGCCCATAGCCATAATTGATTCTGGTGACATGGTAAGAGTCCCGGTTATGGCCGCGTTACGCCGCCGTTGCAGAGGGTGATCAGGAGTAGAAGCTTTGCGCCAGCGAGCCAATCAGCAGCTGCCAGCCATCAACAAGTACAAACAGCATCAGTTTGAACGGCAGTGAAATGGTCGCCGGTGGCACCATCATCATACCCAGCGCCATCAGCACGCTGGCGACCACCAGGTCGATAATCAAAAACGGAATAAACACGGTAAAGCCAATCTGGAACGCCGTTTTCAGTTCGCTGGTGACATAAGAGGGCAGCAGGATGCGCATTGGCACCTCTTCCGGTCCGGCAATCGGCGCGGTGTTGGCCAGGCGTGCAAACAGGGCGAGATCCGCTTCACGGGTCTGACGCAGCATAAAGGCGCGCAGCGGCTGGATGCCTTTATCGATCGCCACTTCCATGCTGATCTTATCCTGGCTAAACGGCAGATAGGCATCCTGATAAATTTTGTCGAACACCGGCGCCATAATAAAGAAGGTTAAAAACAGCGCGAGGCCCATCATCACCTGGTTTGGCGGTGCGGATGGCGTGCCCAGTGCGTTACGCAGCAAGCCGAACACGATGATGATGCGCGTAAAGCTGGTCATCATCAGCAAAATAGCGGGCAGAAACGTTAACGAGGTAATAAATACCAGTGTCTGCACCGGCAGCGACCAGCTCTGGCCACCGTTGGCCAGTGGCTGACTGACCAAACCCGGCAGCTGAGCGTGAGCAACCGGGGCCGCCAGCATCAGCAGTGGCAGCAGTATCAACAGGCGTCGAATCATTGCGGTTTACCGGGACGTTTAATTAACGTGTGAAGAATCTGACGGAAATCTGCCGGGGCGGGCGCATCAGGCGCATCGGCCTGGGGTTCACGCGGTGGCAGGGTATGCAGATGGGTAATCTGCTGAGCAGTGACGCCCAGCACCAGCCGCGCGTCCTCTATATCAACAATCACCACGCGTTCGCGCTGGCCGACGGTCACGCTGGCGCTGACGTTCAGTCCGCGCAGGTTGCCGCGTTTCGGCGCAAAACCGGTACGACGAGCCAGCCACGCGCAGACGAGAATCAACATCACAATCAGCGCCAGTACGCCGCTGACCTGGGTCAGTACCGAGCCGGGCGACATCGCCGGCGCGCCGATACTCTCTACCTGCTGGGTTTGGCTTTTCATACTTAGCGGCTCAGACGACGCATGCGTTCAGAAGGCGTAATGATATCGGTGATACGAACACCGTATTTATCCGCCACGACCACCACTTCGCCCTGGGCGATAAGGTAACCATTGATCAGGATATCCAGCGGCTCACCCGCCAGGCCATCCAGCGACACCACCGAACCCTGTGTCAGGCGCAGCAGCTCTTTGATGGTCATCTTGGTACGACCCAGCTCAACGGTGAGCTTAACGGGAATGTCCATGATCAGGTCGATATCCTGCAGCGAGCCGCCAAGCTCACCCGCTTCCAGCGACTTAAATACGTTGTCAGTCGACGCAGCTGGCGTGCTGATCTGCTCGTTCATTGCCTCAGCCCACAGATCGTCCGCAGAGACATCATCGGACGGCTTATTACTGTCACTCATCGGGCTGTTCCTCATTAAGCGAATTCAAAATTGGGTTAATCAAATGCTCGACACGCAAGGCGTACTGGCCATTGATGGTGCCATACTGGCTGGTCAGCACCGGCACACCGTCGACGTGCGCAATAATTCTGTCTGGTTTGTCTATCGGTAATACATCACCAGGCTTCAGCTGCAAAATCCGTGACAGGCGCAGCGAGACATCGGCGAAGTTAGCGATCAACTCCAGCTCTGAATGCTGAACCTGCTTCACCAGCGTGTCACGCCAGTGACGGTCTTCCTGCCGCGAGTTCTCCAGCGGCGGGTTAACCAGCAGTTCACGCAGCGGTTCAATCATCGAAAACGGAATACAGATGTTGAACTCACCGACCAGGTTACCAATCTCCACCTGGAACGGCGTGGTGACCACGATGTCGTTCGGTGAAGTGGTGATGTTGGTGAACTTCACCTGCATCTCGGAACGCACATACTCTACGTCGAGCGGGTAAATCGCTTTCCATGCATCACTGTAGCCTTCCAGCGCCAGCTTAAGCATGCGGCGGATCACACGCTGCTCAGTATGAGTAAACTCACGGCCTTCCACTTTGGTCGGGAAACGACCGTCACCGCCAAACAGGTTGTCCACCGCAATGAACACCAGGCTTGGTGAAAACACAAACAGAGCGGTGCCGCGCAGCGGTTTCAGGTGGATCAGGTTCAGGTTGGTCGGCACCGGCAGGTTGCGGGCAAACTCATGGTACGGCTGAATCTTGATCGCCCCGACGCTGATATCCGGACTGCGGCGCAGCAGGTTAAACAGGCCCATACGAAACTGACGGGCAAAACGTTCATTAATGATTTCCAGCGCCTGTAAACGCTCGCGCACCACGCGACGCTGGGTATTCGGGTCGTAAGGGCGAATGTTGCTCTCACCAACCGTACTTTTACTCTCATCTTCCGCGCTGTCGCTGTCGCCATTTAGCAGCGCATCGATTTCAGCCTGGGAAAGAATGCTATCGCCCATTGATTCACCTCAAAATGAAGGCAGTAAACAGCACATCGCTTACTACCTGCGGAGGTTGACCTTTCACCAGCGGAGGCGCCAGCACCTGAACGATCTGTTTGACCAGTTCTTGCTTACCTTGCTCAACCGCCAGACCTTGTGCGTTCTGACGAGAGAGCAGCAGCAGCAGACGGCTACGCACCTCAGGCAAATAATCATTCATCCGAACACGGGTCGCTTCATCGGGCAGACGCAGGGTGAAACCCACATACAGCACGCGATCGGGATCGTTATCGGGATTGACCAGGTTAACCGTAAATGTATCAAGTGCAAAAAATACCGGTGCCGCTGGCGGTTCCACTTTCGCGGCTGCCGCTTTGTCATGACCGTCGGTTTTATTCATCATTCGCCAGACTGCATAGCCTGCCACACTACAAGCGGCCAGCGTCAATACCAGCAACACCGGGATTAAGATTTTACGTTTGCCACTTTTAGCTTTTGCGTTGTCAGCCATTTTTGCTGTACTTCCTGTGAATTTATCGACGGGCGGAGTGGCCCGGTAGAAGAGATTATCCCGCGTCTTAAGCCAAACCAATGGCAAGAAAAGACGCGGGTTTTGCGCTTACCTTCAGCGTTTGTCGCTGTCAGGCAAAAATATCGACAGAGCCGCTGCCGTTCGCGCGCGCCTGGAGGGCTGCCGGGACGGCAATAGGCGTTATCTCGTGTTCATCATCCTGGCCGAGGCTGAACATCCCGCTTTGTGCATCACGGCGGTTCTCCTGCTGGCCAGTAAAGCCTTGATTCTGTGGCAGTGTTTCACCGCTGACGTCGCTCTGGCCCAGGTTGATTCCGCTGTCCGCCAGGGCGGTTCTCAGCTGCGGCATTGCCGCTTCCAGCGCGGCACGCACCTGGCTGTGACCCGACACCATGCTCATTTGCGCCTGATCGTTGTCGATTTTCAGGCTGATCTGAATTGAACCCAGATCTTCCGGATGCAGACGCAGCTCAGCGTGTTGCTGACCGTTGCGGCTGAACATCAACACCTGTTGGCTCAGCGCCTGCTGCCATTCCGGGCTGCCGAGCTGTGAATTGAGCTGCGGCGTCATCGGTGTGCTGGTGGTGGCCGACGCGGTGGGTGCCATCGCCACACTGCTGGCGCTGGTCAGCGTCACCGCAGCGCTGTTGTCATTCTGATCTTTGATGCTCTCTTTTAACGCGCCGCCCAGCATCTGCTGGAAGCTGGCGTCCAGCTGCTGCGCGTTGCTGTTACTGCTACCTGCCTGCAAACCCATCGCGCCAGCGGCAGCGCTCGACGCCGTCGTGGTGCCGGACGTGCTGGCGCCCGCGCTGGTCAGCAGGCTGCCTGGCGTGGTGACGCCATCGTCATCGGTTTCACCGCTAGCGGAAGCCTTGCCCAGCAGCGCGCTCAGCAGCGCATTATTGCCGCCGCTTTTACCGCCGCCAGAAAGCACAGACAGATCGCTGCTGGTGGCCTGCGTGACCTGCTGCGCAGCGGGCACGATCGGTGCCGCCTGCGGCAGCATGGCGAACAGCGCCTGCAAGGTCTGCTTGTCGCTGTCGGACAGCGCTTCCAGCGGCTGCTTCTCTTTATCATCGGCGGATTTCACCGCGCCTTTAGCATTTTCCGGCTGCAACAATGTGCTTAAGCTGCCCGGCTGCTCCAGCGAGGAGAGCAGGGCGCTCAGCTCGCCAACCGGCGTCGCTTTCTCATCGGCGGGCGCAGCTTTAATCGCCGCTTTGCCGTTTTCGGCACCGCTCTGCGCCAGCGCCAGCAGGCGATTGCCCAGCAGCGTGACAAATCCTTCCGGCAGTGCGCCGGTACCGTCGCCGGTCAGGGCATCGGTCAATCCGCTGGCATCGGCTTTGCCGGCATGAGCGCCAGCTTTGACACCGGTGGCAAGCAGGGGCAACGTAATCATTCGCCTTTCCTCAGTGCGGCCCGTTGGGCAAATTCATCCATCCGTTTCTGATCGAGACGGTTTTCTTGTTGTAGGTGTTGTACTTCTGCGCGCGAGATCAGCGTTTCGTAGGCATGCAGCCGCTGCTGTTTTTCGCGCCAGTGGCTCAGCGCTTTTTCCAGCTTCTGATTCCACTGCAGGAGCTGGCTGCGATGCTGATCGATCGCTTTTTCCAGCGTCTGAATAAACTGGTGGTAGTTGCTCCAGCGGTTGTTGGCGATGCCGCCGGACATATCGGTATTCAGTTTGTTGCGATACTCATCCTGATAATCCATCAGCATGGTGAGCTGTTCATCCGCCTGCTTCTGGCCACGGCGCATATCACCGAGATGAATCGCCGCTTTTTCCAGCTCCTGCTGTGCCAGATCGCGCAGGGTGTCAATTGCACTACCTGATGCCATGATTTAACTCCAACCGGCGTCAGCCGAAGATCGCCTGCAAGTGCAGGCAGGCATCGTCATAGCTGCTGCGTTCAAAAATGCCCTGCTGCAGGAACGATTCAAGTTCCGGGTAGAGCTTTATCGCTTTATCCAGCTGCGGATCGCTGCCATGCGCATAGGCGCCGACGCTGACCAAATCGCGGTTGCGCTGAAAGCTGGAAAGCAGTTGTTTAAATTGCCTCACGCGGGCGTAATGTGTTTCGTCGATTAGCGAGGTCATTGCACGGCTAATCGAGGCTTCGATATCAATCGCCGGATAATGGCCCGCTTCCGCCAGGCGGCGCGACAACACCACGTGACCATCGAGGATGGCACGCGCGGAGTCGGCGATGGGATCCTGCTGGTCATCGCCTTCGGTTAATACGGTATAAAACGCGGTGATGGAACCGCCGCCGTCAATGCCGTTACCGGCGCGTTCCACCAGCGCTGGCAGCTTGGCAAATACTGAAGGCGGATAGCCTTTGGTGGCCGGTGGTTCGCCGATAGCGAGGGCGATTTCACGCTGTGCCATGGCATAACGGGTCAGGGAATCCATGATCAGCAGCACGTGCTGGCCACGGTCACGAAAATCTTCGGCGATGCGCGTGGCGTAGGCGGCACCCTGCATACGCAGCAGCGGCGAGACGTCAGCCGGGGCGGCGATGACCACCGCGCGGGCGCGGCCTTCGGTGCCGAGAATATTTTCAATAAAGTCTTTTACTTCGCGCCCACGTTCGCCAATCAGCCCGACCACAATGACGTCCGCTTTGGTGTAGCGCGCCATCATGCCGAGCAGTACGCTTTTGCCAACGCCGGAACCGGCAAATAAACCCATACGCTGACCGCGACCGACGGTGAGCAGGGCGTTGATCGCCCGTACGCCGGTGTCGAGCACATCGGTGATTGGCGTACGTTGCAACGGGTTAAAAGGTGGCGTGATCAGCGGAGCGCGGTAGCCGGTATCGGGCGCGGGCAAACCATCCAGCGGACGCGCCTGGCCATCAAGCACGCGGCCCAGCAGTTCCGGACCCAGCGGCAGCTGTTTGCCGCTTTGCGCGTTATCACCGCTGACGCGAGCAAACACGCGCGCGCCGGGCAAAATACCTTCCACTTCTTCCAGCGGCATCAGAAACAGCCGCTGGCCATTAAAACCCACCACTTCGCTTTCTACTTCGGTCACGCCGCGGCCATCATTACGTTCAATCACGCAGGTGGCGCCGAGCGGCAGCTGCAGACCGGTTGCCTCCAGCACCAGGCCGGTAGCGCGCACCAGCCGTCCATAACGGCGCACGTTCGGCACTTCGGGAATACGTTTTTCAAACGCGTCGAGCGCACCCAACCAGCGGGAAAGACGTGATGAAGTCATTACAGTTCTCCTGGCGCGGCAAGGCGGCAGAGTTCGTGCCAGCGTGTGGCGACGCTGGCGTCAAGATCGCCATCTTCAGCGGTGACTTTGCATCCGCCCGGATGCAGCGTGCTGTCGGCCAGCAGGCGCCAGCCGTGCATATCCAGCGTCACGCCCAGCGTCTGCTCGATGCGCGGCAGATCGTCCGGGTGCACCCGCAGCTGCGGTTTACCGCTGAACATCGGCTCCTGCTGCAGCATGTTCTGAATCTGCTTCAGCAGCGCGGAGCCATCAATCTGCGTGGCCTGACCAATCACCTGACGCGCGGCGGCTAAGGCCATCTGCATCAGGCGAGCGGCGATCACGCTGTCGAGCGCTTCCAGCGTGTGCTGGAATTCGGTCACCATCTGCTGCATGCGCGCCTGCAATGGCGCCTGTTGCTGCTGGGCTTCCAGCAGACCCTGTTGAAACCCGGCGTCGTAACCTGCACGCTGACCTTCACTCAGACCCTGTTGATGGCCTTCGCTGTAACCTTTGCCCTGCGCTTCGGTGCGCACCTGCATCTGCAGGCGCTCCAGCATCTGCTGCTGTTCATCAACCTGATCTTCCGGCACGCCTTCCGGCAGTACAATCTCTTCAAACGTTGGCTCATCGCTGCGGCCTAAATCCTGCGGCAGCCAGGGTTGCCATGGGCGGGCTGAAAAGGCATCAGACATAGGTTTCCTCACTGCTACCAATTACCATTTCGCCACTCTCTGCCAGGCGACGCACGACCAGCAGGATCGCTTTCTGTTCGCCTTCTACCGCAGACATACGTACCGGACCACGGTTGGCAAGGTCGTCGCGCAGAATATCGGCCGCACGGTTCGACATGTTCTTGAGGAACTTCTCGCGCAGCGGCTGCTCGGCGCCTTTCAGGGCGACCAGCAACTGCTCCGATTCCACTTCCTGCAACAGGCGCTGGATACTGCGGTCGTCGACATCCACCAGGTTTTCGAACAGGAACATCTCGTCGATGATTTTCTGTGCCAGTTCGCCGTCGAACTCGCGCACTGCCTGCATAACCGCTTCTTCCTGGTTGGTTTTCATCAGGTTGATGATCTCCGCTGCGGTTCTCACGCCGCCCATCTTCGCCCGCTTGAGGTTCTGACCATCAAGCAGCGAGTTGAGCACTTCGGTCAGCTCGGCCAGCGCGGCTGGCTGGACGCCGCCAAAGGTGGCGATACGCAGCATCACATCGTGACGCAGGCGATCGTCGAACTGCGCCAGAATGTCGGCCGCCTGAGAACGCTTCAGGTGCACCAGAATGGTGGCGATGATCTGCGGATGCTCGTCGCGGATCAGGTCGGCCGCGCTCTGCGGCTCCATGAAGTTCAGCGTTTCCATACCGGTGGTGGTTTCGCGCGTCTCGAGGATATCTTCCAGCAGCGTCGCTGCGCGCTCTTCGCCCAGCGCCTTGACCAGCACTGAACGCAGGTAATCGTTGGAGTTGAGGCTCAGCGCCGCAAACTGCTCGGCATCGATCTCAAACTCGCGCAGCACTTCGGTCAGCTGCTTGTGTGAAATCTGCTGCATGTTGGCCATCGCCGCACTGAGGTGCTGGACTTCGCGGGCGCTGAGGTGCTTGAACACCTCAGCCGCGCGCTCTTCACCAACGGTCATCATCAGGATGGCGCTTTTTTCGGTTCCGGTCAGACTCATAGTTCGTTACTCATCCATTGGCGGATAACCAGCGCTACAACGCGCGGATCGTTCTCAGACATATCGCGGATACGCTGGCTCATCACTTCGGCGCTCATGCGCTGCTGAGATTTACGTTCCTGATCCTGCTCATCTTTGCTCAGCGTGACCGAGTAGGCCTCGCCATCTTGTTTCTGCTCGCTGCGTGCGGCAGTGGCGTCGCTGACCGCCTGTTCCTGCAGCTGTTTCTTCTTCAGCTGCGGACGCACCAGCTTGCGGTAGAGGATGAAGGCAACCAGCGCCACCAGCAGCCAGCGACCGGCATTCATCATCTGGTCGAAGAAGGCCTGCTGCTGCCAGAACGGCAATTCAGCAATGCTGTTGTCTTCGGCGCTGAACTGCGAGTTCACCACATTCACGCTGTCGCCACGGTTGGTAGAGAAACCGATCGCTTCACGGGTCAGGTCATCGATCTGTTTCAGCTGTGCTTCAGTCAGCGCAATCGCCTTGCCTTTCTCATCGGCGCGGTAGTTCACCACCACGGCCACCGACAGACGCTGCACATCACCGACGTTCATTTTGGTGTGGCGAATCGTCCGGTCCAGCTCGTAGTTAGTCGTGTTGTCCTGACGCGTATTCGACGGGCCCGCTGCACGTGCCGTGGTGCTGGCACTGGTACCGGCGTTCGCGTTGGCGTTATTCGCTGCATTACCGTTCTGACCCGCCTGACCATTTTGCGCGGTGTTCGCCGCTGGGGTGGTCAGTGGGGCGCTGTTTGCCGGCGCCGGCTGGTTAGAGAGTGCACCCGGCACGCCGCCTGGATACGGGCTACCAATCTGCTCGCTGTTGCTGCTCTGACGTGAACGGATGGCGCTGTTTTCCGGCGAACCGTTCGGCTTATATTGCTCATCGGTCTGCTCACGGGCGTCGAAGTTAATCTGCGCGGTGACCTGCGCATGCACGTTGCCCATGCCAACAATCGGATTCAGAATCGCTTCGATACGCTGCTGATAGCGGCTTTCCACTTCGCTGGCGTACTTCAGCTGCGCATCATTCAGATCGCGGCCTTCCGAATCGGAGCGGGTTAACAGACGACCGGTCTGATCAACCACGGTAACGTTACCCGGCGGCAGGCCGGCAACGCTGCTTGAAACCATATGAACGATGGCGCTGATCTGGCCTTCATCCAGGGCGCGACCCGGCTGTAGGTTCAGCGTCACGGATGCTGAAGGCGCTTTCTGTTCGCGCACAAACAGGGTCGGTTTTGGCATCGCCAGGTGAACGCGCACGTTCTTAACCGGGCCCAGCGTTTCGATGGTACGAGCGAGTTCCCCTTCCAGCGCACGCTGGTAGTTAATCTGCTCGCTGAACTGGCTGATACCAAACTTCTCTTTATCCAGCAGCTCAAAGCCGACCGATCCGCCTTTAGGCAGACCCTGCTGCGCAAGGCGCAGACGCAGCTCGTGAACATTTGCCTCTGGCACCATTAGCGCGCCTTGCTCAGCAAAGCGGTAAGGAATGTTCATCTGTGTCAGCTGGGTGACAATGGCGCCGCCATCCTCATCGGAGAGGTTGTTATAAAGGACGCTGTAAGCAGGTGACTTAGCCCATAACACCATAGCGATCACAACTGCGATGGCAGCTGCGGCGGCGATGATCAATGGAATACGGGGATTAGCGCGCAGACGTGCTAACAGGTCACCTAAGCCCTTCTTTTGTTCGGAATCCTGTGTTGCGGTAGCATTCATGACCCATTCCTGCCTGACGGTTGACCCGACTTAATGTGTAGTGGTGACAAAACTGACTCCCTGATACGACGGCTTTATTAAGTTCCACCCCAATGGAGTGCCATTATTTTCCTAAACCGAAATTTCGATGGGTGGATAAGCCATGCTTTTTGATGTCATTTACAGCCTTTGTCTCATTGACAATGTGCTAACTTCTCGTCCATCGAAAAAATATCCCGTAGCAAACCGAGGCAACAATGGCGATTCAGGGCATCGAAAGTATGATTCAACAGCTGCAGCAAACCGCGCTGCAGGCGGGCAATCAGAGCAGTAAAGCGAATGAAGGCCATGCCGACTTCGCCGCAGAAATGCGTTCAGCGCTGGATAAAATCAGCGAGACACAAACCAGCGCACGTCAGCAGGCGCAGGATTTTGAATTAGGTAAGCCGGGCATCGCGCTAAATGATGTGATGGTCGATCTGCAAAAGTCTTCTATCTCTATGCAGATGGGCATTCAGGTGCGTAACAAGCTGGTCAGCGCCTACAGCGACATTATGAATATGCAGCTGTAACATCGCGCATCCGCAGGCGCGCCGTGTTGCGGCCAGCCTGCATGCCACGCCCTTAAATGAGCACGGCGTACAGGATCGCGGGTGGACAGCCGCCGCGATAATCATGCACGTCGCCTTGTTTTCGCGGCACCCGTTGTTGTCATTTCCCCAATAAGCTGGCGCGTTCGCGCTGCTTTGCCGGTCTGCAAACTGACCTAGGCAGAGTTGCACGCTGCGGTCTGACGCAGCGGATGTGTCGTGCGGCTTCCAGCCTCTGAAAAGGGCCGGGCCGTGCGTTCAACCGCAGCGATCTCAGGATAAAATAATGAAAAAAAAACTGCTTGCCGTGGCCCTGATGCTGTTGGCTGGCTGCGCCACCAAACAGTATCCACAGGCACCCGCGGTCACTGCTGAAGAAGCTGCCGCCTTTGATTGCCGGGTGCTGGATCAGGAAATTGCCAGTGCGCGTAGCGTGCAACATGAAATCGATGAAACCGGCCGCTTCGATGTGCTGACGGTGATGGGCTTTGTTGGTGATTTCGGTCTGGGGAATGGCATCGCCAAAAGCCGCGCTACCGGCAAAGCGCAGGCGCGATTACATCAGCTTAGCCAACTGAAAGCGGCACAGTGCGCCGGAGCGGTTACGCCTGCCGGTGCGGGCTGATCGACACGGAAATCACCTGCGCGTGGCCACCGTTGCTCATACAAAAGCGCATAAAAAAAGGCCGCTTGCGCGACCTGTCTGTGTTTGTTCCACCACGGTGACGCAACATCACCCGACCCATTGGCGACGAATTGTCAGGGTGGTGCGGGCTGTCAATGTAGTCAATCCCACTGCGACTGATAATACTGACATTATCAGGGTAATCAGCATCAGCTCACCTCCTTACAAAGAGATCGTTATTTTTCCTGCCTGCCTGCATCTGCGCCTCATCACCATTTAACGTTATCGTCGACGCTCATCTTTAAGATGTCTGGTAGCGCTATGGCGTAGCCTGTCCCTTTCATCGCCTATCTCGCGGTTACTGCTTTGGTCGGCTTAGCGTGCCCAACGTTATAAAGCGTCGTGATGCTTCCACCGCCATACAGGCCACCTGTTGCAGCAAGGATACTGCGCTCATTTTCCCTACGTGCATGGCGACGCGCCCGGCAACGTTGTCTTGCATTCATCATGACCTCTCTTTGTCCGGTACAGAACGTTATAACCACAAGCGGTAACTGGATTTTTTATCCAGCGGTCGCCCGGCATAAGGTATCAATAACGTTGAGTGTTAAAGCGCATTGGCTTCGTGACGGTTAATGATGCCTGTTAGCGGGATAAATAATACCTTTTGCTATTGATTTCGGCAAAGAGTATTGGCTGCTAATCAATAGCTAAACGCATAAATGCTTGCCATGAAAAGAAAAATATTTTCGACAGGAGGAGGAGATTGCGCGGAAAAGTATCGATTGAAATGGATTGATGCGAATAATTAACGTCACTGCCTTGTAATTTCTTCATTCTGTGGCACAGTATTAAAACACTGTATATAAAAACAGTTTACTGGATTATCGTGAGATAACCCATTGATTAATCTCGTCACGAAACGGAGGAGTTGTGGCTATAGCGTTGCTGAGAACAGGAAAAGGAGGATATGTTGAATACGTCCCGCCGGCACGGGACGAGCGCTATTTTCTACGTTTTAAATCGCGAAGAAGAAAAACAGCAACGCCGATGAGTTCGGCAGAGGATGAGATATCCAGCAAGGGAACGCGTGGATCATCTACTGCAAGAAATCCAGATTCTCCGCCATCCAAAAAGCGATAAATTGAATATGATGAATTGACTTTCGCATAGACCAGATCGCCATTCCCGGGCTTTTCACCGGTATCGATAACCACGATGGTTCCCGCTGGTGCTTCTGCGCATCCGCTGTTTCTTGGCAGGACGTAAGCCCTGCAGTCGTTGCTCTTAACAACGTCAGGAACATACACTTCTTGTCCAGTCCTGCCATCCTGATCCCAGATGCTGACAGAAAATACGCCGCCTGGCTGCATGCTGTTTGCTGGAGGATGTGGGTAACTCATCTTTCCGCCAGCGTCCATTTCCCCAACGCCATTTGCAAGCCAGTCAATATTGACTGACAAAGCATTAGCGATATCTACCAGCTTGGTTGAGCCCTTCGCCTGTCCGTTCGCAAGTCGCCAGATAGTAGGTTGAGCAACGCCAGACGCTTTAGCTAAAGCACCCTGAGAGAAATTACGCGCAGTCATGGCCTGCGTGAGCCGTTCAGCAAGAGTTGTTTTCATGAGAGGCAATTTATAGCCGTGCGTATTGCACGTCAATTGCAAAAAGGTATTGCATCAAATAATACTTATTGCTATTGTTTGTGGCATGCAATACGAATGTGAATAATTGATGGCGGCCAGACTATTTATAAAGTCGCCATCCTTACAGGGAGCCGGTAAAGCGCCTGTTCCTGCACAGGGTGATGCATCCCACTAAGTAGTGCGAGTTACACGGTGGTGGAATGGATGCTTTTAACATTTTTGTGAACGTTAAAGCACAAGCGTGTCTTCCGGATTAGGCAGGCCGCCTGTAGCAAGTTAAGCACGACCGCTCTTTATCAATTTGAACCCTCACCCTATGCCGAGAAGGCGTCTGGTGAAAAATTACGTGACCTGCTCACCGCACTGCCACATCGGTTAAATACGGGTTAAGGCGTTGTCGGCTACAGGACGCGAAAAAAAGCAACGAGGTCGAAAGCAGCGGGTTTAACCGAATCGTTGTAGCAGGCCCTGACAAAAGTGCCGCTGCTGCTGTCCACAATGCGTAGATCTCTCGCTGAAAACGCGACTGCTATAAACATCCCTATGTTGCTGGCGTTTAAAGCAGTATGAGCGAATCACTCGCTGTCGAAATACACAGCCGATAACGTCGTGAAGAGATGTATGCATTACCTGTCTCTGCTGACGAAGCTCTCTAACAGAATTCAGGGGGCAACATTTTCTCTGCAGGGGCAGGCAATAGCAGGGGTATTTAGTCGCCACAGCATCATTTTGCTGTGAAAGTCATACCGGAATGAGAACGGGTATCTCTGGCACCAGGTTGAAGCATACCTCACGGCTGAACGCTCATCCCGGTGCGCTGTTTATTTGACTCCTGCACGTTAATCACTTTTTAAAGGCCGCCATCAGAGCGGCCTTTTTGCGTTTCACGCCACTCGATATTTCTCAATATACGCCTGCCAGCGAAGTGACGTGCTTTCTTTCCAACCATCAACAGCACCGACCGTCGTCATGGAGGTGATATGAGTATTGATATGAGCAAACTGGCATCAGGCGCTGCTTATGGCGCATCTGCCGGGACGATCGCCAACGGGCTTTTGACCTGCTTAAGTCCCGATGAATGGAGTGCTGTAGGCGTGCTGGCCGGTATTGTGGTGGCGCTTATTACGCTCGGGATCAACTGGTATTACAAACGCAAGGCCACGCTGGCGCAGATCAAGGCGCTTCAATGCTGGCCCATCGCATCACATATTACAGAGGACTAACCCATGGCTATGTCAAACAGCCTGCGCAATAAGCTAATGACTGCTGCGGGCAGCGGCGCCATGTTTATCGCTATGGCGTTCCTTGGCGGAAAGGAGGGGGTGGAAGGGCGACAGTATACGCCCTATCAGGATGTGGCTGGTGTCTGGACGGTCTGTGACGGGCACACCGGCAGCGATATCGTTCAAAGTAAGCAGTACACCGATCGTGAATGCAATCAACTGTTATCGGTTGACCTGCAGCCGGTCAAAAAGACGGTCGACAGCATGGTAAAAATCCCGCTGGGCGAATATCAGCGCGCCGCGCTCTACAGCTTCACCTATAACGTCGGCACCCGCGCATTTTCTACATCAACGCTGCTAAAACAGCTGAATGCCGGTGATGTGAAGGGTGCCTGTCAGGCGCTTCGTCACTGGGTTTATGCAGGCGGCCAGAAGTGGCGTGGATTGATGAATCGCCGCGATATGGAGCGGTCAATGTGCCTGGCGGAGAATGCTGATGATCTGGCTGGCAAATAACTGGCGTTCGGTATTGTGGTTCTTGCTGGTGGCGGCTGTGGTGACGTTTGGCACCGCTGCCAGCCACTATCACGCCAGGATGTTGCAGGCACAGGAAAAGGTATCGGCGGCACTACAGGCCCGGAAAAAGGCAGAGTCGATCGCCAGCAACCTTATCACTGCCGTGACGCTCTTTAACGATATCGGAAAGGCGGCCCACGATGCTCGGTATCAAAATGAGACAGAAAGTGAGAGGCGTATTGTTTACATCAGGCAGTCAATTCAACGCGATGCGTGCGCTGCTCATCCTGTTCCCGCTGATGTTGCTGACAGCCTGCGCAAACACAACGAAAGAATACGTTCAGCTTCCGGCAGTGCCCATTCCGGCAGAACTGCTGGCTGACTGTGAAATACCTCCCGTACCAGAGTCGGTGACCTATGGCGACGTTCTCGAAATGAATGAAAAGCTTATGACATCGATTGAAAACTGTAACCGGGATAAACGAGCCATAAAAGAAATTGAATCCCTCAGGTAATTTATAAATTAATAGCTAACTGCATTTTAAAGATTATTTATTTTAAAGAATAAATAAACATCCCCCCATGAGCAAAATGCTCAACAAACCATGAAAGGAAATACCATGATCGAAGTGAATTCATTTGCTGAACTCCGTACCACCAAGCCTTCTGCATCAGGCGAAATCGCATTTCTTAAACGTTATTACGACAAGGATTCAACTTTTAATGGCGGCGGCCGCTTCGCAGGTTTTATTGACACCAAGGGGAAAGCGCCTGCGGATGACAATGGCACCATTGCGGTATCTTCTGCCGGAGATTATTACTGGCAACGTATTATTGATGATGTTTCTACTATCAACATTTTCCATTTTGGCGGTAAGCGCTTACGTGGTTCGGCTTCATTTGATGCAGACAACGGCACGGTTAACCACGACGCCTGCATTAACATGTATCGCTGGGCCAAAAGCTTTGTATCACCGATCGATGATGCGTCCAAAAGCCCTATCCGTGATATCGGTATTCGTTTTCCAGCCGGTAAGTTCATCATTAACCCTGTTGATTTAACCGGTGAGGGTGAACTGCCATTTTTCAATATGTATGGCGACGACTGCGAATATGGCGTTGCGCCCAGAACAATTATTACCTCTGATAAATCTGCTAATACAGTATTCAAGGTTAAAGCGCGACGTACGGCTATTCGCGGTATTTTCTGGGATGGTCAGGCGACCGCCGATACCACTGCAAATACCGGCGCAATTACCTCTGCCATGGTAAGTAATCAGCAGCCATTTTTTCAAAACATCACGATCGAAGGGCAGTATATTAATGTCACCTGTTTTCGCGCAGAAAACACCGGTAACTCCGTGTTCAAGTTTATTGATACGCTTGATACACGACTTGATCAGATCTACTCCAAAAATACCTATAGTCGGGTATTTGACATCACCTGGTCTGATTCAACTCAGGGTAACTGGGACCATTCCACGGCCGTGGAGTTAACCAACTCCAACTTCCAGTATGGTTATGGTGAAGCCACGCTATTTATGCCGCGCGTGGGCCAGGGGCTGATTCGTAATGTGTGGATTGAGCACACGCGATTCCCTGGCGATCTAAGTAATGGTCAGTGGATCATTGATGCGCTGAGCATTGAATCTTCCGTTAACCCGTTAAAGCTCAATTATTCACGCGTATTGATGCGCCAGCTGAGCTTGCAGTCTGGTGCCAGCATTGATACCGAGCGCACCGGTTCTGCGCTGCTTTCAAGCTATGAACATGGCTGGCGGCGTGATGAGAACTATGGCACTGAGATGACCGGCTCAATGAAGGCGGGCTGGTACTCGGGTCATCGCGTGACCAATAACAGTGATACCGATAAGTGGTTCCGCGTGGGTTCGTTTAATTTCCGTCATGCTAACCAGCACTGGCATCTGGAATTTAACGGCAAAACCCTGCGTGATACCGCCACCTCACCAACCGTTAATCCGTTGTTGAGTAATGTTTGCGGTAAGACCCTGATTAACTTCTATCGTGGATCAAGCTCGGTAGGCGGTAATATGCATTTTGAAGGGGATTCAGGCGTAAGCGACTGCTATTTGCTTTCTACTAACGACGGTGCAACCTGTGAAGCATGGGTTAAATTGAAGGCGCAGAGCGGGGATGTCGTGGTTAATCTCATTACCACCGGCCCAACCCACTTTGATGAAGGTCAGAGCTCGCTGTTCTATCCTGATTTTACCGAAGATACGACGTTAAATCTCGAGAACAAAAGTCGTGTGGCGCTGTCAACGGTGATGAATTATCACAATGGCGCAGCTGGCGTTGGTTTTGACGGCAAGGTCGTTACGCTGGCTTCGGAAGTGACTTCGGCACCTGCTGCCTCCGCGACACCAGCGGGGTATATCACCGTTAAGATCAATGGCGTTAACCGCAAGCTCGCGTATTTCTAATCACTTCAAACAGCGTTTATCCCAAGGCGCACTCTTCGGAGTGCGTTTAAATATAAACGTCTTCGGCAATTATCCGTTCTGTGATTTTTTGAAAATAGTAAAGCCAGGGTGAATGACTGACAGTCACTCCCTGGCTATACGTTTGTTTTTTGCGTGTATGAAAAATAAACCGCGTGATGTTAATGCGTTTTTTGGCTGAGTTATAAAAAAGGAAAATTTATGTCTGATATGATTGTTATTTCTCCTCCTGTGGTTACTACGGGCGACAGTAGTGTGATGTATCCCGGTGGTAATGGCGGCGGCGCAGCAGCAGGCGGCCCGCCACCCAATGTAAGATATGCGACAGAATTGCATGGTGGGAGTTATTACCGCAACACCACACCCGTTATAGCGAAAGATTTAAAAGGTAATTTATCTGAGGAAAAGAAATTAGAGAATGCGATGTGGTGGTTTAAGAACTGTGTATTCATTAATATGTGCGAGCTCGCAGCAAGCCCTGTTGCAGAGTTAGCTAAGCGGTTTGACACGCCCGAGCGAATTAATTTCTCCCCTGATAATGGTCCGCCTCAGTTAAGCAACTCTCCTTATGCAATTGCAGCTGCGCTAAGCAATTTTTTATGGGGTAATGGCAGAACAATGAGTGTGGATATCGGTGCACTTTCATTGCAATTTATTCAGGCAGGTAACATCCCTGGTTTCAATGAACGAATGAATGCCATCGGCAACCCGGGACGTCATGATCTGACATTTTCGTTCCCTTATAACACAGCCAGCTCTAATGTGTTTATGCCTTATATTCTGGGCAATATTACGCTGCAACTTGACGGTACTTTTACCCGTAATGCTACCGGAACCTGGTCTTTTGATGGCGTGGTCAGAGCTCAGGCGCCAGATTTATATGATTTCAACGCCAGTACGCACCGAAGTAAAACTAACGAAGACTTGACCACCATCGGTCGATGGATGGGCGAGCGCTTCAACGGTGTGCCTTATAAGATAGAAATTAATGGTGAAACCGCTGTTAAGTTCTAAAAGGTAAACGAGTAAGATTTTCATCCTGTTGCCTGAAGGAGGAGTCATATGAAAGGAGTAGTAAAATTTTTAGTTATGACCGCCATAGCGTCAGGCGTGCTTGCTTTAGCTGCGATGATCGTTCTGATTATCTGGAGCAGACCTTCAAAGGTCAAAGCTTCCGACCTTGAAGCATGTCGCCACTATGATAATCAGGCAATCATGTCAAAGGTTATCAGGGCTAAATCGGGTGACAGGTCTCCGTGGAAAAGCTTCTCTGATGCTCAGGATGTCGCTGAGAAAAGTGGAATGCTTATCGACCCCGATCAGATATCATTTGGTAATGATATTTGGCTGGTTCCTTTCACTCAGCGCACAGGCCAGTCGGTGACCGAGGCGTACTTCGGCATGCTGGACTGTACAACCGATAATGTTGAATTTAGTAAAAAGTGACGCCAACCCTCATTGCTAAGACGGTATCACAAGGCGCATTCCTGGAGTGCGCCTGATGATATTTGCTGCCATAACACGCCTCCCGTTAACGGTTAGCTACGCTGACCCCTCTCTGCATTAAAACAATGCGCTTATTCTCTTCAGTTATCTGCGAAACGGTCTCTTCTTCGTTATCCGGGGTGAAAGTTCAGGCTGGTCCAGCTTGCCTTGCTGCACGCTAAAATGCCCGGCAGCGGCGGTTGTTGTTATCACCGGCGCAAAAGCGCATAAAAAAAGGCCGCTTGCGCGACCTTTTTTGCCAACTGTGCTGGATTACGCTGCTTTCAGCGCTTTCACATCGATGTCTGAACGGAAGATGCCGTGCTTTGATGCCTGCTCTTCAAAGAAATCGTTCAGCGCGCGTACCACGCTTTCACCCTGAATCAGCAGCGTATCTTCAATAGCCTGACCGCTTTTCTTCACGATGTAACTTACTGACCAGCTCATAGGTTGTGCATTCATTTTATTCACTCCGCTTCATGTCATCGCTTATTTCGCCTTACCTTATTAATCGACCACATCACATCGAAACTTTACTGCTTTCTGTAAAATTTCCGCGCCCGCAGCGGCCAGTGTGCCGCGTTACGCTGAACTCAGCTTGCGCCGATTTCTTCTGGCCCGCATTTTGAGTTAGGCTGTTGGCGGGCAGAAAGACCTGCTGAGCGGCATCAGGGTGCGCTAATCAGACCGGGCCTGGGGTCGTTATGGCGGCGAGCAGGCCGTTTATTTTCCAGGGGACGTAAAATGAAAAATGTTGTTCTGAGCATACTGGCGAAAATTTCTAAAATGGATGTCACCACCAAGCAGCTGAGCGCCAGAGTAGAAGCGCAGTCGCTGCTGATCGGCGCGCTGGTGCTGGCTGTAGGGAAAAATGGCGGCGTCATTAATATGATTGAGAGCGTCAACAAGGCGATCAACTCGGTGCTGAACTCAGCGGAAGACGATGCCGGTTTAAAATCAGATGCGGCGATTTTGCTCGGCGAGTTTCAGGAACTGCTGGCGATTTCAAAGCTGATCGAAAGTGAGGATCCTGAAGTCGACCATCAGGAGCTTTCGGCGCTGACCATCGCTGCGGAGGCCGAGCTGGAAAATAAAAAATAGTGGCCGATAGTCCGTTTTCCCTTCATTAAATGTCGCTTTTACCTCGGCGGGCCTTGCCGGACCCGCCGCATTATTCTTGCTCGATCTCCCCTCAGCTAACCTTCGTCACACCTCTGCACTGGCTGGCCAGCCGCATGCGATCGTCTTTCTGTGAAACAGGCGTCACAAAAAAAGGGCGCGCTTCGCTTAAAATTTAAGTAAACTTAAATTTCAGAGTGATTTTTCAGGAGTGTAATATGGCGAGTTTTAACATTTCGATTGAACTGCGTGGGGAAGACGATGCGGCAGCTGACTATCGACGGCTGCGCAGCAAAATGAGCGAGCACGGTTTCAGGCACAGCGTCTCGGATAAAACCGGCACGCATTTTCGTCTGCCGCGTGATGAATATACCTGGTCAGGGTATGCCACGCGCCACGAGGTACTGGATAAAGTCTATCTGATTCTGGTGGAGTTTATTCCCGATCCCGGCGTGATGGTCACCGAAGCGGCCGGACGGGCGTGGCGCGGGCTGAAAGAAATCGATCTCTCGTGACGGTTATCACGGCTGCCGCCTGGCAGCCTGCTGTCATCGCCGGCGTCAGCCGATCGTTTTTTCTGGCGTATCCTCGCCAAAAAAGGGACGGCTCGCCGGGCACGCTGCCGCTTCGGCTGCTATCTTTAACCGGCAGCGAATCCCCCTGAGCGGCGGGGCGCAGAGTCGATATCTGCCTGAGAGCGCAAACAAACATGACCTGGTTTGTTTACCGGGAGGCACCCGGCGCTGCAACTTCAGTTACGCTCTTTATCCGCGTCGTCGGCACCGTAATAGAGCTGGCCGAGTTTGATTAAGGGCCTGCCCTGCGATTTACGATGCAGGTTAGTGTCGCGCAACGAATAGACACAGCCACAATATTCCTGCTGATAGAACTGCTCGCGCTTGCTGATCTCAATCATGCGCGACGAGCCGCCCTGTTTCCGCCAGTTATAGTCCCAGTAAGTCAGGCCATAGCCCGCGGCGGCGCGATGTCCGCAGTCGTTGATCTGCTTCATATCTTTCCAGCGCGAAATGCCCAGCGAGCTGCTGATCACGTTGAAGCCGTGTTCCGCGCCGTACAGCGCGGTGCGCTCGAAGCGCATATCAAAACACATGGTGCAACGCGGACCGCGTTCCGGTTCCCACTCCATGCCTTTGGCACGTTCAAACCAGTTATCGGTATCGTAATCGGCGTCAACGAAGGGCACATTGTGCTTTTCGGCAAAACGAATATTTTCTTCTTTGCGGAGAAGATATTCCTTTTGCGGATGGATATTGGGGTTATAGAAGAAGATGGTGTACTCGATGCCGGAAGCCTGAATGGCTTCCATCACTTCGCCTGAGCAGGGCGCACAGCAGGAGTGCAGCAGCAGTTTTTTTTCACCGGCGGGCAAGGTAAGAAGAGGGCGTTCAAATTCCTGCATGGGATATCCACAAATCGATTAACGGTTAGTGCGCACCATAACAAGAATGGCGGCGAGGGTTAACCGCTAATGTGAGCCTGCTACGGTAAACAGCCTGCTAACGATCGATTATCAGGCATCGCAGAAGCCGGTTTTTTCCAGCAGGCGGCGCGCATAGTCAAGCTCTTCGCTCGACGCACCTTTATTGGCTTCGCGCATCAGGCAGTCGTCATTGTTTAGCATCGGCGGCCGACCGTAGCCCGGTTTGTCATACCATTCCAGCGACCAGCGGTTGGTGTGGCGATAATGATAAATCGTCAGCCAGCGGCTGCAATTAGCCGGATAGCCGCTGAGCACCTCAACTTTTTGCTGCGTTAGCGTGCCCATTAATGAGGACAGAAAGCTAAGAAACTCGGGAACTTTTATCGCGCCGGTGATGGTTATCATAGGGACCTTGCTGGGCAATAGCGCACGCCTCCAAAAAGCGTCGCCTGAAATTCTGAATATTGACTATAGCCGCAAGGGGTAATAATTCCCGTTCCTGATGAATAAAAAGTAAAAAAGTTGACCGGGCGCGCGATTTTTACGCACTGTCAGACCAAAATGGCGGCGTGGCAAAAGAGACGCTCATACCAGATTAATCTGTTTCCTGCGCAAAAGTCCCCCAACTCAACTAAATTAAAGTAAACTTAAATCTCATTTCTCGACAGGGTAAGGGGTACCATATGGCTAGTTATACCATCCGCGTTGAATTACGCGATGCCACGGCAGAGGATTATGAAAACTTGCATGAACGGATGAAACATCATGGCTTCCGGCGCAGCCTGATTTGCAAGCAGGGCAACGTTTACTGGTTGCCGCATGAGGAGTATGTCTGCGTCAGTTTTGATACACGACAGGAGATTCTCGATCGCGCTTTTCAACTGGCCACTGAGGTCAACGTCAATCCGGCAGTGCTGGTCACGGAATCGACCGGCCGCACCTGGCGGGGACTTGAGGCACTGGACTGCCTGTAAAACAGGCACACATTAACCCCACCCGATTACGCGACGCCGCTGGCTAACGTGATCGGGTGGTCTTGCCGCGGAGGCGCACGAACTAACTGGCACCAGGCAGATAAGCGCCGCTGGCAATAAACCACACCAGTAAGCCCACGCCGGCGATAATGATCGCGATGGGAAAAAGCACACCGATACGCATCTCTGTTTCCTTGAGGTTGAACTGCGCGCAACTGGCGCAACGGACCGGAATTATAACGGGTATTGCCGCCCGGCAACAGCGCTTGCCTCCCCCCTTCCACAACAAAAAAAGGGCCACACACCTTGCGGCAGTGGCCAAAAAAACTCTCCCATTCGCGCTGCGGCACATGTTTCCGCATAAACGCATTGATGACAGTACGTCATCGCTGGCGCCACTCACTGAGCAGCGCCAGCGCTGCGGTCCCGGCATCGTCCTGCTAGCAACCATATTAAAGATAACTTAAATAAAATTGCAAGCTTATTGCGCGCTCAATGAAAAAAAGTCAGTGACGGTAATCTGTCGCTACGCCTGAGTCGTGGTTTTTTGCCGATAACGACGATGCTCTATCAGCGTGCCTGCCAGGCTCACCGGCGTTTGATTAGATCGCAGGGAAGGGTAATCGTCATTCAGCTGCACCAGTTCGAACACCTCTTCACCTTCCACCATGCCGCGCGGCCGGTATTTCGCAAACAGCGCTTCGCTGCCGGTGGCGGCCACCACAAAATCACCGGGTATCGGCGTGACCGCCGGGTCGATGATGATGGCATCACCGGCTCGAAATTCCGGCTCCATTGCGTTACCGGTAATGATCAGGGCGAAGGCAGCGCTGGAGAGATCCACATTACTCTGTAGCCAGCTAACCCCTTCAGGCGACTCAAGAAAGGCGGTGCCGCGCCAGTTAGCGGCCTGTTGATAGCTGATAATCGGCACCGCATGCGCGCGCTCCGTCGGACTGGTGGGCAGCATAAACAGATCGCCTTCACCATCAAAAACCCAGGCGGGCGTGCAGCCGAGTGCTGCCGCAACCCGCAGCAGGTTTTCCCCGCGTGGCACGGTTTCATCCTTCTCCCACTGAGAAATCGCGACGTGTGAAACACCGACTTTTGCCGCTAACGCTTTCTGCGTGAGCCGGCATTCTTTGCGTCTCGCCCGAATGCGATCGCCGATAGTTTGTCTGTTCATAGTTAAGTAACCTTAAATGAGCTTGACTTAAGTTTTCTTTAGATAAATAATTTAAGTATTCTTTATCTTTGGCTGGTGCTAATCAGTCAACTGGTTAACGAAGCTGAATTACCCGCTCTTTCACAACGGACATGATGTCCTACAGCCGCCGAACAGGTGGCAATTCTTTGCAGTGATTTCCTGCATTTATAACGTCAGGCCCCGCTACGTCCGTCGCGAGGTGCCTGCACTCTCCCTGATACGTTTTTTTCTCACAATTATGCACCCGTGCTGGCGCCTTGCTTTTGGCGCTGCCTGGTGCGCTATGGCAGTTCATTAGTGACGTCAGGAGGCATCATGACCACATTTTATTGCATCGCCAGCAGCGCTCGCCGTTGCCCGCTTTGTACTCCGCAGGCGCTTTACCTGCCTTATAACCGCACCCGTTTTGGGGCAATACCATGGGCATCAGGATTTCCCTCGCACGCTAAACCACCACGACTTACCCGCACCACCAGACTTTGGCTGATTGTTAACACGCAGAAGCACAAGCAAATGCATGAGCTTCTGAAATGAGGGCGGGTTGTTGTCAACGCGACCGGCTACCCAAGCGGGTATCGCGTTTCTTACGACAACCTCATTTGTGGCAGGTTTTAGCGGAAATAACGATGAGCAAATATCCCTTTTTATCCTTGTTAACGTTTTTTAGCCAAGTCGAAGAGGTGTGGCATGGAAAGTAGTTTGATTACCAGCATCGGCGCACTCCTTCTTGGCGGTAGTGCCGCGGCACTGTTCTGGAAACCCCTGATGGCGGGCTTAGCCACCATCATCACCAGCAATCGGGCAGGAGGTGAAATTATTACCAGCTACAAAGAGCAGGTCGTGTGGCTTAAGGAAGCCAACATCGCGCTCAGAAAAGAGAACGACGATCTGCGCACGCGCCATGAACAGAACATGCGTTGCATCTCCTCACTCGAAACCGATATGCGCCTGATGAAGAACTCGCTTGGCATCCTGCGCACGATGACCGAGGTTGAGCAAAGCGACAAGTTCAGTAAGGAGATCAATCGTTTAATCACCACTCTGGAGACTATCAGCGATGACAACTGCTAACGATTTACTACGGCCCAAAAACTTCAGGCGCAACATCATACTCGGCTGCATTCTGCTGATTGCCGCGGTGTTCTGCGTGGTAATGACGGTAATTTTTGCCTACGTCAGTAATCAGGCAAACCAACAGCTGGACAGCATTCGTAAGGATTATCGTGAAGCGGCGATGCGCCGCGAAGCCAAGGTCGATGCGGTATCAGAACAGGTAAAGCAATTACAGCACAAACTGGATGTGCTGCCGAACCGGACGGCGGACATGACGGCAGATAAAGTCAAGTCGGTGGTTAAGGAAGAAAACGCCCGTTAAGCACCTTGGCAGTGGCGTTTATGTTGTCACTGCCTGTTTTACCCCCCCAAGGAATTAGCCATGAATGTTACCCCTTTAATCTGGAGCGCTTTTAACGCGCTGCTTTTCTTTAAAAAGACGCAGGAGTCTACTATGTCCGATATCAATGCAGTTACCCCAAATACCGCCGCAAACCCTGAGCAAAATCTGGTCGATTCGGCAGCGGTACAAAGTGCGCAACCCGCCGCGACAGCGGCAGAAACGCCCACTGAGGCCAGCCCACGCGACCCGATGTTTGATGCTCCGCCCGCGCGTACGATTGACGCTGTCGAAGAGGCGTCAACCGCCGCACCGGCGGCCACCGCGCCAGCCGAAAAAGCTACCGATGCCGCCGATGCCGTCAGCGCCGCACCGCTGGAAGCCACACCAGCCGCGCCGAAAGCGGTAACCGCTGCGCCAGTAGATGTTGCCGCTGAGCCAGCCGCACCTAATGCTGATGCTGCGCCCGCTGAACCGGCCGATGTCGTGGCAACTGCCAGCGCCGCGCCGGAAGCGGTAACCGCTGCGCCGGTCGATGTTGCCGCTGAGCCAGCCGCGTCCAATGCTGATGCTGCGCCCGCTGAACCGGCTAATGTCGTCGAAACTGCCAGCGCCGCGCCAGAAGCGGTAACCGCTGCGCCAGCCGATGTTGCCGCTGAGCCAGCCGCGCCTAATGCTGATGCTGCGCCCGCTGAACCGGCCGATGTCGCCGCAACCACCAGCGCCGCACCCGCTGAAGCCGCACCGGCCGCACCGATTGAGATCCCTCCGGCGCTCAGCAGCACGCCGACGGCGGATAACGCGGTAGCTTATCCGTCTGAAGCGGATGAGCAGCAGAGCGTGCACGACGCGGTAACCGCAGGCGTGAATGATTTTGAACAGGCGTTTGATTTTGTTGAGCAAGGCATTGCCCGGCTGGGGCAGGCGGCTAAAGATGAACTGAAGCTGCTGGCGAAGAAGTATCTGTAAGTCATGAACCGGCCCGCGATGGCGGGCCGGTGAACAGCTCGGTTATACGTTACCCACGCTGGCACTGGTGATATCAGTCGGCGAGGTCGCCGCCAGACCAGGTACCAGAATCACCTTGCGACAATCCTCTTTACGCTTCTCAAAAATTTTATACGCCTCTGCCGCATCGTTAAGCGGCAGATGATGCGTCACGATCTCTTCGGGCGTTAGCAGCCCTTTTTCAATCAGCGCCAGCAATTCCGGCAGATAGGCGTGCACGTGCGTCTGACCCATTTTAAAGGTCAGACCTTTATCGAAGGCGTCGCCAAACAGGAAGCCGTGAATAAATCCGGCATAAACGCCCGGCACGCTGACGATGCCGCCGCGACGTACTGCGGCAATACACTGGCGTAGCGCTTTGCCGCTGCTGCCTTCCAGTTTCAGGTTGGTCAAAATGGTTTCGGTGGTGCTGCCTTTGGCCTCAAAGCCCACTGCATCAATCACCGCATCAACGCCGCGATTGCCCGCGGTGTGTTCGATGATCGCTTCTGCCGGATCGTCAATTTCATCAAAGTTGATCGGGATAACACCGTAACGCTGCTGAGCAAACTGCAGGCGATACGGGTGATGATCGACCATAAAGATCTGTTCCGCACCGGCATAGCGGGCGCAGGCGGCAGCCAGCAGGCCAACCGGTCCGGCACCAAAAATGGCCAGGCTGGAGCCTTTGCTCACCTGGGCATTTTTTACCGCCTGCCAGGCAGTGGGCAGGATATCGGTCAGGAACAACACCTTATCGTCTGACAACGTCTGCGGCACTTTGAACGGGCCGGTGTTGGCTTTCGGTACGCGCACGTATTCCGCCTGGCCGCCCGGCACGCCGCCGTAAAGGTGACTGAAGCCAAACAGCGCCGCCGGAGGTGGAATCTGCTTTTTATTGATGATAGCGCCACGGCCGCTGTTGGTGTTTTCACAGGCAGCAAACTGATCGAGATGGCAGAAGAAACATTCGCCGCAGGCGATAACAAAAGGAATGATGACGCGATCGCCTTTCTGTACCGCGGTGACATCGCGGCCGGTTTCCACTACTTCGCCCATGAACTCATGGCCAAAAATATCACCGTGTTTGGTCTGTGGAATTTTGCCGCGATAAAGGTGCAGATCGGATCCACAAATCGCCGTGGCGGTAACGCGAAGAATAATGTCGTCCTGCGCTTCAATAATTGGATCGGCAACATTATCAACGCTGACATTGTGCGGACCATGATAGGTCAATGCTTTCACGAATACGCTCCTGTAGCACAAAGGGGAGTCTATTAGTGTAGCCAGGCTCCGGCAGACGTTTTGATTTCTACTGTATAAATAAACAAGCGTAACGGCTTCCGATTATTCTTAAGGACGAAACGGGATTATCCGCTACGCTTTAAAAGGTAGTCAGGATTTTTATCCAATATTCAACCAGAGGGAAACGAGCATGAGTGATGAAATCGAAGTAACACCGAAAACGAAAACCGATTATCTGCGTGACGTCGCTTCACAGTTGAAAGAGATGCGCCACTACGCAGAGAACAACACCAAGGCGCTCTCTTCTCAGTATCTGGCTTTCGAAGCCGGCGAATACAAAGATGATGAATTCGCGGGACGCATCAATACACTGCTGAATGAGCAGGGCAAACTGATGGAAGATATTCATGTCCTGATTGAGGACCTGGAGATTTCCGTCAATCGCAGCGAGCAGGAAGGCTAAGCCGCTGACTGATACAGTTTGATACAGAAAAATAAAACGGCCCGCAGAACAGTGCGGGCCGTTTTTTTGCTTATTCTGCCACCAGCCACATATCGGCTTCTTCAAACATCTCTTCAATGATGCGCGCCATAATGGCCTTGTCACCTTTGCTGGCGTCGGTATCAATCGCGTTACGCTGCATCGGCTTTACTTTCACTTCCATCGCCGGAAAGACGCGCTGAATGCGCCTGGTCAGCTCTTCTAAAATCATCTCATTTGCGCCGGGCAACCCTGCCACGTTGCGCTTATCGTAAACCAGTTCCACAAACATTTTTATTGCCCTTATTGAGACACGCTTTCATTGCATATCATAATACTGGTTGCGTATACAGTATCAAGTAAAAAACGCCGTGGCTCGGGGTTTATCACGTGAAGGTTGTATATCGGGCGACTATTTGGCAGATTGTGGAAATTATTTCATAGCGCAATTGCTACAGGGAAAACCCATGAAACAACTGGTCGTCGACATCTTATTGAAGCTGGCAAAAATGGATGTTGATACAAAAGAGCTCACCGCGCAGGTCGAAGCGCAATCACTGCTAATTGCGGCGCTGCTGATCAACGCCAGAAACACCAACGATCAGAGTATTTCCGACACCGTTCAGGATGCGATTGTCACCGCGTCGCGCTCCTCCACTGATTTTCTGCAAACCGATGTCGATCTGCTTCTGACCCACGTCAACCGCCTGCTCGCCGTCACCAGCTACGTCGAAAGCAAAACCGCCTGACGTCGGGCTACCTCTGGTAGTGAAAACTGCCGCACCTCCAGAGGCCGCTTCACTTTACAGCTCGTTCTTACGGCAGAACTCTTCCCACGTCATGCCCAGCGCTTCAGCATGCGATTTCAGATAGGCTTCAATCGCTTCGGCGGCCACCGCTTTGTCCGGCTCGGCCAGCTGAATAGAAAACAGCATTGCATCCTGCTTCTTCTGCCGTAAAAAGGCGGCGTAAATCCGATCGGCCTGCAAATCACGCAGCTGACGCAGCGACATGCCAGCGGTGCGGGCATCGGATTCGGTCAGCTGCTCGAGCGCCTGCTGAAAATCGGGCTGCGCGGATAAAAACATACTGCGCGCAAGGACGTAATACTCTTCGGGGGTTTTCATTACCTGCTCCTGAAAATGGGCGTGCGCCCAGTGTAACTGCTATCGTTGATGCTGTCAGGCGCCCGGAAGCCGTGTGCGGCTTGCATAACCGGTGAGAAAAATTATAACGTAGCGGCCATCGCATTGATGGTTAGGGATTGAAGATGAAAAAGTGGATGTTACTGAGCGCGCTGGCGCTGGGCGGCTGTGCGCAAATCACTGATTATCAGCAGGCGGTAAAGACGCCGGCACCGGCTAATTTGCAGGGCAACTGGCAGACGTTTGGCCCGCAAAGCGGCCTGCGCAGTGATAAAGCGATCGGCAGCCTGATTGTCAACGCGTCCGGCGATACGCTGGATTGCCGTCAGTGGCAGCGCGTGATCGCAAAACCAGGTAAGTTAACCCAGCTGAACGGTGATTATGTTAACGTGACCCGCCAGCTGCGCGTGATGCCACTGGAGCAGGAAGGCAGCGAGCTCCATTACGACGGCCTGACGTTGCGTAAAGTCGAGCGGCCAACGGTGGAGTGCCAGCAGGCGCTGCAGATGGCAGAGCAGGATGCCAAAGTGCAGGTGATTCAGAATATTGAGCCGGAAAGCCTGAAAACGCGGATTACCCAGGCCACCGAAGCGAAGCCAGCGGCTGCACAAGTCGAAAAATAACCGTAAAAAAGGGCGCATGGGTTGCGCCCTTTTTTGTTTGTTGCTTCAGCCCATTTTAGTCCGCTTTTACCCAGACGCTTACGCTGCCGCCGTTACAGCGGAACTGTCCATTGCCCGCCTCATCACACTGCACCAGATCATCGCGATGGCCGAGATAATCGCGCCACTGCGTATTGGCAAAGCCGTCACCCAGCGCCACGGTTTTTTCGCCTTCGTCGCCGTTGGAGAGCACCACCACGCAGCCCGGCTGTTCAGCGGTGCCGCTGCGGCTGAACGCCACGCAGTTTGGATGATCGAAATAGTTGGTCTGCACGCCGTGCGCATACTGCTGGCGCGCGCGAATCAACGCTTCCAGTTCCGGTATCACCGGCATCTCCACCTGATGTGTTTCACCGTCGCTGCCTTCGTCGCCATAGCTGGCGCCAAACAGGTCGGGATAAAACACGGTAGGCACACCTTGTTCACGCAGCAGAATCAGCGCATAGGCCAGCGGCTTAAACCAGGGTTCCACCGGCGCTTCCAGCGACTGCAACGGCTGCGTATCGTGGTTGGCGACAATGGTCACCGCATGGAACGGATCGCGCTCTACCAGCGTATTATCAAAGATGGTGCTCATGTCGTAAGAGGAGCCTGACTTTGATGCCTGATGAAAATTCATCTGCAGCGGCGCATCAAAGAGCATGGTTTTGCCTTCAACCTGATGGATATAGTTCATCAGCGTGTCGGTGTCGTGCGACCAATATTCGGCCACGATAAACATCGGGTCCTGGGCGACGTCCTGAATGTGATCGATCCACTCTTTATAGAACCAGGCCGGAATGTGCTTCACCGCATCCAGACGAAAACCGGTGCACGGCAGCTGTTCCATCATCCAGCGCGCCCAGTATTTCAGCTCTTCGGTCACCGCGGTGTTGCGGAAATCGATGTTGGCACCCATCAAATAGTCGAAGTTGCCCAGCTCGCCGTCGACCTGATCGTTCCAGCCGTCGCCGGTATAATCATTGACGATCTTAAACAGGCCGTTTTCATCCGGGTTTTCGATATGGTCAACGCCGTTGAAGCATTTGTAGTCCCAGACAAATTTTGAATACTGGCCATCACGCACCGGGAAAGAGAACTTCGTCCAGGCTTCCGCCACGATCTCTTCGCTGCTAATTTCTTCGCGGTTGTCAGGATTGACGCGGTTGACCGCCATGGTCTCTTTTTCGTCAGCGCCCATTTTATGGTTGAGCACCACGTCCATGATCACGCCAACATTATGCTGGCGCAGTTTATCCACCGCGTTGAGTAATTGCGCTTTGTCGCCATATTTGGTGGCCTGGCTGCCTTTTTGATCAAACTCGCCAAGGTCAAACAGATCGTAGGTATCATAACCGACTGAATAGCCGCCTGATTCCCCTTTATAGGCCGGTGGCAGCCAAACCGCGCTGATACCAATTTCTCCTAGCCAGGCCGCGCGTTCCGCAGCTTCAGGCCAGAGTTTGCCGCCATCCGGATAATACCAGTGGAAAAACTGCAACAACGTGGGGTTTTGCATCTCCGTGCTCCAATGTGTCTGCCTGAGAATTGAAGTATGGAGGAGGTTAAGCGAAACGCGCGGTTTAGCAGAAATATATTTCTTCTTGTTAAACCGCACAATCTAACGTAGCGGGGGATTAAGGTTAATCCTGCGGGTAAAGGATGTTGCCGCGCATCGATGTATACGTGCTGTTAAGTGATTTCTGCTTGTTAGACTGAGTCACCAAGCCGGCCAGTTCATTCATCCTTTCCTGCAGCAAAACGCGGACCTGCGCCTCATTATCAAGAATGTTGCGTAATACAGGACGCAACTGAGTCAGTGCCTGGGAAGAAATTGGCGACGCCTGTGTAGATTGCGACAGGCGTTCAACCGCACCAATGTAATCAACTTCCGTTTCGATTAGCGCATCCCAGCTTCCTGCGGAGGCCAGATGTAACATCGTCTGGCTGAGTGATAAAAGTTTCTGGTAGGTCATAAGCAGATGCGGTTCGATAGCCATTAGACAGCGTCCTGGAAGGTGGCGGGATCCAACGATTGTTTCCATGCATCGGCGATATTACGCAACAGGCCTTCAACTTCTTCCACTGCCGCCGTATCGTTATGCAGATTAGCCTGTAACAGACGGCGCACCATATAGGCATATAACGCCATCATGTTGTCCGTCAGTTCGTCGCCGCTGTTTTCTTCTAAACCATGTTTAAGACCATTTTCGATAATATTGATGGCCTTGGTAAGGGCAGCACCTTTCTGCTGGATATCATTTTCCAGCATAAACAGGCGCGCACGGACCAGCGCACTCAGTGCGCCATCGAAAAGCATAGTAACGAGCTGATCGTGATCGGCGCTCATCACGGCACTTTCCAGGCCGACGCGAGCATAGGCGGCGGCCCCTGACTGGTTATACATTTGGTGACTCCCTACTCAAGCTATTTTGAGTCAGAACTTGAGCTAAACTGCTGGGTCAAATAACTTGATGTTGCATTCATCTTGGACATAAACGCATCAAGTTGTGTAAATTGCGCTTTATAACGCGCCATCGTGGCATCAATACGGTCCTGCATCGCTTCATAGCGATCGCCCAGTAGATCCAGCTTGCTGTTAATGCCGTCGGTGGCATTTTTCATCAAGCCTTCTTTACCAACGCTGGTGCTGAGCATGTCAGTTAAGGACGTGCCTAACTGGGTACTCAGACCGGAGGTTTTACCATCACCAACAAAGAACTGCGTAACGGCCTGCGGTGTCTCATTCAGCGCCTTGGTCAGCTTGGTGTCATCAATCACCAGATTGCCCGTAGAACCGTCTGGGTTAACCGTAGGATCCTGGGTAATGCCCAGCTGTGCCAGGATTGCCACTGAACCGCCACTCTGCGGGCTGGAAATCAGACTGCGTAAACGTGCCTGCACGGTGCGAACCGTGTTATCACCCAGCAGGGCGCCATTGTTTGACGCCTGATCATCTCCTTTGGCAACCGGGGTATATTTGGTTGCGCTGGCAATGACGGCGTTAACGTTGTTATAGGCAGTGACAAAGTTCTTGATCGCGGTTTTTACTGAGTCAACCGAGCGACTTACCTCAAGATTTTCCGGTGCGGTGGTGGCCGATTTCAGGGTTAGCGTTACGCCTTCCGGCGCGCCGTTTACCGTGTTGCTGGCACTCTCAATGGCAATGCCGTTTACTTCCAGTTTGGCATTTTTTGATGCCGTCTGTACGCTCATGCCATTGCTGCTGCCGCCAGCGCTGTAGCCGATGGCCGCCTGCAAGGTATCGTCGCCTGATACGCTGATTGTCATATCATTTGAAGTACCGGTTGCTTTGGACGATAGCAACAGATGATAGTTGCCGTCGCTGCCTTTGATAGTGGTGGCGGCAACGTTGGCACCGCTGGTATTAATGGCTTTAACTACGTTAGCTAATGACGTCTGATCATCGGTTAACGTCAGCGTAATCGGTGTACCGCTGCCCTGTTGAATGGACAGCGTGCGGGTGCCGCCGGTGGTGGCGCCCAGCGGTGCCGTATTACTGGCCAGTGAGCCCGACACCAGCGTCTGTGCGGAGGCAATCTGGCTTACCGAAACTGAATAGCTCCCGACAACGGCAGAGCTGGCGGTAGTCGCGCTGAATGCCGTATTGGTACTGGTTACCGCAGTCGCATTAAAGGTATCGACTTTAGCCAATGCCGTTGTTGCCGTTTGCAGGCTCTGTAATGAGCTTTGCAATTTACCCAAAGCGGTTAATTTGCTTTGGGAATTTGTCTGTTGAGTGGTAATTGTCGTTAGCTTGGACTTTTCAGCAGCCTCTAACTTGTCATACAAAGAACTCAGATCAAGGTTGGAACCTACGCCCAGGTTACTAATGGCGGCCATGATATTTCCTTTTTCAGCTTTGCAATTGTCTACGAGTTATCGGCGGGTATGCGCGAAAGTTTACCGGTTTTTTTCTGCAGTGAAGCGCCGAGTTGAACGCCATCGGTACGCTATTTCTTACGATTAGCCGTTGCCGACAGAAACAGAGGAGAGTTGAGGTACAGCAGCAGAGCATTTACACCGATAGCGCTCTCACCTTTATAGAAGGCGGGCCGTGGCAGCCCCCCTTGCAGATCGCCGGGATGCTTTGCTGGCAACCACAGCCCAACCTCCTTTATCACGCCAGATAGCGATACCGTCCTTACAGAGAGGGGCCTCTTTTCTCTCTATATAGAAGCACACTGTTTCTCTCTGCAAAGAAGCAAACCCATTCTCTCTTAGGGAAGGTCTGTTTATCTCTGTAGAGAAGCAAACCTTTCCTTGCTTTAGCGAAACGAGCATACCGTTGCGTGCTATAGAAAATAAAAAGTCGTTTTTAGTAAACAGCATGCTGTTATGGCCGATATAGGTGTTGTCAGTAATATAGAGAAGAAAAAAGTGGGCAAATAAGCTCAATTTTTTTCAGGACGGTTTAAAAATTAAATAAAAAACGCTTTCTTTTATCTTTAGTAGGGCGGTTTTAGAGCAAGTTGAATCGCCTTACGCTTATCTGATAATAGAATAAGTAAAAATTTTAATAATTAATCATCTGAAAAACAAAGAGTTTTAAAATTTTATAAACTTTTTTCTAAAGCAACCCAAAGTGGTGCCGATACATGTTATGACTGAGAGAGGTGCCAAACAGATATCTCGCTCAAACCCTAAACTAATTTAAAGGACTGTTATCATGGCCGTTATCAATACTAACATTCTGTCTCTGTCTACTCAGAACAACCTGAACAAATCTCAGTCCGCTCTGGGCACTGCGATTGAGCGTCTTTCTTCTGGTCTGCGTATCAACAGCGCGAAAGACGATGCTGCTGGTCAGGCGATTGCCAACCGTATGAGTTCTAACATCCGCGGCATGAACCAGGCTTCACGTAATGCCAACGACGGTATCTCAATGGCGCAGACTGCTGAAGGCGCACTGAACGAGATCAACACCAACTTACAGCGCGTTCGTGAGCTGGCTGTTCAGGCTAACAACGGTACCAACACCACTACCGACCTCTCTTCACTGCAGGATGAAGTTAAAGCGCGTCTGGACGAGATTGACCGTGTTGCTGGTCAGACTACTTTCAACGGCACCAAACTGCTGGACGGTTCTGCTGGTACTGGTGGTAAAGTCTCTATTCAGGTTGGCGCAAACGACAAAGAAACCATCACTCTGGACCTGTCAGGCGCTAAAGCTGACACCACAACTCTGGGTGTGAACGCTGTTGACCTGAAAACGCCAAGCGACACCGTACTGAAAACTATCGATGATGCAATCGCTAAAGTCGATACCGCTCGTAGCGGCCTGGGTGCGGTACAGAACCGTTTTGAGTCAACTATCAACAACCTGAACAACACGTCGACTAACCTGTCTGCTGCACAGTCTCGTATTCAGGATGCTGACTACGCCACTGAAGTTTCAAACATGTCACGTGCTCAGATTCTGCAACAGGCTGGTACTAACGTACTGTCTAAAGCGAACCAGGTTCCACAGGGCGTGCTGTCTCTGCTGCAGGGCTAATAGCTCAACAATATTTAAATCAAAAGGCGACGCGATGTCGCCTTTTTCATCTGCATAAATTGCTCAGGAGAATCCGTGAAAACCTTAACGTTATTTGAACCGCAATTCGTTGAGAAATTTGCCTGTGTGGGTTCGGCTTGTCCTGAGCATTGTTGTGGCGGCTGGAATATTCAGCTGGATAAAAAATCGGCTAATCGTTATTTGCAGGCGAAGCGTATCGATATCCGCGCGCTGGCGACTGAACATATCAGCGTCACCAAAAAAAGCGTGGCTAACTGGGCGCAGATTAAACTGGATGCCTCTGGCCAGTGTGGCTTTCTGGATGAGAAAAAGCTTTGCAAAATTCATGCGGGTTTAGGCGCTTCCGCCCTGAGCCATACCTGTTCCACTTATCCGCGCGTCTCTATACAAAAGCGTCGTGATGAGTTTAATACCCTGACCTTATCCTGTCCGGAAGCGGCGCGCCTGCTACTCACTCATCCTGATGGCATGCAGGTTCAGGAGAAGCAGCTGCTGCGGCAGTTGTTTAACAGCGCACCTGAATATCAGGATGCGGAAAAATTACTTAATCTGATGTGCTCGTTGTTGATGGCGAAATGTGGTGTGCAGGTCGAGCAGGGACTTTATGCCATCGCGCTACTCTGCCTGAAGCTGGATAAGGTTTCGCTGGATAATGCTGATGATGTTGCGCAGCTGGAAAACACGTTCCTGGCGCTGAGCGACTCACTGGAGAAGGGTGAGGTGGTGGCGCATATGCACGCTATTGAGCCACACTACCTGCTGCATTATGCGCTACTGAATAATATGCAGCATTTTATTCAACTTCGGCCGGGCTCGCGCGGTTTTGCCACCTTCAGCCGTTATCTTCAACTGTTGAATCTTGATGCTTTGCAGGATCAGGATGATGCCAGCAAGAGCCAGCTGATGGCCGAAAACAGTCTGTTATGGCAGCAGAAGGTTTTACCGCTTCTGCAGGACTCACCCTGGCTGATCGGCAACTATTTCCAGTATCGTATTTATCACGATCGCTTTCCTTCCCTGACGAGTCGTGAACCGCTCTCGGCACTCTATTTGTTAACCTCTGAATGGTTGATGATTAAGAATTTGCTGGTGGCACAGGTTAAAAGCACTGGCGAGCTGAGCCAGGATGATGTGGTCAATATTATTTATAGCTTTCACTCTCTGACCAAGCATAACAAGCAGGCCAGCGATAATTTCTACATGCATATTGATGCATTTAAAATGAATGACAACATCTCCCTGTTGCACCTGCTGAAATAGTCAGCTGACGTAAAAATGGTGTGCCTGTGATCAACGGGCGCACCGCAGGCTCTCTTTTTATCCAGATATTCTTACAGCATATTAACTTTTTCGCTTCCTTTTTCCGGAGTGTCTATGCGCTTTAATAACGACTTATTACCCGGCGCGTTGCTCAGCTTTGAGGAGATTGCGCAGCGCTATGCCGAAAAATACCCGGATGAGAAAGAGCTGACGGCGCGCGGCCTGCTGAGCCCGTCAACCAGCAACCGCAGCATGGTCATCCGCGCTATTTTCGCCAACGAAGAGAGCAACAGCCCGCTGGATGAGCTGCTGTTCGTGGCCAACGACAACGAACGCAAAAACTACCTGCGACGGCTGGAGCACTATCTGCAGCAGCAGCTGCCATTCCTCTATTTACGCCGCGGTGAGGCGGAGCGACGTGACAACCTGTGGCGGATCATGGGTGAAAGTCGGGTCTACGCCATGCTCGATCCCGCGTCGGCGGCGGCACAGAACTTGTTTACCAGCCGCGGTTACACGCTGTCGATCATGCGTTACGAAGGCGAAGAGGCGTACTGGCAGCTTTATGATGCGCAGGCGCACGCCTGTTTCCCGCAGTCGCGGCGCATTCAGTTCATCGTGGTGCTGCAAAGCCCGCTGCTGAAGGTGCCGGCAGCGGTGATGCCCGGTACGCAGGTAGGACGTCGCGTCAAGGCACGGCTGTGGCAGCGTGCCAGCCAGACGGCATTCGCTGAGGCGGTAAGGGCGCGCTATGGCGCCTGCGTCATCACCGGCACGCCATTGACCGCCAATCCGCTAACGCCGTGGGTCGAAGCGTGCCATATCGATACGCGGGAAAATGAAGAGGGGTTTCTGGCAGATAATAATGTTGATAACGGCCTGTTCTTACGTAGTGACCTACAGCGACTATTTAACAATAAATTGTTAAGCATTCATGCTGATTCTGGCGAAGTTTCCATCGCTTCGGCTGACGCGACAGAAAATAAACTCAGTGAGTTTTATCAACAGATTAGCGGCAAGCCTTGCCAGCTCTGGCATCTTGTTCCGGCCACCACCCGCGAGCGCCTGCGCCGCCTGCGTTAACCCCAATTGGCAGTGATAAACGTCGCTGCCATTGTTAAGAATATTCTGAATAGCCTCGCTTTACCCCGTCTATTCCACCAATCAAATACCCTACAGGATCGGATAATCATGCCGATAACATCTTTAACGCAGGGTAGTCAATGTGAACGATTTCTATACCGCCGATGGAGTAATGGACAAGCACTCGCTGTGGCAGCGCTACATCCCGCTGGTGCGCCACGAAGCGCTACGCCTGCAGGTGCGTTTGCCCGCCAGCGTAGAGCTGGATGATTTATTGCAGGCTGGTGGGATTGGCTTATTGAATGCCGTTGAGCGCTACGACGCGCTACAGGGCACAGCCTTTACCACCTATGCCGTGCAGCGTATTCGTGGCGCGATGCTGGATGAATTGCGCAGCCGCGACTGGGCACCCCGCAGCGTGCGTCGTAACGCGCGTGAGGTCTCCGGTGCCATGCATCGCGTTGAGCAGTCCTTAGGGCGGGCGGCAACCGAGCAGGAGGTGGCTCAACAGCTGGATGTTTCGCTGGAAGAGTACCGGCAAATGTTGCTCGACACGAACAATAGCCAGCTTTTCTCCTACGACGAATATCGTGAAGAACACGGCGATAGTGCGGAGCTGGTGACGGAAGGGCATGAAGAGGCAAATCCGCTTCATCAGTTGATGGAAGGGAGTCTGCGTGAACGTGTCATCGAAGCGATCGAAGCCCTGCCCGATCGCGAAAAGATGGTGCTGACACTGTATTACCAGGAAGAACTGAATCTGAAAGAGATTGGCGCAGTGCTGGACGTGGGGGAATCACGGGTCAGCCAACTGCACAGTCAGGCGATAAAACGTCTGCGTGCCCGGTTAACGGGAGCGCGCTGACAGCATCAGTTCTCGCTTACCAGAAGATAACCGGGGACTTTTGAATGGGAACCAGAACAAAAACAAGACCGTTAAGCCGTTACTTGAAAGACTACAAACACAGCCAGACCAACTGTTCACATTGTGACAAAGTGCTGGATCGTATGGCGCTGGTGTTTCGTGGCCAGATCATTAACAAAGAAGCCATTGCCCGGATGGATCAGCCGATCGACGATCTGGTGTGGATGAAATTGCAGAATGAGCTGACCGCGCTGTGCCGTTTTTGCAGCGATATTTTCTGCAACACGCACCCTAACTATTTCGACATCATGGCGTTCAAACAGTATCTGTTTGAAGAGACCGAGATGAGCCACAGCACCATTCGTGAGTATGTGGTTCGCCTGCGTCGTCTTGACGACATGTTGAAAGCGAAAAACTTTCCGCCAGAACGACTCAGCGGCAACAGCTGGCATGAGTGTCTTGAGCAGGATTTGCCCGATGCGGGGAACAATAACTACCGTATCGCGCTGCGTAAGTATGACCAGTTTTTAGGCTGGCAGCGCGCTTAGCAGGATGACCGCGAGGTCATCTTCTGCAACACTGTAAGGATAACTGAGTCAAACGAGCGTGGAGGCTACGTTGTCCTTACAATCCTTTATTCCTTTCCCCAAGCTGGAACTGCTCGGCGCCCCAACGCCCTTAGAGCATCTGCCGCGATTTTCCGATTTCCTTGGCCGTGATATTTTCATCAAACGTGACGACCTGACGCCGATGGCGCTGGGCGGCAACAAGCTGCGCAAGCTGGAATATCTGGCCGCCGACGCGCTGCGTCAGGGTGCCGATGTGCTGCTCACCGCCGGTGCTATTCAGTCAAATCATGTTCGCCAGACCGCCGCCGTAGCCGCAAAGCTGGGGCTGAAGTGCGTCGCGCTGCTGGAAAACCCGCTGGCAACTTCCGCCGATAACTACCTGCACAACGGTAACCGCCTGCTGCTCGATCTGCTGGATGCTGAAATCGTGATGGTGAATGCCCTGCACGATCCGCAGGCGCAGCTGGAGGAAGAAGCCACGCGCCTTGAAGCACAGGGTTTTCGCCCTTATGTTGTACCGGTTGGCGGCTCTAATGCGCTGGGCGCGCTGGGCTACATCGAGTGCGCGCAGGAGATCGCCCATCAGAGCGAAGGCGTGGTCGATTTTGCCGCCGTGGTGGTCGCCTCGGGCAGCGCAGGTACTCACGCCGGGCTGGCGGTGGGCCTGGAACAACTGCTGCCGGAAAGCGAGCTAATTGGCGTGACGGTTTCGCGCAAAGCTGATGAACAGCGGCCGAAAGTGGCGCTGATTCAACAGCAGCTGGCGCAGTCGATGAACCTCACCAGCCAGGCGCCAATCGTCTTATGGGATGACTATTTTGCCCCGCGCTACGGCGAGCCAAATGAAGAGGGCATGGAGGCGATCAAACTGCTGGCGCGGCTCGAAGGCATCTTCCTCGATCCGGTTTACACCGGCAAGGCGATGGCCGGGCTGATCGACGGTATTCGTCAACAGCGCTTTCGCCGCGAAGGCCCGCTGCTGTTTATTCATACCGGCGGTGCGCCTGCGTTATTTGCTTATCACCCTTCGGTCTAATTTCGCCAGATAAACTACGCTAGAATCGCACAGTAAAAATAACGGCGGCAGTTTGCCGCTGATGTGGGGACCGGCCTGCGGGCCTAAAATCATAACAACGGGGTACTGATATGAACTTTTCTCTGGCTCGTCGCCACCTGGTGATGGGAGCAGTTGCGCTGGCGCTGGTTGCCGGTGTGAATGTGAAAACGCACGCGGCTGAAAACCTGCTTAACAAGGTCAAAGAGCGCGGCACGCTGCTGGTCGGTCTGGAAGGCACTTATCCGCCGTTCAGCTTCCAGGATGAAAACGGTAAGCTCACCGGTTTTGAGGTGGAATTTGCCGAGCAGCTGGCGCAGCACCTTGGCCTGAAGGCGAGCCTGAAGCCAACCAAATGGGATGGCATGCTGGCGTCGCTGGATTCCAAACGCATCGACGTGGTGATCAATCAGGTGACCATCTCCGCCGATCGTAAGAAAAAATATGACTTCTCCACGCCATACACCGTTTCCGGTATTCAGGCACTGACGCGTAAAGACAAAGCGGGCAGCGTGAACAAGCCGGAAGATCTGGCCAGCAAAAAAGTGGGCGTAGGTCTCGGCTCGAACTATGAGCAGTGGCTGCGCGAGAACGTGAAGGGCGTCGACATCCGTACCTACGATGATGACCCAACCAAGTATCAGGATCTGCGTTCTGGTCGTCTTGATGCGATCCTGGTCGATCGTCTGGCCGCGCTGGATCTGGTGAAGAAAACCGGCAACACCATGGCGGTAGCGGGCCCGGCCTTCTCCCGTCAGGAGTCAGGCGTGGCGCTGCGTAAGGGCAATGACGATCTGCTGAAGGCGATCGATCAGGCCATCGCCGAGATGCAGAAAGATGGTTCGCTGAGCAAACTGTCACAGAAATGGTTTGGCGCGGACGTGACTAAATAATGCAAGAAAGTATTCAACTGGTGCTGGATTCAGCACCTTTTTTATTAAAAGGGGCGCTGTTTACCCTGCAGCTGAGCATCGGCGGCATGTTTTTCGGCCTGGTGCTCGGCTTTGTGCTGGCGCTGATGCGCCTGTCACGCTTCTGGCCCGTTAACTGGCTGGCACGCATTTATGTTTCCATCTTTCGTGGTACGCCGCTGATCGCTCAGCTGTTTATGATCTATTACGGCCTGCCGCAGTTTGGCATCGAACTGGATCCCATCCCGTCGGCGATGATTGGCCTGTCGCTGAATACCGCGGCCTACGCCTCGGAATCGCTGCGCGGCGCTATCGCGTCTATTGAGCGTGGACAGTGGGAAGCGGCGTCCAGCATCGGCATGACCTCATGGCAGACACTGCGTCGGGTCATCCTGCCGCAGGCGGCACGCACCGCGTTACCGCCGCTGGGCAACAGCTTTATCAGCCTGGTGAAAGATACCTCGCTGGCGGCCACCATTCAGGTGCCGGAGCTGTTTCGTCAGGCGCAGCTGATCACCTCGCGCACGCTGGAGGTATTCACCATGTATCTGGCCGCCTCGCTGATTTACTGGGTGATGGCGACGCTGCTTTCTGCCCTGCAAAACCGGCTGGAAAACCACGTTAATCGTCAGGATCGGGAGTCAAAATGAGTGCCATTGAAGTCAGTAAGCTGGTCAAGAAATTCAATGGCCAGACGGTGCTGCACGGCATCGATCTGCAGGTGGCGCGTGGTGAAGTGGTGGCGATTATCGGGCCGAGCGGCTCCGGCAAAACCACGCTATTGCGCAGCATTAATCTGCTGGAGCAGCCCGACGGCGGCACCATTCGCGTCGGTGATATCACCGTTAACGCGGAGCAATCGCTGAACAAGCAGAAAGAGCAGGTGCGACGTTTGCGTCAGCAGGTGGGCTTTGTGTTCCAGAACTTCAATCTGTTCCCGCACCGCTCGGTGCTTGAAAACATCATTGAAGGCCCGGTGATTGTGAAAGGTGAACCCAAAGCGGAGGCGATCGCCCGGGCGCGCGAGCTGCTGCTGAAGGTTGGCCTGCAGGGCAAAGAGGAGAGCTATCCGCGGCGGCTTTCTGGCGGTCAACAGCAGCGCGTGGCGATTGCCCGTGCGCTGGCGATGCGGCCGGAGGTGATTCTGTTTGATGAGCCAACCTCGGCGCTGGATCCGGAGCTGGTGGGCGAGGTGTTAAACACCATTCGTTCACTGGCGGAAGAGAAGCGCACTCTGGTGATCGTGACCCATGAAATGAGCTTTGCTCGCGACGTGGCCGATCGGGCAATCTTTATGGATCAGGGCAAGATTGTGGAGCAGGGCGCAGCAAAAATGCTGTTCTCACAGCCGCAGGAAACCCGTACCAAACAATTCCTCGAGAAATTCCTCAATAATTAACTGGAATAAAAAATTGCAGTTAAGTCTGAAAGTGTAGCGCAACTTATGCTGAATCCGTGCAGGCGGATTCAGCAAAATAAGTTGAAATAACATCCGCTAAAAATAGGTTGTCGAGTTTGTAAATAAGATTCAGTTTATTTCGACTTTTGCATATTCCACGGCCAATAATTTCTTTTAGGATAATAGCTACATTCATTGCCTGCCGGGATTGCTATTAATAGGGTCTTCGTCATGAAAGCGGACTATTCCCTGTTTGTGACCTGAATAGCCGGAGTCTGTGCAATGAATAACGGTAAAACAGAAGAGATTCTGTGGATTAATACGCTTAAAGGCGCCTGTATATTATTAGTGGTGCTTTATCATGTGGTCTTGCCCGGCTTTGCCGGTACGCTGAAATCGCTTAGCGCGGGTAGCCTGCCAGCCGAGCTGTGGGTCACGTTCAACACTGTGCTGTCGCCGCTGCGCATGCCTGCCTTCTTCTTTGTTTCCGGCCTGCTGGCGGCAAACGGCATCGTCAACCGTCCTTGGAAAAATGTCTTTACCAGCCGTATTACCAATCTGTTCTATCTCTATATTTTATGGAGCTTTATTCAGTGGATGTCGATATACGGCATTTCTACAGAAATAACCGGCCAGCGTATTTCTCAGAACCTTAATGCTTCTTATGCCGGTTCGCTGCTTGAGTTTATTAAACTCACCTTTTTAGCCATGACTACCTCCTGGTATTTATATGGTTTAGCGCTTTATTTCCTCGTGGCCAAGATTTTCCGTCGCCAACCGTTAATATTACTCTTGCTTGCGGTGGCACTTAATTACCTGTCGGTAGAGCGGGTTATTCCTTTCTGGGGGCCGCAGAGCGTCGGACAATATTTTGTCTACTTCCTGCTGGGCGCCTACTGGAGCAACACCATGCTGAAACTCAGCGAATGGCGACGTGAGAATATCGTGCCCTGGGCCGCGCTGGCGGTGTTAGCCGGTGTTCACATGCTGTTCGGCCTGGATAAGAGTTTGTTTATGTGCGTGTTGACCATTCTGGCTAGCGTGGCGCTGTGCCGCTATCTTAACGCCCGCTTTAACATGTCGGCCCTCAACTGGGTCGGCAAAAATACGCTGCAGATCTACGTTATCCACCGCATCTTTATCGAGTTTTTTGGCATGTCGGCGATCCTGTTCGCTCAGCGCCACGGGTTGTTCGAGATACCGCTGTTCGCCTTCCTGTGGGCCAGTCTCTATCCGTTGCTGATGGTGGTGCTCTGCGTAGTCTGTTCGGTGGGCGTCTGGACGCTGACTAACCGCGGACTGGGGAAATCGTTGTTTATATTCCCGACGCTGATTGGCATAAAGAAGAAAGCCTAAGGGGAGGGGGGAATGCCCGGAAGCGGGCGGGCTTTGCCTTGCAGGCGGCTTTAAGGTCAACGTCTTTAAGGTCAACGGCCATTTCGTTCTGCCTGAAGGCAGGCCGCCTTTTAAGGGCCAGGTCAAAGGCCATTTCGTTCTGCCTGAAGGCAGCCCGAGCAGGGCCGGCAGTCGCCCCGGCCCTGCACCCGCGCTATCCGGCAAACACAACCGCCCGCTGCGCGGGTGCCCTCGGCAAAAGCGTTTTCCTGACGGACCCGGCGCGATTCGCTCCCGGCTCAACGCGCCTTCTCGCCGCATCCCTGCGGCTCGTCCTGGAAAACACTTTTCCCTCGGCGTTTGTGATGCCTCCTCAAGGTCAAAACCCAGGTCAAAATCGAAAAGATAAAAGATGAAATTCTAAATAAAACCTAAAACTCCAACCCTACAATTCAAAGCTCAAAGCTCAAAGCTCAAAGCTCAAAGCTCAAAGCTCAAAGCTCAAAGCTCGAAATTCAGAACCCAGAATCCAGAACCCAGAACCCAGAACCCAGAACCCAGAATCCATGCTCCTTAATCTGATATCTGAAACTAAAAATTGAAGTGCCTTTGCCTTTGCCTTTGCCTTTGCCTTTGCCTTTGCCTTTGTTGGTTTTGGCTTAGATGTTTGGGTTTTGACGTGGGTTTTGACTTGGGTGTTGACCTTGAGGAGGCATCACCACCGCTGAGGAGGTGAACATTTCAGGATGTCCCGCCATGGATGGCGGTACAAGGGAGCGTTGAGCTTGGAGCGAATCGCGAGCGGTCCGTGAAGAAATGTGAGCCGACGAAGGTACCCGCCTGCGGCGGGCGGTTGTGTTTGCCGGATAGCCGGGGTGCAGGGGCGGGGCGCATGCCGCCCCTGCTCGGGCGGCCCGAAGGGCAGAACGAAATGGACGTTGACCTTAAAGACGTTGACCTTAAAGACGTTGACCTTAAAGACGTTGACCCTGGAAGCCCGCCTGCAAGGCAGACCGAAATGGCCGTTGACCTTAAAGCCGCCTGCAAGGCAAAGCCCGCCCGCCTCCGGGCGTCCCCGCCGCCATCACCTCACCCGATGGTCATCAGGCTGGCATTGCCACCTGCGGCCGCAGTATTCACGCTCAGTGAACGCTCGATCAGCAGTCGCTCCAACAGCAGATTGGTTTCGCCGCGGGCGAAGCCCTGCACCGACACAATCGGGCCTTCGCGGGTAGCGATCTGCTCGCACAACGCACGCAGCTGATCGGCATCGCCGTGATAGATCACCGCGTCGTACTCGGCGCCTGACGGATCCTTGCTGAAGTCGATGCGCGCCTGAACCGGCTGCGGCAGCGAGCGGGCCAGCGTGCGGTGCAGTTCATCATCCTGCCACAGCACACGGCTGCCTACGCTGGTCACCGCCGCCAGCTGCACCAGCGCATCATCCTGATTGTCGCTGATGCACAACACGCGATCGCGTGGCAGCAGGGCAAAAGTATTTCGCTCACCGGTTGGGCCAGGCAGAATGCGCACCGTGCCGCCCTGCGCCAGATCGCCGTAGCGCTGGCAGAGTGCCGCAAAGTCAGGCTTGTCTTTAGCCCATGCCAGCAGCGCCTGATGTGCCTGCTGCAACATTGGCCGCAGCGTGGCATCCACCGGACGCTCATAGTCGTGGCGATCCAGCGTGCTGCGCAACGCGCCATCCGGACGATGAGACAGCAGGCGATAGAGATAGAGTGGACCGCCCGCTTTCGGGCCGGTGCCCGACAGGCCTTCGCCGCCAAACGGCTGCACGCCGACCACCGCGCCAACCATATTACGGTTCACGTAGAGGTTGCCGACGCGCGCCCGCTGCGTCACCTGGCCGATCGTTTCATCGATACGGGTGTGCACGCCCAGCGTCAGGCCATAGCCGGAGTTGTTGATCTGCTCAACCAGCTTCGGCAGCGCGGTGCGGGTAAAACGCACTACGTGCAGCACTGGCCCGAAAATCTCTTTATCGAGATCGTCAACGCTGTTCAGCTCAATCAGGGTTGGCTTGATGTAGGTGCCGTGTGGCCATACCGCGCTGTCCTGGGCATTTTCATTCACCGCCTGATAGACGGTTAGCCCTTTGGCGCGCATCGCCTGAATATGACGCTCGATATTTTCCTTCGCTTCCTGATCGATCACCGGGCCGACGTCGGTCGCCAGACATTCCGGGTTGCCCATACGGCATTCAGCCATGGCACCGCGCAGCATTTTTAGCGTGTGGTCAGCAACATCTTCCTGCACGCACAGCAGACGCAGTGCGGAGCAGCGCTGTCCGGCGCTGTCAAAAGCGGAGGCCACGATGTCCACTACCACCTGCTCGGTCAGCGCCGAGGAGTCGACGATCATGGCGTTCATGCCGCCGGTCTCAGCCACCAGTGGCGTCGGGCGACCCTGCGGATCGAGGCGGCCAGCAATGTTGCGTTGCAGCAGCGTGGCGACGGCGGTTGAGCCAGTAAACATCACGCCGCGAACGCGATCGTCGCCGGTGAGCTGTGCGCCGACGGTTTCACCGCGTCCTGGCAGCAGCTGAATCGCGCCTAACGGCACGCCAGCATCCAGCAGGATCTGTACCGCCTGTGCGGCGATCAGTGGCGTCTGTTCAGCCGGTTTCGCCAGCACGCTGTTACCGGCGGCAAGCGCGGCGGCAATCTGGCCGGTGAAAATCGCCAGCGGGAAGTTCCAAGGGCTGATGCAGACCACCGGGCCAAGCGGGCGATGGGTTTCATTATCGAAATCGTCGCGTACCTGACCGGCGTAATAGTGCAGGAAGTCCACCGCTTCGCGCACTTCTGCGATGGCGTTGTTAAAGGTTTTGCCCGCTTCACGCACCAGAATGCCGATCAGCTGCTGGATTTGGCCTTCCATCATCACCGCGGCACGGCTGAGGATCGCCGCACGTTCGGCTGGCGGCGTGGCGAACCAGATCGCACCGGCGTTGGCAGCGGCATCCAGCGCCTGCGAGACCTCTTCCGGCGTCGCTTCGCGCACCTGACCAACGATATCGTTGAGTTCGGCCGGATTGCGTACCGGCTGGGTGTCGCCCACGGCCAGTTCACCATCAATCATCGGCTGTGCCAGCCACTGCTGCGAGGCGCTGTTGAGCAGCGCGCTGGAGAGCGAGGCGAGGCGATGTTCGTTGGCTAAATCGATACCGGCAGAGTTAACCCGCGTGCTGCCATAGAGATCGCGCGGCAGCGGAATTTTTGGATGCGGCAGACCAACCGCGCCTTCGCTGGCGGCCATTTTTTCCACCGCAACAACCGGGTCGGCTACCAGTTCATCCAGCGGCAGCGAAGTATCAGCGATGCGGTTAACAAATGAGGTATTGGCGCCGTTTTCCAGCAGGCGACGTACCAGATAAGCCAGCAGCGTTTCGTGCGTACCCACCGGGGCATAGATGCGACACGGGCGATTCAGCTTGCCGTCGGCAATTTTGCCCACCACCTGTTCGTACAGCGGCTCGCCCATGCCGTGCAGGCACTGGAACTCATACTGGCCGGGATAATAGTTGTTGCCCGCCATCTGATAAATGGCCGCCAGCGTGTGCGCATTGTGGGTGGCAAACTGCGGATAGATCAGGTTTGGCACCGCCAGCAGCTTGCGCGCGCAGGCGAGGAACGAAATATCGGTGTACACCTTGCGCGTATAAACCGGATAGCCTTCAAGGCCTTCCATCTGCGCACGTTTGATCTCGCTGTCCCAGTAGGCGCCTTTCACCAGACGAATCATCAGGCGGCGACGGCTGCGCTGTGCCAGATCGGCCAGATAGTCGATCACCATCGGGCAGCGTTTTTGGTAGGCCTGAATCACAAAGCCGATGCCGTTCCAGCCTTCCAGCTCCGGCTCAAAGCAGAGTTTTTCCAGCAGGTCGAGCGACAGCTCAAGGCGATCCGCCTCTTCGGCGTCAATATTGATGCCGACATCATAGGAGCGCGCCAGCAGGGTCAGCGACTTCAGCGTCGGGTAAAGCTCGTCCATCACGCGATCGTACTGCGCACGGCTGTAGCGCGGATGCAGCGCCGACAGCTTGATCGAAATGCCCGGACCTTCATAGATGCCACGGCCGTTAGACGCTTTGCCGATGGCGTGAATCGCTTGCTGGTAAGAGACCAGGTAAGCCTTAGCATCGCTGGCGGTCAGTGCCGCTTCGCCCAGCATGTCGTAGGAGTAACGGAAGCCTTTCTCTTCCAGCTTGCGCGCGTTGGCCAGCGCTTCAGCGATGGTTTCACCGGTGACGAACTGCTCGCCCATCAGACGCATCGCCATATCCACGCCTTTGCGGATCAGCGGTTCGCCGCTGCGGCCAATAATGCGGTTCAGCGAATGGGAGAGGTTGGCTTCGTTGTGCGTGGAGACCAGACGACCGGTAAACAGCAGGCCCCAGGTCGCGGCGTTAACAAACATTGACGGGCTGCGGCCAAGGTGCGACTGCCAGTTGCCGTTGCTGATTTTGTCGCGAATCAGCGCGTCGCGCGTGGGCTTATCGGGAATACGCAGCAGCGCTTCGGCCAGGCACATCAACGCCACGCCTTCCTGCGAGGAGAGGGAGAATTCCTGCAGCAGGCTTTGCACCATGCCAGCGCGTCCGGTTGCACCTTTCTGGTGCCGCAGCTTCTCTGCGAGCTGATACGCCAGCTGATGGGTTTTCTCCGCCAGCGGCTGCGGCAGGCGTGCCTGCTCCAGCATCATGGGCACTGCTTCCGTCTCCGGGCGACGCCACGCTGAGGTGATCGCCGCGCGCGTTACGGTCTGCGGCAGAATATGCTCGGCAAAGTTTAGGAACGGCTGATAAGGCTCGTCAGGCAACGCCTCTTCACCTTCTGGCTGGCTGGCCGCCAGGGGAAACTCAGTCAGGCTTTCTCCCGCTTCAACCTGCGTTAAGTAGTTGAAAATTGCCTGTTTGATCAGCCAGTGCGGCGTACGGTCAATTCTCTGTGCGGCGAGTTTAATGCGGTCGCGCGTTGCCTCATCCAGTTTCACACCCATGGTGGTTGTCGCCATGCCTGACATACTCCTAAAAAAATGTAGAACGACCCGGTTGGTCTGCAATATCACCCATGTTGCAACTTTGTGCAACCTCGTAACTGTGAGCCGCTTAACACTGTGACAAGAGCCGGTTTTTTTGGCCCGGAATAAAGCGGCATGGATATTGCTGCAAGATTCTCGCCAGCTTTGCAGGTGGCGTGAAACAAGGCTTTGTCTGGTTTGCGCTGGTGCAACCGAAGAAGTGTGAACCAGTGCAACCTCTGAGCATTTTTTGCCAAAAGAGCGTGTAACCGTTGTAACAGGTGTGTTAAATCCATTGTGCGCCTGACTGCTTTACGGCAGGATACCGCGCCCTGGGAAACAGAGGTTTACGCCGCTCCGTTCCGGCGGCGATACAGGAAAGCATCCCTGATCAGAAATTTAAAAAAATAAGTGGAGAACCTGATGAATGTAAGTACACCCATGTTGGTGACCTTTTTCGTTTACATCGGCGGTATGCTGCTGATCGGTTTTATGGCGTGGCGATCAACCAAAAACTTTGACGACTATATTCTTGGCGGCCGTAGCCTCGGCAGCGTGGTGACCGCGCTCTCGGCGGGCGCCTCCGATATGAGCGGCTGGTTGCTGATGGGTTTACCCGGCGCCATCTTTCTCTCCGGTATTTCGGAAAGCTGGATCGCCATCGGTCTGACCATCGGTGCCTGGCTGAACTGGAAAATCGTGGCGGGTCGCCTGCGCGTGCAGACGGAATATCACGATAATGCGCTGACCCTGCCGGACTTCTTCTCCAGCCGGTTTGAGGACAAAAGCAAAATCCTGCGCGTGATCTCCGCCATCGTGATTCTGGTGTTCTTCACTATCTATTGTGCTTCCGGCATCGTTGCCGGCGCGCGCCTGTTTGAAAGCACCTTCAGCATGAGCTACGAAACGGCGCTGTGGGCCGGTGCGTTGGCAACTATCGCCTATACCTTCCTTGGCGGCTTCCTCGCGGTAAGCTGGACCGATACCGTGCAGGCCAGCCTGATGATTTTTGCGCTGATCCTGACGCCGGTTATCGTCATCATGGCGGTCGGTGGGCTGAGCGATTCGCTGGCGGTCATTGAAGCGAAGAGCGTTGAAAACCTCGACATGTTCAAAGGCATGAACTTTGTGGCCGTGGTCTCGCTGCTCGGCTGGGGCCTGGGTTATTTTGGCCAGCCGCATATTCTGGCACGCTTTATGGCTGCCGATTCGCACCGTTCAATTCGTACTGCCCGTCGCATCGGTATGGCGTGGATGGTGCTGTGTCTGGCTGGTGCGGTGGCGGTGGGCTTCTTCGGCATCGCGTACTTCCAGAACCATCCTGAGCACGCCGCGGGCGTGAGCGAGAACGGCGAACGTATCTTTATCGAGCTGGCACGTATCCTGTTCAACCCGTGGATCGCCGGTATCCTGCTCTCCGCTATTCTTGCGGCGGTGATGTCGACGCTGAGCTGCCAGCTGCTGGTCTGTTCCAGCGCGCTGACCGAAGATCTCTACAAAGGTTTCCTGCGTAAAAATGCCAGCCAGAAAGAGCTGGTGTGGGTGGGCCGTTTCATGGTGCTGCTGGTGGCGCTGATCGCTATCGCGCTGGCTTCCGATCCCAATAACCGCGTGCTGGGTCTGGTGAGCTACGCCTGGGCAGGTTTCGGTGCGGCATTCGGACCTGTCGTACTGTTTGGCGTCTGCTGGCAGCGCATGACGCGCAACGGTGCGCTGGCAGGCATGATTGTCGGTGCGGTAACCGTGGTGGTGTGGAAGCACTTCAGCCTGTTTGATCTCTACGAAATCATTCCTGGCTTTATCTTCGCCAGCGTCGCCATCGTGCTGTTCAGCCTGCTGGATCGCGCGCCATCGGCCGCCGCACAGCAGCGTTTTGCCGCCGCTGAAGCGGAGTTCAACACCAAGTAATCGCTTTTCGGCCCGCGTTCTGCGGGCCGTTTTCCTTTCCATTTCCTCTCCGCCGACGCAAAAGTGAAATAATCACGCTGTGCACGCTTGTATTTTCTTTTTTGGTAATGATAATCGGTATCGTTTCGATTAAGATTTTACGGTTCTTTACGGTATTTGACCGTGCATAACGTTTAAGGTGTCTGCCCATGTTCGTTCCATTTCTGATCATGCTGCGCGAAGGGCTCGAAGCCGCGCTGATCGTGAGTCTGATCGCCAGTTACCTCAAACGTACCGGTCGCACACGCTGGTTTCCGGCGATGTGGGCCGGCGTCTTGATTGCCATGCTGCTTTGTCTGGCACTGGGCATCTTCATCAATGAAACCAGCGGTGAGTTTCCTCAAAAACAGCAGGAGCTGTTTGAAGGCATCGTTGCGGCGATTGCGGTGGTTATCCTGACGTCGATGGTGTTCTGGATGCGCCGCGTCGCGCGCAGCATCAAAACCGAGCTGGAGCAGGCGGTTGACCAGGCCTTGAACAAAGGCGGCGGCGGCTTCGCACTGGTGCTGATGGTGTTTCTCGCCGTGGCGCGGGAAGGCCTGGAATCGGTGTTTTTCCTGCTGGCAGCGTTCACCCAGGATGTTGGCTATGCGCCGCCGCTGGGCGCGGTGCTGGGTCTGCTGTGTGCCGCGCTGCTGGGTGGCTTGCTCTACTGGGGCGGCGTGCGCCTTAACCTGCAACGGTTCTTCTTCTGGACCAGCTTATTCATTCTGTTTGTTGCCGCCGGGCTGGCCGCGGGTGCTATTCGTGCCTTCCATGAAGCGGGCCTGTGGAACCACTGGCAAAACGTCGCTTTTGACTTCAGCCAGACGCTCTCCACCCACAGCCTGTTTGGCACGCTGCTGGAAGGATTGCTCGGCTATCAGGAAGCGCCAACGGTCAGTGAAGTGGCGGTGTGGCTGATTTACCTGATTCCGGCGCTGTTGCTGTTCTTTATGCCTGCGCGGCTCGCTCCGGCGACCACGCGCGTTGCCCGTTAGTGTTTTTTTATTTTTTTACAGGGAAATACCATGACTTACCGCACACGTAAAACGCTGCTGGCCTCGCTGCTGGCGCTCTCCGCCACGGCGGGCGCGGCTGATATTCCACAGGTTAAGATCAGCGTCACCGACACGCAATGCGAACCGATGGCGGTCACGGTCAACGCCGGGAAAACCCAGTTCATCATTAAAAATAACAGCCAGAAGGCGCTGGAGTGGGAAATCCTCAAAGGCGTAATGGTGGTGGAAGAGCGCGAAAATATCGCGCCGGGCTTTACGCAGAAGCTTACCGCCAACCTGGAAGCGGGCGACTATGAGATGACCTGCGGCCTGTTAAGCAACCCAAAAGGTAAGCTGACGGTGACCGCCGGCGGCGCGACGAAAGCCGCCAGCGGCAAACCAGATGTGATGCAGCTCGCCCAGCCGATTACCGACTATAAAGCCTACGTGATGCAGGAAGTGGCACAGCTGGTCAGCACCACTAAAGCCTTCACCGACGCGGTGAAAGCGGGCGACATCAACAAAGCCAAAGCGCTCTATGCACCTGCACGTCAGCACTATGAGCGGATTGAGCCGATTGCCGAACTGTTCTCCGATCTCGACGGCAGCATTGATGCCCGTGAAGACGATTACGAGAAAAAAGCCGCTGACCCGAAATTCACCGGCTTCCACCGGCTGGAAAAAGCGCTGTTTGCCGACGGCAACAACGCGGGCATGAGCAGCTATGCTGACCGCCTCTATAAAGATACGCAGGATCTGCAGCAGCGCATCAGCCAGCTGGCGTTCCCACCGGCGAAAGTCGTGGGCGGGGCCGCCGGGCTGATCGAAGAAGTGGCCTCCAGTAAGATTTCCGGTGAAGAAGATCGCTACAGCCGTACCGACCTGTGGGATTTCCAGGCTAATGTCGATGGTGCGCAGAAGATTGTTAGCCTGCTGCGTCCGATGCTGCAACAGGCCAATCCCCAGCTGCTGGCGAAAATCGACGGCAACTTCAAAAAAGTCGATACCATTCTGGCGAAGTACCGCACCGCCGAGGGTTTTGAATCCTATGAAAAGCTGACGACTGCCGATCGCAACGCCATGAAAGGGCCGATTACCGCGCTGGCGGAAGATTTGGCACTGCTGCGTGGCACGCTGGGCCTGGATTAAATCATGAGTAAGAAACCCGCCGCCGTGCAACCTGCGCGTCGGCAACTGTTGAAACAACTCGGCCTGCTCGGTGGCGCCACGGCGCTGGCGGGTGGCTGTCCGTTTAGCGGCAGGGCAGCGGAACCGCAGCAGGCGTTTTCGCCGGGCACGGTTTCACCCAACGCACGCATGCAGGTGCAATCTTTCTACGGTGAGCATCAGGCCGGGATCACCACACCGCAACAGGCGGCGATGATGCTGGTGGCGTTTGACGTGCTGGCCAGCGATCGCGCCGACTTACAGCGGCTGTTCCAGCTGTTGACGGCGCGCATCGCCTTTTTGACTACCGGCGGCAGCGCGCCTGAAGTGGCCAATCCACAGCTACCACCGATGGATTCCGGTATTCTCGGCGCGCAGATTTATCCTGACAATCTCACCATCACCGTGTCGCTGGGCCATGCGCTGTTTGATGAGCGTTTTGGCCTGCAGGCGCAGATGCCGCGCAGGCTGCAAACCATGACGCGTTTTCCCAACGATGCGCTGGATGCCAGCCAGTGTCATGGCGATATGCTGCTGCAAATCTGCGCCAACACCAACGATACGGTGATCCATGCGCTGCGCGATATCATCAAGCACACGCCGGATCTGCTGAGCGTGCGCTGGCGACGTGAAGGCTTTATCTCCGATCACGCCGCGCGCAGCAACGGCAGCGAAACGCCAATCAATCTGCTGGGCTTCAAGGATGGTACCGCCAATCCCGATACCCATAATCAGGCGCTGATGGATCATATTCTGTGGGTGACGCAGGAGCAGGATGAGCCCGTCTGGGCGCGCGGTGGCAGCTATCAGGCGATACGCATTATCCAGTTTCATGTTGAGTTCTGGGATCGTACGCCGCTGGGCGAGCAGCAAACGATTTTTGGCCGTGACAAGCGCTCAGGCGCGCCACTGGGTATGCAGAATGAGCACGATGTGCCCGATTATGGCAAGGATCCGGATGGCGACGTGATCGCGCTGGATGCGCACATTCGCCTGGCCAACCCGCGCACGCCAGAGACGCAGCCGAACCTGATGCTGCGCCGTGGTTACAGCTATTCGCAGGGCGTGTCGGCGGCCGGACAGCTGGAGATGGGGCTGCTGTTTGTCTGCTATCAGCATGATCTGGAGAAGGGATTTCTCACCGTGCAGCGACGGTTAAATGGCGAAGCGCTGGAAGAGTATATTCGGCCCATTGGCGGCGGCTACTTTTTTGCCTTGCCTGGCGTAGCCGACGCGCGGCATTATCTGGCACAAGGGCTGCTGGAAGCCTGAACATCATCCTTTACCCGCCGTTTTCGCCCGGAAAGCGGCGGGTTTTTTTGTCTAATCGGCTGTTTTTTATTCACTAAATCCGCAGTGAGATTTTTCTGTTTTCCACTCTTTTTTCTTCCCACCTAAAGCTGTTGAATTAGCAGGCTAATTTATCTTAAGTGCTGTTTTCCCTGCGCCATACCGCACGCTGTTTTAAAATTTATTCTAGAATTGATATTGCAATCCCTCGGGGAAATAGTGCAATTTACGTTTGTAGCGGTTGTCGGTTGTGTTTCTGTATCACTATGGAGATCGCGAATGGATAAGTCCTTTTCAGGACAAGCTGTCACTACCCTAAAAAGATGCTCCATCCGGAGGACAACGTTTCCTCTCCGATTTCTCGCTTCGCTTTTTTCATTCCACCTTCACTCACATTCAACCTTCTCTTCTGGTAGGCGCGTTGACGCATACTTTTTTTCAGCGGCTGTACAGGGCTTAAAAGGAAGCCAAACTTCAAAAGCGTTCACGTAATCGCATCATGCGTTGATGCGGGAAATGAAACCACATGAAAGGTGCCACTATGGGAAGACAGAAAGCAGTGATCAAAGCGCGTCGTGAAGCAAGACGTGTTCTTCGCAGTGATTCACGCAGCCATCGTCAGCGTGAAGAAGAATCGGTCACCACGCTGGTGCATATGGGCGGACTGGACTCCATCGGCATGGCGCGCGATAACCGCGACCACTCGCCAATTGAAGCTCGCAATGACGCTCAGGCGCACTATCTCAACGCCATAGAAACGAAAAAGCTGATCTTTGCTACCGGTGAAGCCGGCTGCGGCAAGACCTGGATCAGCGCCGCGAAAGCGGCAGAAGCGCTGATCCACAAGGATGTAGAGAGGATTATCGTTACACGTCCGGTGCTGCAGGCGGATGAGGATCTGGGCTTTTTGCCCGGTGATATCTCAGAAAAGTTTGCTCCCTATTTTCGGCCGGTTTACGACGTTCTGGTTAAACGTCTTGGTGCTTCCTTTATGCAATATTGCCTGCGTCCTGAAATTGGCAAGGTGGAGATCGCCCCCTTTGCCTATATGCGCGGACGCACCTTTGAGAATGCCGTTGTGATTCTGGACGAGGCGCAAAACGTCACCGCCTCACAGATGAAGATGTTTCTGACGCGCCTGGGTGAAAACGTGACGGTTATCGTCAACGGCGATATCACCCAGTGCGACTTACCGGCTCATGTTCCTTCCGGCCTCGCCGATGCGCTGGCGCGCTTTGAGGAAGATGAAATGGTGAGCATTGTGCGCTTTGGCAAAGATGACTGTGTGCGCTCCGCACTTTGCCAACGAACGCTGCTCGCCTACGGCTAACCCGCATTACCGCAACGATAAAACCCGGCTCAGGCCGGGTTTTTTTGTGGGGCAGGGAAGGCAACAGGCAATAAAAAACCCCGCCAGTGCGAGGTTGGTATTTATCTAAAGCGCTACTGCAATGTAAAATGCCATGAGCCAATCGGGCTTCTGGTGAGCACCATGATTTTTTCTTCGCCCTCAATCACGACATAAAACTGATCTTTTACTTTGAGTCGCCTGGGAAAATCTTCATTTTCTTCATAGCGGACGGTTATTTTATTTCCAACAACCTGTGCCTCAGCTTTTTTATCATATTGAGGCAGATATATTGTTTTCTTCACGTTTTATCCTCCTTCTGATAACGCGGGCTTCTCCCGTAGATAGAGTATATTACTCGCTGCTTAGTTCGCCACACGCAGCATTGCTGTTGGTCGCCGTCGTTTAGTTAACGGCGGCTTACTTTAGTTATATGCGTCGCTCTCTGGATAAGCCATGCTAACTTATTAAAATGATAAAAATAAAAGCTATCAGATTTCCTGAACCATTGTGGCATGTCAGAAGAGTCGCCCTCGATGGATGACTTATTGAAGCATGGCTTTCACTCATCAACTCTGGCAATTCTAATCTGGTAGGGTTCTGAACTGTCTACTCTGTATCCCATTCCGGTACGCCCTTCGACCCGATATTTTACGGCGACACCGTTGTCATCGTTGCGTTTAATAATCTCCCCAAGCCGAGGGATTTTAGCGAATTCTTCATCGTGAGTGAGTCCGGTATCCTTATAATGCACCTGCAAAACTATTTTGCTCATCTCTCTTTTCTCTTCTGATAAACCAGGTTGCATAACCGACTTCACCTCAATCGATAGCCGAAGAGAAAAGCCTTTACCTGAAGGTCGACTTCGGTGCATTGAAACGGGGTGACGCGACGGCGATGAAATATTGTCGACTTTACTGTCTCATATACCATCCGTTTGGGATATAGCATGAATGGATAACGTGATAAGGCGTACAATATCGATGCGCTTTATTAACGCTGGGCATACAAAAAGCGCGTCGTTACTCCGTGGTTATTTGCTGACACTCGCTTATAGAATTTTAGCCTGTACTGACAATATACATTCTGCTCAGCGGATGGCTTCATCATCACTTCATGCGCCATTAATAGCTGATTTCGCATGTTACTGAGCCGGGCGCTGGGCTTTGATCGCTGCCTGCTTTTAAGAAGCGATTCGCTGCTGTGATACGGCGCGCTGGCACCTGCTCAGATTTTTCCACCGGCACCACTAGCTCGCGGGTTGCAGTCATGGCAATCGCCTTAAAGTGGACGAAAAACAGACCGCACAATAGCGGGCGAAACAAGGTGGAAATTTACGCAAAATAATGTGTAAAAATTGATGGTTTTTTGCTTATTACGTGATTGTTGGCTTTTATTCGGCATAAATTGGATATAAAGCTATGTAATACCCCCTCAACCTGTCAGGCTGATTTTTTAGTGATGCTTAAGTCAAACTTAAGCAGGAGGCGATATGTGCCGCATAAAATTCATCTGCCGGGAATGCGGAGGAAGGAAATTTATCTTCACAACAAAAAATAAAAACAAGAGAACTACGCATGGCGCGGTTTGCGCGCGTTGTGGAAGTCCTTTGACGAGTAAGTCACTTTATCCCTGCCTCATTCTGATAACCAAAAAAGTGGATTAAATTTCATCCTTACGGGCATGGTATAACGGCATGACTTCATCCAGCTGGCTGCTGATGCGCGTTCAATTTCTGCCACCCGTACCTTTAATCAACCACCCGTTTCTTCTGTGATAAAACGCGCTTGCAGCTTTGCCTGCTGCTTTTTGTCGGATGCCAAAAAGCTGCGATTAGGCAGCATAGTGAGTCTGAGTAAATTTATCGCGCATTATTTGAGCAGTAGTCCGTAGTTAAGTAAACTTAAACTGCGTTGACTATCCGGTGACTCACATGGCAAGTTTCAACATTTCAATCGAATTGCGTGGCGAAATTGATGTCGCTGGCGACTACAGACGCCTTAGAGAGGCAATGAATGAAAACGGATTCAGGCACAGTATCAGCGCTAAATCTGGCGCTAAATTCAGGCTGCCTCGAGACGAATTTACTTTTTCAGGATATCTCTCACGTAATGGAGTGCTGGATAATGTTTATCTGCTCGTTTCAAATTTCATTCCGGTACCAGGAATAATGGTTACCGAATCCGCGGGCAGAGTGTGGCGAGGCCTGAAAGAAATCGATCTGTCATGATTTTTTTTGATAAAAACTGTTTATTTTTATGATGAAACAAAACGATCAAATTCTTTTAATTAAAAATTAACCCCTTATCAGCGCCCAAATTATGCTTAAGTACACCCCTCTCAAGCTGAGATGCTGCCATGGCAAGTTTTACTGTTTCTGTAGAGCTTCGGAATGCTACGCAAACTACCCAGAGAAAACTGAGAATCAGTATGGCGGCAAATGGTTTCAGGCATAGCGCCAGATGTGATGCTGGCGCTACTTATCAGCTTCCTCGTGATGAGTATGTTTGTATCAGTTTTTCAACCCGGTATGAACTGCTCGCCAAGGTCTTTAATCTTGTCTCAGCGTGCTCGGCTAACCCCGCGATTCTTATTACTGAGTCTGTGGGAAGGGCGGGGATGGGATTAGATGAGGTCATTATCCCTTAACTTATCGAAGCGTTAATCTGCGCTACCCAGGGTGTCATTGTTTGTTTTAACACCCTATGCGCGCATAACAGCGGATGAAACTCATCTCAACAGCAGGTATCTGAGGTAAATACTCGCCGCATAATGGCGTAACTTTTACCTCTGGTAAGCAGGCGTATCATTTTTAATTTATTCATCTTGTTACTGCTGTGGGATCAGCAGATCATATGATTACCTGAGTTGAACGCGGCAATCCCCATGTTAATCAGCACTGAGAATCTACGTAGCAATGCTGCGGATACAAAACTTGCTTGTACGCTTGCTGCTGTTGCTGGCGCTCTGAACACAGCAGCATTTGAAGTCGTGGGTTTTTTCTCTGCCAACATGACCGGTAACGTCTCTTCACTCTCTGATCATCTTGCTAAAGCTAATCTGGTGCCAGGCCTCTTTTTTCTTGAGATTGTCTGTATTTTCATCGCCGGTTCGGCGTTCTCCACCCTGCTGATAAATGCTGGCCGCAGGAAGAACATGCGGGCGGTTTACGCCTTCAATATCATCATCGAAGGAATCGGCCTGGTTTTACTGGGCGCGGTTGAAATTTGGCTGAACCCGCTTTCTCACGGCGTCATGCTGATCCTGAGTCTGAGTTTCCTGATGGGTCTTCAGAATGCCGTGGTAACCCGGATATCCAATGCACGCGTCAGAACGACGCACATATCAGGGACGTCGACGGATATCGGTATAGAGTTGGCCATGTTGTTTGATGTGGTGAGACGGAAGGAATCCCCAAAAGATGCCCCAGTTTATCTTGAAAGATTAAGGCTACATTTCTCTACGTTAATGTCATTTCTGACGGGTGGCGTGGCAGGTATATGGCTTTTTCATTTGCTTGGATATGGCTTTCTAATCTGCATAGGCATAAGTGTCATCATGCTGGCACTACATAACATGGTGCATAAACAGCAGGATTTATAAGAAATATGAGCAGTTATCACTGATGAATAAGCGATCTCACTTGGGGGCGCATCAGCGGGCTGTTAACTTCTGAGCTGACTCGCTAACAAGCGTAAGACGACATCACTACCAAAGCGAACAGTTACTCTGTCCGATGATATCACCTGTACGAAATCTGTTTGCCAGACATTAAGCTAACTTTTAATAAGCAGAAAAAAACCATCATCAGAGGCAATGATGGGCAGTAGCGTGGTGATGAAATACGAATTCTGAAAGCGCTCTGTTGCTTGCCATAATTTTGCACTGCGGGTTGCCGAGGCGAGCCTGAATTAATAGCTAAGCTTCTGAAATAGTGGGTTTTCAGCAGAAATAAACAAAAAAGCCTCTGGCGTTAACCAGAGGCTTTTTCTGTACATCAAAAAGGGGCGTACACTTTTTTGTACTTCTTGTGTAGGTTCGTTGTCTTTCTGTAGTCTTTTGGATTCAGTCTACAGGCAGTTTTATCCGCTCAACGGCCTACTAAATTTGGCGGTGAGAGGGGGATTCGAACCCCCGATACGTTGCCGTATACACACTTTCCAGGCGTGCTCCTTCAGCCACTCGGACACCTCACCAAATTTTTCTCGTCATCCCGCAGGGGGGCAACGGGGCGCTACTATAGGGAGTCGCGGGAATTGGGTCAAGCACTATTTTTTCCTGCTGTTTCGTTCGGTTAACTCTCATACAGCGCCTGTTTTTGCGGTCAAAAAATGCGATGGAAGAGGGGAGAAAACCACAGTGAGACAACAGAAAGAAGAAAGGGCGGAAACCGGTTCCGCCCGAGGGATTACGCTTTCACCCGATTCGCAAAGCTCTTACGCAGCTTCTGCAATTTCGGTGGGATTACCGCCATGCAGTAGCCGTTGCGCTGGCCTGCGCCTTCCCAGTAATCCTGATGATAAGCCTCAGCGGGATACCACTCTTTCAGCGGCTCAATGGTGGTGACCACTGGCACATCATGATCCTGCTGGGCGCGGGCGATAGCCGCTTTGGCTTCCGCTTCCTGTTCGGCATTGGCCGGGAAGATGGCGGAGCGATACTGGGTACCAATATCGTTGCCCTGACGGTTCAGCTGGGTGGGATCGTGGGTCACAAAGCTGATATCGAGCAGATCGCCATAGCTGACCTGAGCGGGATCAAAACCGATACGGATCGCTTCGGCATGGCCGGTGGCACCGCTGCATACCTGCTCGTAGGTTGGATTAGGGCGCGCGCCGCCGGTATAGCCGCTCTCCACGCTTTCCACGCCGATAACGTCTTTAAATACCGCTTCGGTACACCAGAAACAGCCGCCAGCGATTACTGCATATTCAATAGCCATTTACTTACTCCTGCTTGGTCTGTCTGTAATCAGTGGAGATCGATACGTTGCTTTTCAAGCCATCGAACTCATATTTCGCGAGCAGCCTGGCGCTAAGTGTAGACAATAACGCCGCGTCAGGCCGCTAACAGCGGGGGCGCGAGCACGCGTTGACAAAAATAGTTGGCGTCTCGCTTGATCAACAGGGCCTTTCGCGATTACTGTATTTATATACAGTTACATCTGAGACCGACACATTATGGATATCTATCGGCCGTCCGGGCTGGATGCGCTCATTCACCTGCCGCTGTTTATGGATCGCGTGCCCTGCGGCTTTCCCAGCCCGGCGCAGGATTATATTGAAGAGCGCCTCGATCTGAACAAGCTCATTATCAAACATCCGGGTGCGACCTACTTCGTTAAGGTCAGTGGCGATTCAATGATCGACGCGGGCATTAACGAAGGCGATCTGCTGGTGGTTGATCGTTCGATGACTGCTGAACATGGCGCAATCATCGTGGCGGCGCTGGACGGCGAATTCACGGTGAAGGAGCTGCGGCTGCGGCCACAGGTGCAACTGGTGCCGCACAACCGCCACTATGCACCGGTGACGCTGCATGGCGAAGCGGAGCTGGAGATATTTGGCGTGGTGACTTTTGTCATCAAGGCGACCTGAAGCGCGAATCTTAAGCTTCTTAAGGTTTTCCTAAACTTGCTCTGACAATCTGATTATCCCTGTGATCGATCGGATTGTTGTTATGCGCCTGACGCTGTTAAAAAGGCCGACGCTCAACCGCGTGGCTTTTATTTTGCTGTTCTCTGCTTATATTGCGCTGTTTTTAAATGTCGCCTGGTATCGTCAGGTGCTTGCCGTCATGCCGTTGCATACGGCGCATAATGTGCTGGTGTTTCTGTCGATGCCGCTGGTCGTAATCAGCGTGATTAACATCGTTCTGGTGCTCGCTTCGTTAGTGTGGCTCGATAAACTGCTGATTGCGCTGTTTATTATGCTTTCAGCGAGCGCACAATACTTCATTCACAATTATGGCATCGTGGTCGATCGCTCAATGATTGTGAATATGCTGGATACCACCGCATCAGAAAGCTTTGCGCTGCTGACGCCGCAGCTGCTGTTTAGCCTGTTGGTATCGGGTGTGGCGATGGTGGCGGTGGCTTTCTGGATCCGCATCAAAAAAGCGCCGTCGTGGTGGAAAGCACTGGCCTGGCGTGCTGGCAGCCTGCTGCTTTCGGTGGCGTTGATCCTGCTGGTGGCGCTCTGCTTCTATAAAGATTACGCCTCGCTGTTCCGCAACAACAAAGAGCTGATCAAAGGCTTAAGCCCTTCCAACAGCATTGCGGCGTCGCTGTCGTGGTACAAACATCATCGCCTGACGAATCAGCCGCTGGTGAGAATCGGTGAGGATGCGCACCGCAATCCGCTGATGCTCAACGGCGCCAAAAAGAACCTGACCATTCTGATCGTGGGGGAAACTTCGCGCGGCCGCAATTTCTCACTCTCCGGATACCCGCGGCTGACCAATCCGCGGCTTGCCAACGATGACGTGACCTACTTTCCCAATACCACCTCCTGCGGCACCGCAACGGCAGTGTCGGTGCCCTGCATGTTCTCTAACATGCCACGCGCACATTACGATGAAGCGCTGGCCAGCCATCAGGAAGGCGTGCTGGATATCATACAGCGTGCCGGAATCAATGTGCTGTGGAATGAAAACGACGGCGGCTGTAAAGGCGCCTGCGATCGGGTACCGCATCAGGACATCACCAGTCTGGACCTGCCGGGTATGTGCATCAACGGTGAATGCTACGACGAGGTGCTGTTTCACGGACTTGAAGCCTATATTCAGCAGCTGAAAGGAGACGGCGTGATTGTGCTGCATACTATCGGCAGCCACGGGCCAACCTATTATCATCGTTATCCGCCGCAGTTCCGCAAATTTACGCCGACCTGCGACACCAACGAGATTCAGGAGTGTTCACAAACACAGCTGGTCAATACCTACGATAATACGCTGCTGTATGTCGATTATATTGTCGATAAGGCGATAGGCGTGCTGAAGTCACATCAGGACCGTTTTACCACCAGCCTGGTGTATCTCTCCGATCACGGCGAGTCGCTGGGTGAAAACGGCGAGTATCTGCATGGCATGCCCTATGCGATTGCGCCCGATGCGCAGAAGCATGTGCCGATGGTAATCTGGCTCTCGCCCGATTACCGGCAGCGTTACGGCATTGATATGCACTGCCTGAATAAACAGGCGGCGACGCTGGATTATTCGCAGGATAATCTGTTCTCCACCATGCTGGGATTAACCGGCACCCAAACCCACGAATATGTGTCCGGCGATGATATTCTCAGCGCCTGTCGGAGCAGCAAGTAGATGAAAATACTGATTGTGGAAGATGATGCGTTGCTGTTGCAGGGGCTGGTCATGGCGCTGGAAGGCGAGGGCTACGTGTGCGATGGCGTCTCAACCAGCCAGGCTGCCGAGGCGCATCTGGCCGCGGGGCTGTACAGCATGCTGGTGCTCGATCTCGGCCTGCCTGATGAAGATGGCCTGCGGCTGTTGCTGCGGCTGCGTCGACAGAAAAAGATGCAGCCAGTGCTGATCCTTACCGCGCGCGATACCGTTGAAGATCGCATCGCCGGGCTGGATGCCGGTGCCGACGACTACCTGATCAAGCCCTTTGCGCTGGATGAGCTGCTGGCGCGCGTGCGGGCGTTGATTCGCCGTCATGTGAATCAGGGCGACAGCCAGCTGCGGGTGGGGCCACTGGCGCTGGATATGGCGCACCGGCAAATCGAACTCGCTGGCAAGCGGCTTGAGTTAACGCCCAAAGAGTACGCTATTTTGTCACGGCTGATGCTCAAGGCGGGGCAGCCGGTGCACCGCGAAATCCTCTATAACGACATCTATAACTGGGAAACCGAACCCTCCACCAATACGCTGGAGGTGCATATCCATAATCTGCGCGACAAGATCGGCAAAGCGGCGATTCGTACGGTGCGCGGTTTCGGCTACGCCCTGATCAAACCTGAGGATGAAGGAAGCCCGCATGACTAAACGCGCGCTGCAGCGCTACAGCAACACGCTGCGCTTTCGGCTGCTGATCGCCATCAGCCTGATTCTGCTGTTCTGCCAGGTGATCAGCGTGGCCTGGCTGTGGCATGAGAGCAAAGAGCAGATTCAGCTGCTGGTGGATGCCGCGCTCTATAAGCACGATCAGCACCGGCACGTTGAACGTGAAATTCATGAGGCGGTGGCCAGCCTGGCGGTACCGAGCCTGGTGATGATTGTGCTGGCGCTGGCGCTCTGCCTGCAGGCGGTGAAGTGGATTACCCGACCGTTGTCGAGGCTGCAACAGCAGCTGGAAAATCGCAGTGAAGAGGATCTGGCGCCGGTAGACTGCGCCGGATCGGTGCTGGAAATTGAGGCGGTGACCCAGGCGATCAACAGCCTGGTCTCTCGTCTGACCGGCAGCATTGAACGCGAGCGGCTGTTCACCGCCGACGTCGCGCACGAGCTGCGTACGCCGCTGGCCGGATTGCGGCTGCACCTTGAACTGCTGGAAAGAAAACACGCTCTGGATCTGCAACCGCTGATTCAGCGGCTGGATCAGATGACGCTCAGCGTTACCCAACTGCTGCAGCTGGCGCGCGTCGGGCAGTCGTTTACCTCGGGCAACTATCAAAGCGTGGCGTTAAAACAGGATGTGATCCTGCCGATGGAGCCAGAGCTGCACACCATGCTGCTGTCGCGCCAGCAGACGCTGCGCCTGGCGATGCACGATGAGGTTATTGTGCGCGGAGATGCCACGCTGCTAAGAATGCTGTTGCGTAATCTGGTGGAAAACGCCCATCGCTACAGCCCTGAGCATTCGGTGATTTCGCTGACCATCAGCCACGGCGCCTTGCCGATGCTAATGGTGCAGGATGAGGGGCCGGGAATAGATGAAAGCAAACGCGGCGAGCTTAGCAAAGCCTTTACCCGCATGGACAGCCGTTACGGCGGTATTGGGCTGGGGTTGAGCATCGTGACGCGGATCGTCCAGCTGCATCAGGCGCAGTTCTTTCTGGAGAACCGTCCACAGCAGGCGGGCTGTCAGGCACGCATTGTTTTTGGCGATACGGCGTAGCGCGTTAGCTGGTAAACCAGATGCGCAGAAAGCAGAGGATCACGGCGATGCAAAACATCACGCTGAGATATTCGCTGACCGGGGCGGAAATAAATCGTTTCATGGGCTCTCCTCGTTGATTGCCACGAGTGTCGCGCAAACAGATTAAGGCAACCTTAAGAAGCGCACCGCGTTTTTTTTCAACGGACTGCGCTAAAAAGCGCCGCTTGCGCGCTCAATGCCTGACTTTACGCACGGCGCGCTTGTAAATCGCCGGCGCTGGATAATACTGTATTTTTATACAGTAATTAAGGGGGTTATTATGTCATCTGTTCATCTGCCGAAAGGGCAGTCCGAGGCTGCGCATCTACCGTGGGAAGGCGCGGACGCGATGCCGGGCTGTCTGGCAACGGATATCGATCTCAACGCGCTGATGGTCGGCCATCCTACCGCCACCTATTTTATGCGGCTGCGTGGTGATGCCATGCAGGATCGCGGATTCAGCGATGGCGATATGGTGGTGGTCGATCGCGCCGTTCCGGTTGCGCACGGCGATATTGTGATTGCGCCGGTGGCCGGTGCCTTCACCATCAGGGAGCTGTGCACCACGCCGGTGACGCAGCTGGTGGCCCACAATAAAAAGTATCTGCCGATCGCTATCGCTGATGAACAGACGCTGCAGGTGTTTGGGCGAGTGACCTGGGTGGTCAAAGCGATCGGCAGGCACTGACCGCGCGCTCGGCTATCGCTGCGACTTACGGCGATGCGATGCCCGTTCAACAAAATTTCTCCGGCCCGCATCCTGCGGGCTTTTTACTCGCGCGCCATGCCAAACAAAAAATAAAGTTTCCGTCACCGCGTCCGTTATTACTTGCACACACTCTTCATCAGCGATGTTGTGGTCCGTGGATCGGCCTGCTGCCGCTGTAGCCAGAAAAGGATAACAGGTGAAATTCAAGAAGTTTATTCCCGGTGCCATCGTCGTGGCTCTGTTAAGCGGATGCGCGCATCAGCAGCCCACCGTCGTTAAATCGACTAATGGCAGCAGCCTTGAGGTTGCTACCCTCTTTACGCCACCGGATATGAACAATAACCGCTACGCCGATCCGAAACTGCGCGAAGTGACGCCTGCAGTGTCCGGCGTCGGCATGGGGCTGTCGGTGATGACCGCGGTGCTGGGCGGCGGTATCAGCAGCAACGCTTTTGATAAGAGCAACTACAAAGGCAACGCCATTGACGCAATGCCGGAACCGACCGCCAGTTATCTGACGCCGAAAGCGGGCACGGTGATTCGCCAGTGGCTCGACAAACAGGGCAGCAGCTACGCTTACACGCAGCCGTTGTATATCGGTGCCGCGCAGTGGTCGCTGGTCTACAGCGATATGTCCGCCGACAACAGTAACTACGATTTAACCTATCGCGTGCTGTTCTATAAGCGTCCAGAAGGCGGCAATATATTCAGCGCCTACATCATTTCTGAATGCGCGCCTGCGGTAAAAACCGCCGCGTTAAGTGACTGGCGGGCTAATCAATACCAGAAGGTCAGTGAAGAAACCCGCAAGATGATGGACAGCTGTGTGCTGGAGCTGGAAAACCAGCTGCCGCGTCTGTTGAAGCGCTAATCAGTGCGCGGTGAGCGCGACGCCGGGCGGTTTCAACCTTCTGCGTCGCGCGCCATGTCATGCCACTATTCCCGTTCCACATTCTGCTGATCTGCACGAAATAATGACGCTGGCATTAATCGTGCTTATTTATCCGCAGCGTCATTCAATCATAAACATCACTATTTCCCGACTGCCATCGCGCAGAAAATAATAACGTCTGCCCCTTAATCGCATTAATAAAAAGCGGTGCTGGGCACGTCAGCAAGATAACCTTTACAGAAAGCGGCTTGATTTAGCAGAACTCACTCTATACTGTATGTAAATACAGTATTTGTTGAGGGTGCAATCATGCAGCCTGCTTATCACCTGACATGGCCGATGGCCATCACCCCCTGTTTCACGCCGCGCTGCCCGCCTGCGCCAGTGTTACACCACCGCTTTCATCCTGGTGGTCATTATTGCGACGGCCAACATATCGCGGGCGTGGAATAAATGTTTGCGCTAATCGATGCGAATAATTTTTATACCACCTGCGAAACGGTATTCAGGCCTGACTTAACGGGAAGGCCCATTGTGGTGGTCTCGAATAACGATGGCTGTATTATTTCGCGCTCCGCGGAAGCCAAAGCGCTGGGCTTAAAAATGGGTGAACCCTATTTTAAAATTAAGCAGCAACTGCAGCGGCAGGGGGTGGTGGTGTTCAGTTCAAACTATACGCTGTATGCCGATATGAGCCATCGCATGATGACCGTGTTAAGCGCCGAAGGCCCCGCGCTGGAGGTCTATTCCATCGATGAGGCCTTTATGGATCTCACCGGCGTCAGCAGCTGCCTGGTGCTGGAGACGTTTGGGCATCATCTGCGCAGCACCGTGTTGCGCCATACCGGACTGACGGTGGGCGTCGGCATCGCGCCCACTAAAACGCTGGCTAAGCTGGCTAACTACGCCGCCAAAAAGTGGACCAAAGCCCAGGGTGTTATTGATCTATCCTGCCCGCAGCGTCAGCGAAAGCTGATGGCACTGATCGATATTGGCGAAGTGTGGGGCGTCGGCGGACGTCTACAAAAGCGTTTACAGTCAATCGGCGTCAATAAAGTTATCGACCTGGCTAACTGCAACACCGCGATGATTCGAAAAAACTTTAACGTGGTGCTCGAACGAACCGTTCGGGAGCTCAATGGCGAATCGTGCATTGCGCTTGAAGAGGCCCCGCCGCCCAAACAACAGATAATCTGCTCAAGAAGCTTTGGAAAACGCATCCTTGAACTGGAGGATATGCAGCATGCGGTGGTCACCTATGCGACACGCGCGGCTGAGAAACTGCGTGAGCAGAGGTCAAACTGTCGACACGTTGGCGTGTTTATCGCCACGGCGCGTCACGGCGATGAGCCGCAATATGCCAATTCGGTATCGATGATCTGTGAATATCCGACCAGTGACACCCGCGACATTATCCGGTTGGCTCATCGCGGCCTTGCGGCCATCTGGCGTCAGGGATATCGCTATGCCAAGGCGGGCATCATGTTGGGTGACTTCTATCAGACGGGCATTGCTCAGCTGGATATGTTCAGTGAAAACCAGCCTAAGCCGGGGGCAGAGGCGTTGATGTTTGCTCTGGATAAGATCAATCGCTCTGGCATGGGTAAAGTATGGTTTGCCGGTCAGGGCACCGATAACCCGTGGCTGATGAAGCGGGAGATGTTGAGCCCGCGCTATACAACCTGTCTTGATGAACTTCTCGTGGTTAAATAAGTCGGGTAAACAATGCGCTTTCAGGCCATCAACGTAATCTTTCGCTCGCCAGCTTATAGGGCTGGCTACGCTCTCGTTTACCTACCGCGACCACGGCGACAATCAGCACATCATCCATCACCTGATAAACCAACCTGAAGCCGGATGCCCTGAGCTTGATTTTATAGCAGTCTGGCATACCGGCTAACCGTGCTGCAGGGATGTGCGGATTTTCAGGCGGCTTTTTGAGCTTCTTTTTAAACTGCTCACGAATGATGCTGTCGAGCCCATTCCATTCTTTCAGCGCCTCTTCCCTGATTTTAATTGTATAGCCCATATCCTTCAGTCCAAATCCAAATCCAGATCAAGCAAAGGCTGATTTTCGCGTGCTTTTACTAGCGTTGCCAGCTCCTGATCGTCAATGATTTCAAGCATTTTTTCGTACAGATGCGCAGGCACACAATAGAATACGGGTTGGTTTCGGTTAAGAATCGTCACTGGCATGCCGGCACCGGCTTCAACGGTAGCCATGGGGTTTTTTTTCAGCTCGCTGACACTCGCGCTGGTATCACTAAGGATAAGATTAGCCATTTCTGCCTCTGATAAGACCGGTTAAGAGGTCTTATCAGAGTGCACCAGGAGACTGGCTAACAAGCCGCTTTATTTTACCTGCACTCTCTTTCGCCTGAATCACATACCTCAGCGGAGTAGCCATCGTTCCCTAAGCTGGCTAGCATAATCAGCAGCGTGTCGGCATTGACCGGCGGTTATCGTCTGGTTATTAAGCAAATCCCCCTGATGATGCGCTGTGTCTGCTCGGATGTTTCTGAATATCATGCTGCTGGCGGCTGACGCGTTGCCGCTATTTTGCGCGGTTTCTGCTTGTTTATTAACAGGAAGAAACAGAAAAACCGGTCGGAAGAGGCCGTGCTGTAAGGATTTCCAGTGTTCAGGGATGCAGAACAATTTTTTGAGAAAAAAGCTGCCTGGCCGCGTCAGTACCAGCGTGGCGCTGCCGCTTCGTCTGGCAACCCCCCGAAGAGTGGCTATACTGAATGCTGTTCATGTCCGCAGAAAGGCAGTTGCGAGTACACGTGTTGAACCGGTTTTCAGGAGAAAACAGAACGTCTTAACACCATCGCGTTTCACCTCACCGACTCTATGTCAGAAACGTCTGACTTCAACGGTTTTACCCTTTCTGCTGGCAGCAAGTAATTTAATGACGTGAATGATGCCTGTCATCACACGCGACCAGGAGGAAAGGAGTGACCAGCGTACTGATTGAACACGCACCATTACCCGCATTAAGCGGCGGACGTTACGCCTTCTTTTTTGATGTTGATGGTACGTTAGCCGCTATTCAGCCTCGTCCCGAAGATGTTTTCATTCCCGATTCCGTTATCGCCTCTTTGCAGCAGATCGCCACCTTAACGCAGGGTGCCATGGCGCTGGTTTCCGGCCGTCCGGTGCATGAGCTGGAGCAGCTGGCTGCACCGTTACTGCCGCCGATGGCGGGTGTGCACGGCGCAGAGCGCCGCGATGCCAGCGGCGAGATGCATCGCACCACATTGCCGGCTGAGGTTGAGCAAACTCTGCGCGCCATGCTGACCGAGAAAATCAACGGCTGGCCGGGCACGCAGCTGGAGAGCAAAGGCATGGCTTTTGCACTGCATTATCGCCAGGCGATGCAATATGAGCAGCCGATCCTCGCGCTGGCTCAGTCGGTGGTGGAGCAGTATCCGGCGCTGGCGTTGCAGCCAGGCAAATGCGTGGTGGAAATTAAACCGCTGGGCATCGACAAGGGCGCGGCGATCGGCGCATTTATGCAGGAAGCGCCTTTTATCGGACGCATCCCGATATTTATTGGTGACGACTTAACTGATGAGAAAGGATTCCTCGCCGTCAACGCGTTGAACGGAATTTCAGTGAAGGTCGGCGAAGGCGCCAGCCAGGCCGGTTATCGCCTTAAAGGCGTTAGCGAGGTTTACGCCTGGCTGGAGCAGATCACATTACAATTAGAGCAAGACAAGACAACGTCGGTAAGGAGTTAAGGTTATGAGTCGTTTAGTGGTCGTATCTAACCGCATCGCTATCCCGGATGGTTCAAAAGCGAGCGCCGGTGGCCTCGCAGTCGGCATACTTGATGCGTTAAAAACTACCGGTGGATTGTGGTTTGGCTGGGATGGCGAAATCAGCGCCGTCACAGAAGAGGAAGATGAAGAGCTGGGCATCGTCGAGCACGATGGCATCACCTATGCCTCTTTCCCTCTTGATCAGAACGAATACGATCTTTACTACTGCCAGTTCTCCAACACGGTAGTCTGGCCCGCCTTCCATTACCGTCTCGATCTGGTGCAGTTCCAGCGCGAAGCCTGGGAAGGTTACTGTGACGTCAATGAAAAGCTGGCTCGCCGCCTGCAGCCGCTGATTCAGCCGGACGATATTCTGTGGATCCACGATTACCATCTGCTGCCGTTTGCTGCCGCGCTGCGCAAGCTGGGCATTACTAACCGCATCGGCTTCTTCCTGCACATTCCTTTCCCGACGCCAGAGATTTTCAACGCGCTGCCGCCGCACGAAGAGCTGCTGGAAATGCTGTGTGACTATGATCTGCTGGGCTTCCAGACCGAAAACGATCGCGTGGCGTTCATTGATTGCCTGACCCAGCTGACTGAGCTGGAAAGCACGGGCGATAAGCTGCATCACGCGTTTGGCCACACCTTCGCGACCGAGGTTTATCCGATTGGCATTGAGCCGGACAGCATCAAAGAGATGGCTGAAGGCCCGCTGCCGCCAAAAATGGCCGCGATGAAGCGCGAGCTGGGCGATGCGAAAAACATTATTGCCTGTGAGCGTCTCGATTATTCCAAAGGCTTGCCGGAACGTTTCCTGGCGTATGAAGCGCTGCTGGAAAACTTCCCGGAACACCGTGGCAAAATCCGCTATTCGCAGATTGCTCCTACGTCGCGTGGCGATGTGCAGGCCTATCAGGACATTCGTCATCAGCTGGAGACGGAAGCGGGGCGTATTAACGGTAAGTACGGCACGCTGGGCTGGACCCCGCTCTATTATCTCAACCAGCACTTCGATCGTCGTCTGCTGATGAAAATCTTCCGCCTGACCGATGTGGGTCTGGTGACGCCGTTACGTGACGGCATGAACCTGGTGGCGAAAGAGTATGTGGCGGCGCAGGACCCGGACGATCCGGGTGTGCTGGTACTGTCGCGCTTTGCCGGTGCGGCGAACGAGCTGACCTCGGCGCTGATCGTTAACCCTTACGATCGCGATGAAGTGGCCGCCGCGCTGAACACAGCGTTGACCATGCCGCGCACCGAACGCATTTCGCGTTACAACGACATGATGGCGGTGCTGCGCAAAAATGACATCAGCGCATGGCGTGAAAGCTTCCTGAAAGATCTGCGTGCGATCGACGCGCGTCATGATGCGACGCAGGATGATAACAAGGTCACCAGCTTGCCCAGGCTGGCCTGACTCACCCTGAAATAAACAAGGACGCTTCGGCGTCCTTTTTTTATGTCTGTCGCCCGGGTAAGCAAAGAGCATTTTATGCTGACGGACTCTAAGAATTATCTTAGTCAGTAATTATGCGTGCTGATTTCGCGGGCTGGCAGTCAGGTTATCAGGACTTTACCTTTGATTGGTCTTGAATTTTTCGCCGTGCATCAACAGCGGTAATGCTTTTTACCGTCAGGCCTGAAGGTCGATAAAAAAAGATGAGCGCCGGATGACAAATTTAAGGAAAGCACTAAAGTTTGCCATTTTGCGGCCGATGTTTACTGCACTCAGACTGCGCTTTTCTGAAATACATTTATGCTGTTAATGTAACTCATTGTTACATCTGGTTCTTCCCCGCTGACATAACCCTCACTCTGTTAACACCCGCTTATCTCTGCCGATCGCAAAAAGCCGCTTTTATTGCCTTGTACAGCTATCCATAAGGGGAACTGTAACGCTAAGTCACTAATTTATAGGGGGTAAATTCCCAGGCATAACAGTGAATAACGCTGCATAAAATTAAAAAACCAGCGTTTAATAGGGCGCTAGCCGCGATTTGACAACGTATCGATCCTGAGAGTCTAAAAGCTAATCATTTCTATTCAGAAATGCGTAGTTGTGTCCAGTTTTGTAAAGAAAAACCCAAAATAGGTCAAAAATCGACCTATTCAAAAGCTATGCTGATGGTTCAGGTAAAGAATTTGCCTTAAAAGTGTGATGGAGATCACACTTTATCTAAAATTTCGCAAAATATTCGTTGTATGTAGAAATTAGAGCAGCTAGAGTTGCGTTGTTTTTAGGAATAGTCTTAAAAAGATGTAAGCGAACGTCACGGAAGAGGACGAGGATTCAAAGAAAGATTGGCCTGGAGTTATGACTAATTACTGCATCAGCACCCCTCTGGGATGCGAACAGATAACAGTGCATGTTTGGTTCTATACCTAATAACGTTTTGCCATCTTTAGATTTACCAACCAACAAACTCAAGCGCGGGATAGTGCCGCGAACGTTAAAAGTCGTGTCAGTCAGGATGGAAAACAAAATGGGTACATCTGAATTACTCAAGCATATTTACGACATCAACTTGTCTTATTTACTGTTAGCGCAACGTTTAATTAATCAGGAAAAAGCGTCCGCAATGTTTCGCCTGGGTATTGATGAAGCCATGGCTGACACGTTGGCAAAACTGACCCTTCCAGATATGGTGAAATTAGCTGAAACCAATCAGCTGGTGTGTCAGTTCCGCTTTAACGATCACAACCTGATCAACCGCCTGACGCAAGAATCGCGCGTGGATGACTTACAGCAGATCCATACCGGCATCCTGCTCTCCAGCCGTTTGCTGCGTGAAGCATCAGCAAAAGTCACTGAGTTACCAAAGAAAAGGGCAGCATTATGAGCGACAAAAGTATCGTTCAGGAAGCCCGTGATATTCAGCTGGCGATGGAGCTTATTACCTTAGGCGCACGCCTCCAGATGTTAGAGAGCGAAACGCAGCTCAGCCGTGGTCGTTTGATCAAGCTGTATAAAGAACTGCGTGGCAGCCCACCGCCAAAAGGCATGCTGCCTTTCTCTACCGACTGGTTTATGACCTGGGAACAGAATATTCACGCGTCAATCTTCAGTAACGCCTGGCAGTTCCTGCTGAAAAGCGGCCTGTGCAGCGGCGTGGATGCGGTGATTAAAGCCTACCGTCTTTACCTTGAACAGTGTCCGCAATCGGACGAGGGCCCCCTGTTGGCGCTGACGCGTGCATGGACCCTGGTGCGATTCGTTGAAAGCGGCATGCTGGAGTTATCTGACTGTAAATCATGCCATGGAAGCTTTATTAATCATGCGCATCAGCCGGTCGGTAGCTTCTGCTGCAGCCTGTGCCAGCCGCCATCTCGTGCGGTAAAAAGGCGTAAACTTTCGGTAGAATCTGCCGATAACATTTCACAACTGCTGGATGAACAGGTTAAACACGCCGTTTAAGTTTGTTCGCTACGTGAGATGCATCCAGCAGCGGTTTTTGACCGCTGCTTTTTTTTTGCTCCGCGTTCAGAAACGACACCTTCGGCTCTCTGGCTTAACTTCCACCAACACGTTACAGACGTAAGGATTTATTGTGCTGGTTATCTTGGGCTACATCGTGGTACTGGGCTCAGTACTGGGCGGATACATGATGGTCGGTGGCCATCTTGGCGCGCTCTATCAACCTTCGGAGCTGATCATTATCGGCGGCGCCGGATTGGGTGCTTTCCTGGTTGGCAACAACGGCAAGGCGATCAAAGCCACGGGCAAAGCGTTACCGCTGCTGTTCCGCGGTTCGAAATACAACAAAGCCGTGTATATGGACCTGATGGCGTTGCTTTACCGGCTGATGGCTAAATCGCGTCAGCAGGGCATGCTGTCACTAGAAAGCGATATCGACAATCCAAAAGAGAGCGAAATTTTCGCTAATTACCCGCGCATTTTGGCCGATAACCGGCTGGTGGATTTCATCAACGACTATTTGCGCCTGATGGTCAGCGGCAACATGAACGCCTTTGAAATCGAAGCGTTGATGGACGAAGAGATCGAAACCTACGAACACGAGTGTGACGTCCCGGCGCAGAGTATTGCGCAAATCGGCGACGGCCTGCCGGCGTTCGGTATCGTAGCGGCGGTAATGGGCGTGGTGCACGCGCTGGCGTCAGCAGACCGTCCGGCCGCTGAGCTGGGCGCGCTGATTGCACACGCCATGGTGGGAACTTTCCTCGGCATCCTGCTGGCGTACGGCTTTATTTCGCCACTGGCTAACGTGCTGCGGCAGAAATGTGCGGAAACCACCAAGATGATGCAATGCATCAAGGTGACGCTGCTGTCGAGCCTGAACGGCTATGCGCCGCAGATCGCCGTGGAATTTGGCCGTAAAACGCTCTATTCCACCGAACGCCCGTCGTTCACTGAACTGGAAGAACACGTACGTAATGCCAAGTCACCGGCTAAAACGGAATAACTGCTGATGAAACACGATAATCACCCGATCGTGCTGGTCAAACGGCGCAAACATAAAAAGCATGAGGGCAGTCACGGCTCATGGAAAATCGCTTACGCCGACTTTATGACCGCCATGATGGCTTTCTTTTTGGTGATGTGGCTAATTTCGATCTCTAACCCTCAGCAATTGGTGCAAATTGCCGATTACTTTAAGACGCCGCTGAAAGTGGCGGTAACCGGTGGCCAGCGCAGCAGTGACAGCTCCAGCCCCATTCCAGGCGGCGGTGACGATCCCACGCAAAAGCAGGGTGAAGTGAACAAGCAGCCGAAGATTGATATGGAGGCGCAAAAACGCAAGCTGGACGATATTCGCCTTAACCGGTTACGGGAAAAACTCGATCAGCTGATCGAAGCGGATCCGCGACTGAAGGCGCTCCGTCCGCACCTGATCATCAACATGGTGGAGCAGGGGCTGCGTATTCAGATTATTGATAGCCAGAATCGGCCGATGTTTAAAACCGGCAGCGCGGATGTGGAACCTTATATGCGCGATATCCTGCGGGCCATTGCACCGATTTTGAATGATATACCGAACAAAATCAGTATCGCTGGCCATACCGATGACATTCAGTATGCCAACGGACAGCGTGGTTACAGCAACTGGGAGCTTTCTACCGATCGTGCCAACGCCTCGCGGCGGGAACTGGTTATCGGTGGCCTGGCTTCTGACAAGATGCTGCGCGTGGTGGGCATGTCCGACACCATGAAACTGAAAAATCGCGGCGGGGATGATGCCGTGAACCGGCGTATGAGCCTGCTGGTGTTGAACCATGACACTGAGGCCGCGATTGAAAAAGAGAATACCGAAAGTGATGCGATGGCGGTCAATGACGTCGCCAGCATTGAACAAATTACTGCGCCAGCAGCGCCTGCTCCCGTAGCGGCACCTGCCAACGCGACGCAATAACAAGACCGCTCCTCACAGCAGAGGTGATCCCGTGAGTATGGACATCAGCGATTTTTACCAGACGTTTTTTGACGAGGCAGACGAGCTGCTGGCCGATATGGAGCAGCACCTGTTGGGTCTCGACCCGCAGGAGCCGGACTCCGAGCAGCTCAATGCCATTTTCCGTGCCGCCCACTCCATTAAAGGCGGTGCAGGAACATTTGGTTTCCGTGTACTACAGGAAACTACCCACATTCTGGAAAACATTCTGGATGGTGCTCGTCGCGGCGAAATGCAGCTCAGCACCGACATCATCAACCTGTTTTTGGAAACCAAAGATATTATGCAGGAACAGCTCGATGCCTATAAAACCGGGCAGGAACCGAACGAGGAAAGCTTCAAGTACATCTGTGAAGCTTTACGTCAGCTGGCGCTGGAAGCCAAAGGCGAAGCGGTAGCACCTGCTGCTGCCGCGCCGACAACGGCCGCCGCAGCGGTTGCCAACAGCGGCCTGCGCGTGAAACTCACCGAGCTGAAAAGCGGCGAAGTGAAGCTGATGCGCGAAGAGCTGGGTAACCTCGGCACGCTGAGCAACGTGGTGGAAGGGGAAAACACCCTGGAAGCTAACATCGATTCCGTCGGTAAAGATGACATCGTGGCGGTGCTCTGCTTCGTGATCGAAGAGTCGCAGATTCATTTCCCGGATGCCTCAGCGCCGGCCGCTGAAGCTGCACCGGCTGCTGCCGCGCCAGAGGCCGAGCCCGCGCCTGCGCTGGCCAGCGTCACCGAGATTGCACCTCCGGCCAAACGCGAAGCGAAACGCGCTGCTGCACCGGCGAAAACCAGCGAATCAAGCAGTATTCGCGTGGCGGTAGAGAAAGTGGATCAGCTGATCAACCTGGTCGGCGAGCTGGTGATTACCCAGTCGATGCTGGCACAGCGTTCCGGCGAGTTGGATCCGGTGGCGCACGGCGACCTGCTGAACAGCATGGGTCAGCTTGAGCGTAACGCCCGCGATCTGCAGGAATCGGTGATGTCGATTCGTATGATGCCGATGGAATATGTCTTCAGTCGCTTCCCGCGTCTGGTGCGCGATCTGGCCAGCAAACTGGGCAAAGAAGTGGAACTGACCCTGATGGGCAGTTCAACCGAACTCGATAAGAGCCTGATTGAACGCATTATCGATCCGTTAACGCACCTGGTGCGTAACAGCCTCGACCACGGGATTGAATCGCCGGAAAAACGCCTGGAAAACGGCAAAGATGCCGTAGGCAACCTGACGCTTTCAGCGGAACATCAGGGCGGCAACATCTGTATCGAAGTGATTGACGACGGTGCCGGTCTGAACCGTGAACGTATTCTCGCCAAGGCGCTCTCTTCCGGTCTGCCGGTCAGCGAGAACATGAGCGACGAAGACGTTGGCATGCTGATCTTCGCCCCAGGCTTCTCCACCGCTGAGCAGGTCACCGACGTCTCCGGACGCGGCGTCGGCATGGACGTGGTGAAACGTAATATTCAGGAGATGGGCGGCCACGTCGAAATCTCCTCGAAGCAGGGCAAAGGCACCACCATTCGCATTCTGCTGCCGCTGACGCTCGCTATCCTTGATGGCATGTCGGTGCGCGTGGCGAATGAGGTGTTTATTCTGCCGCTGAACGCCGTAATGGAATCGTTGCAGCCGCTGGCGGACGACCTGAAACCGCTGGCCGGTGGCGAGCGCGTGCTGGAAGTGCGTGGCGAATATCTGCCGCTGGTTGAGCTGTGGAACGTCTTCGACGTGAAGAATGCGAAAACCGAAGCGACGCAGGGCATCGTGGTGATCCTGCAAAGCGCCGGCAAGCGCTATGCGTTGTTGGTAGACCAGTTAATTGGTCAGCATCAGGTGGTGGTGAAAAACCTCGAAAGTAACTACCGCAAGGTGCCGGGCATTTCCGCTGGCACCATCCTTGGCGATGGCAGTGTTGCGCTGATTGTTGATGTCTCCGCACTGCAAACTTTGAACCGTGAGAAGCGTGTGGCCGGCGCCGCAGCGTAACCGAAACCAAAAAGGGTAAAAAAATGAGTGGAATGGCAACCGTTACGAAACTGGCTGGCGAAACCGTAGGCCAGGAGTTTCTGGTATTCACCTTAGGTGATGAAGAGTACGGCATCGACATCCTGAAAGTGCAGGAGATTCGCGGTTACGATCAGGTAACGCGTATCGCCAACACCCCGTCGTTTATCAAAGGCGTGACCAACCTGCGCGGCGTTATCGTGCCGATCATCGACCTGCGTCTGAAGTTCGACCAGCCCGATGTCGAGTACAACGACAACACCGTGGTGATCGTCCTGAATCTGGTACAGCGCGTGGTGGGTATCGTGGTTGATGGCGTCTCTGACGTGCTGTCGCTGACCCAGGATCAGATCCGCCCGGCGCCGGAATTCGCGGTGACCATGTCAACCGAATACATGACCGGCCTCGGTGCGCTCGGCGAGCGTATGCTGATTCTGGTCGACATCGAGAAGCTGCTCAACAGCGACGAGATGGCGCTAGTGGATACACTGCGTAGCGCATAATCCTGCCTGACAGCCCGCGGCGATACCGATCGCCCGGGCTGTTTTTTTTTCGTCAATCCGCGCTGCCTCGCTGACGCCTGTCACGATTCAGCTACACCGCCGCGTGCTGCTGTTTTATTGCGTTAATTGCCCGTTTTTTCGCCATTTCTGACTGTTGCTCTCTAAACTCCCGCCGCCGTTCGCCGATAACCTGCCTGTTGTTGTCTTTTTACTATTTCCCGTTTTCTATTAATCACCAAGGGTAAACATGTTTAAGCGAATTAAAGTCGTGACCAGCCTGGTCGCGGTACTGTGCCTGTTTGGCATTATTCAGCTGTTCTCTGGCTGGCTGAGCGTTCAGGCGCTGCAAAACGATAAAAACAGCTTCGCCGTCTCACAGATAGCCACCGATAACGTGACCTCAATGACCGACGCGTGGATTGCGCTGAACCAGACGCGCATCCAGCTCAACCGCGGCATGCTGCGCATGCAGAGCGATATGGCGTCGAAGATTAACGGCGGCCAGCTGGACGGTATTATTGCGCAGACTCAGCAGCTGCTGGACGAAGCGCAGAAGCACTACACGGTTTACTACAACCTGCCCGCCACGCCGGGTTTTGATGTCCGCGTCCGCGACAAGCTGGAAGCCAGCTATGCCACCTACGATGATGCGCTGAAAGCGATGCTGAAGCAGATGCAGGCCAACGATCTGCAGGGTATGTTCAAGCTCAACATTGAGCAGAAGCAGGGCGAGATGCAGGCTGCCTATACCGAATGGCGTGAAGCGCAGGCGGTGATTTCAGCCGAAGGCGAAGCGAAAAACCATGCAGCCTTTACCCAGATGATGTGGGTAATTGGTCTGGTGATGGCGGTGGTGCTGGCGGTGATTCTGGCCAGCTGGTTTGGCCTGCGCAGCGTGCTGATCCAGCCGCTGAACGCAATCATCGGCAATATCCGTGCCATCGCCGCGGGCGACCTGACCCAGCCGATCGCGGTGGAAGGGCGGAACGAAATGAGCCAGCTGGCATCCAGCCTGCAGCACATGCAGCAGGAGCTGGTCCGTACGGTCAGTGACGTGCGTACCGGCTCAGACGCCATCTTTACCGGCGCCAGCGAAATTTCCGCCGGTAACAACGATCTTTCCGCGCGTACCGAGCAGCAGGCGGCCTCGCTGGAGGAAACTGCAGCCAGCATGGAGCAGCTTACCGCCACGGTGAAGCAGAACGCCGAGAACGCTCGTCAGGCATCACAGCTGGCGCTCAGCGCCTCGGAAACCGCCGAGAAGGGCGGGACGGTGGTCGCGGGCGTGGTGAAAACCATGAACGAAATCGCCGGCAGCTCGAAGAAAATTGCTGACATCATCAGCGTGATCGACGGCATCGCCTTCCAGACCAACATCCTCGCGCTCAACGCCGCGGTGGAAGCGGCGCGTGCCGGTGAGCAGGGCCGAGGCTTTGCGGTGGTGGCGGGTGAAGTCCGTAACCTGGCGCAGCGCAGCGCCCAGGCGGCGAAAGAGATCAAATCATTGATTCAGGATTCGGTCAGCCGCGTCGACAGCGGTTCCAACCAGGTCAGCGTCGCCGGTGCCACCATGAACGACATCGTCAATGCGGTAACCCGCGTTACCGACATCATGGGTGAAATTGCCTCGGCGTCGGACGAGCAGAGTCGCGGTATCGATCAGGTTGGCCAGGCGGTAACCGAGATGGATCGCGTGACGCAGCAGAACGCCTCGCTGGTGGAAGAGTCAGCGGCGGCGGCGGCCTCGCTGGAAGAGCAGGCGAGTCGTCTCAGCCAGGCGGTATCGGTGTTCCGCATCAGCGGCAGCGTGCGCGCCAGCCAGCCGACCAGCCGTGTGGCACCGCAGCCGGTGCTGCGTGCAGCGGCCAGCGCGCCAGCTGGTGACAGCAACTGGGAAACCTTCTAAAACACCCAGGGCGGCGTCTGACGTCGCCCTGACGCGTGCCTTCTCAAGGGGCGCCGCGTAAAACACGCCGGGTCGGACTGACCCACGCGCCGGTAATACGGATCCAGGCAGCGCACAAAATACCTAATCGCTATGGCGTTCGCGCCGATAACGCCCTCGTTAGTTTTTTTCCAAATTCAGGGATAACCATGTTTAAAAGAATCAAAGTCGTGACCAGCCTGGTCGCGGTGCTCTGCCTGTTCGGTATTATCCAGCTCTCCTCCAGCTGGCTCAGTTTCCGGGCGCTGGAAAATGACAAAGCGAGCTTTGCCGTTTCACAGCTGGCGACGGAAAACGTCACCTCAATGACCGATGCGTGGATTGCGCTGAACCAGACGCGCATTCAGCTTAACCGCGGCATGCTACGTATGCAGAGCAGCGCGGTGGAAAACATGAACGGCGGTAATCTTGACAGCGTTATTGCCAAAACGCAGCAGCTGCTGGCGGATGCCGAGGCGCACTACAAGATCTATTACAACCTGCCGGAGCTGCCGAATTTCGATACCCGCATTACCGATGAGCTGGAAAGCCGTTACGGCAGCTATAACGAAGCACTGAAGATGATGCTGCAATTGATGCAGGCCAACGATCTGCAGGGCATGCTGAAACTCAACATTGAGCAGAAGCAGGGCGAGATGCAGAAAGCCTATACCGAATGGCGTGAGGCGCAGGCATCAATGGCGGCCAAAGGCGAAGCGAAGAATCACGCGGCCTTTGTGCAGATGATGTGGGTGATTGGCCTGGTGCTGGCTGTGGTGTTTGCGGTAATCCTGGCCAGCTGGTTTGGCCTGCGTAGCGTGCTGATTCTGCCGCTCAATGCGATCATCGGCAACATCCGCGCCATTGCGGCGGGCGATTTAACCCAGTCGATCGCGGTGGAAGGACGTAACGAAATGAGCCAGCTGGCGTCGAGCCTGCAACACATGCAGCAGGAGCTGGTCCGCACGGTCAGCGACGTGCGCACCGGTTCAGATGCCATCTTTACCGGCGCCAGCGAAATCTCCGCCGGTAACAACGATCTCTCAGCCCGTACCGAGCAGCAGGCGGCCTCGCTGGAAGAGACCGCGGCCAGCATGGAGCAGCTCACCGCCACGGTGAAGCAGAACGCTGAGAATGCCCGTCAGGCATCACAGCTGGCGCTCAGCGCCTCAGCCACCGCCGAGAAGGGCGGCAACGTGGTGGCGGGCGTGGTGAAAACCATGAACGATATCGCCGGCAGCTCGAAGAAGATTGCCGACATCATCAGCGTAATCGACGGCATCGCCTTCCAGACCAATATTCTGGCGCTGAACGCCGCGGTGGAAGCAGCGCGTGCCGGGGAGCAGGGGCGTGGCTTTGCGGTGGTGGCAGGCGAAGTGCGTAGCCTGGCCCAGCGCAGTGCCCAGGCGGCAAAAGAGATCAAATCGCTGATCCAGGATTCGGTCAGCCGGGTGGACAGCGGATCGGCGCAGGTCAGCGTCGCCGGTGACACCATGAACGACATCGTTAGCGCGGTAACGCGCGTCACCGACATCATGGGCGAAATTGCCTCAGCGTCGGATGAGCAGAGCCGCGGCATCGATCAGGTCGGCCAGGCGGTGACCGAGATGGATCGGGTGACGCAGCAGAACGCCTCGCTGGTGCAGGAATCGGCTGCGGCGGCTTCGTCGCTGGAAGCGCAGGCGAGCCGCCTGAGTCAGGCAGTATCGGTGTTCCGCATCAGCAACAGCGGTAGCGGACGCACCAGCCAGCCGCTGAGCCGGGTAGTGCCACAGCCGGTGCTGCGTGCCGCGGCGGGCACACCGCCGACGGATAACTGGGAAACTTTCTGATTAGCAGGATAATCTGCTACAGGCGGAGGAAACTCCGCCTTTTTTATGTCAAAAATGCGGGCTGTACAGATAAACAGCTGAGATCGCTGCGCAGGCGATAAAGCCCAAACAGAATCGGTCGATAACTCAGGAACCAACAATAAAAGAGGTTTCTATGCTAAAGCGTATTCGTATCGTCACCGGCCTGCTGGGCGTGCTGGTGTTATTCGCTGTTATTCAACTTGCCATGGGCGGCATGTTTTTTCACACCGTAAAAGCGGATAAGGATAATTTTGCTTTTAGCCAACAGATGAGCAACCTGCAACGCGCAATGGGCACCTCATGGGTCTCGCTGGTACAGGCGCGTAACACGCTGAACCGCGCCGGTATTCAACATTTGCAGGATGCAACCTCAGCCGAATCCGTCGCCGCGGTGGCTAAATTGGTCACGCTGGCGAAAAGCGAGCTGGAAACCGCCGATCGTTCGATGGCGGTGTTCAACGCCACGCTGAGCGACGAAGGCCGCACAGCACCGGATGTACAGGCGTTGCTGAACGATTACAAAGCCTATCGTCAGGCGCTGGATGAGCTGACGGTGTTTTTTACCACCAACCAGTTTCAGGCGTTTATCGATCAGCCTACCCAGGGATTTCAGGATCGCATGGGTGCCTCTTATGCCAACTGGCAGAAGGTGATCAATCAGCTGATGGCAGACGGCGTGGCGACCAATGAAAGCGCCTGGCAGCGTACCATCTGGATGCTGACCCTGGTGCTGATCGTCTCGCTGAGCGTAATGTTGCTGGTGTGGAGCGGTATGCAGAAGCTACTGGTCGCGCCGCTGAAAAGCAGCATTGCCCACATTCGCCATATTGCCGCCGGTGATTTGACGCAGAAGATTGAGGTTGAAAGCCGTAACGAAATCGGTGAATTGCTGGCCTCGCTGCAACACATGCAGCAGGAGCTGATCTCTACCGTGAGCCGGGTACGTGACGGATCCGATGCGATCTACACCGGTGCCAGTGAAATTGCCGCCGGTAACAACGATCTTTCCGCCCGTACCGAGCAGCAGGCGGCCTCGCTGGAGGAGACTGCAGCCAGCATGGAGCAGCTCACCGCCACGGTGAAGCAGAACGCCGAGAACGCTCGTCAGGCCTCTCAGCTGGCGCTCAGCGCCTCAGAAACCGCCGAGAAGGGCGGCAGCGTGGTGGCGGGCGTGGTGAAAACCATGAACGAAATCGCCGGCAGCTCGAAAAAGATTGCTGACATCATCAGCGTGATCGACGGCATCGCCTTCCAGACCAACATCCTCGCGCTCAACGCCGCGGTGGAAGCGGCGCGCGCCGGTGAGCAGGGTCGTGGCTTTGCGGTGGTGGCAGGCGAAGTCCGTAACCTGGCGCAGCGCAGTGCTCAGGCAGCAAAAGAGATCAAATCGCTGATTCAGGATTCGGTCAGCCGGGTGGACAGCGGCTCCAACCAGGTCAGCGTCGCCGGTGCAACCATGAACGATATCGTTAATGCCGTAACGCGCGTCACCGACATCATGGGCGAAATCGCCTCGGCGTCGGACGAGCAGAGCCGCGGTATCGACCAGATTGGCATTGCGGTAACCGAGATGGATCAGGTGACGCAGCAGAACGCCTCGCTGGTACAGGAGTCCGCTGCGGCGGCCGCATCGCTCGAAGATCAGGCAAGCCGACTAAAACAAGCGGTCTCCGCGTTCAATATCCGTAAAGAATTCGGCGGCCAGGCCGTTAACCAAGTTAGAGAAAGTAAGAATCCCTTAACTGTGCCGGTTTTAGCCGCTGGCGGTAAGTCCGCCGCGAATGCAAACGACAACTGGGAAACCTTCTGAATCGCAGGCCGCCCGCAAGGGCGGCACTGACAGAAGAACAGACTGATAAAACGTGACAATGTCACTTAAGATGGTGCGCTCAGGCAGAGCCATCAGCGTAGTGATTACGACAGAAGGCCGCGCTGATACCTGAAAGCGGTACCGGTCACCACGGCGTTGGACAGGCGAATGACTAAGGCCTGTCAGGGTTGCGGCGCAAAAAGGCGCTTCAGTCTGACGCTACGCTGGCATTCGGGGAAACTGAACCCTTTTTATCTCTTTAATCCGTACTTTGCCGGGTGGCTATACATGAAAAAATCAACGTTACTGGATCAGAATGAGAACACCACTCTGCTCTCACAGATGGTGCAGCGGCTACCGTTGTCTGATACGCACTTTCGTCGTATCAGCCAGCTGATTTACCAGCGTGCCGGCATTGTACTGGCCGACCACAAGCGGGAGATGGTTTACAACCGCCTGGTGCGTCGCCTGCGCACGCTGAACATCGACGACTTTGGTCGTTACCTGGCGCTACTGGAGTCCGATCCGAACAGCGCCGAGTGGCAGGCGTTTATCAATGCGCTGACCACCAACCTGACGGCATTTTTTCGTGAGGCGCACCATTTTCCGATTCTGGCTGAGCATGCGAAAAAACGCGGCGGCAGCTATAGCGTCTGGAGCACGGCGGCCTCAACCGGTGAGGAGCCCTATTCTATCGCCATGACGCTGGCCGAAACGCTGGGCGGTGGACCTGGCAAGTTTCAGGTGCACGCCAGTGATATCGACACCCAGGTGCTTGAGAAGGCGATATCAGGCGTTTACCGTCAGGAAGAGCTGCGTACGCTGTCGCAGCCGCAGATGCAGCGCTTTTTTCTGCGCGGCACCGGCCCGCACGCTGGCATGGTGCGCGCCCGGCCGGAGCTGACCAATCTGGTTAACTTTAGCCAGCTCAACCTGTTGGGCAATGAGTGGGCGGTGCCCGGCCCGTTTGATGCAATTTTTTGCCGCAACGTGATGATCTATTTCGACAAAGAGACACAAGAGAAGATCCTGCGGCGTTTTGTTCCCATGCTGAAACCAGGTGGTTTGCTGTTTGCCGGACACTCAGAAAACTTCAGCCAGATCAGCAAAGAATTTTGGCTGCGTGGCCAGACGGTTTACGGGCTGACTAAGGAAAGATAATGAGCAAAATCACCGTAATGTGTGTTGATGACTCTGCGCTGATGCGTCAGCTGATGACCGAGATCATTAACAGTCATCCGGACATGGAAATGGTGGCAACCGCGCCAGATCCTCTGGTGGCGCGGGATCTGATTAAGCAGTTCAACCCGCAGGTGCTGACGCTTGATGTTGAAATGCCGCGCATGGATGGGCTCGATTTTCTTGAAAAACTGATGCGTTTGCGGCCGATGCCGGTGGTGATGGTCTCCTCGCTGACCGGTAAAGGTTCAGAAATTACGTTGCGGGCGCTGGAGCTGGGCGCGGTGGATTTTGTCACCAAACCGGCGCTGGGCATCCGCGAAGGCATGATCGCCTATAGCCAGATGATCGCCGATAAAGTGCGTGCCGCGGCCCGTGCCCGTTTGCAGATGCCCGCGCCGAAAGGGCCGACGGTGATGCTGAAAGCGGGACCGATGCTCAGCAGCGAGAAGCTGATTGCTATCGGCTCCTCAACCGGCGGCACCGAGGCGATTCGTCATGTGTTGCAGCCGCTGCCGGCTACCAGCCCGGCGCTGCTGATTACGCAGCACATGCCGCCTGGTTTTACCCGCTCGTTTGCCGAGCGGCTGAACAAGCTGTGCCAGATTACGGTGAAAGAGGCGGAGGATGGCGAACGTATTCTGCCCGGCCACGCCTACATCGCACCGGGTGCGATGCACATGGAGCTGGCACGCAGCGGCGCCAACTATCAGGTGAAGCTGAACGATGGCCCGCCGGTCAACCGGCACAAACCGTCAGTCGACGTACTGTTTAAGTCGGTGGCGATCCACGCGGGGCGTAACGCCGTAGGTGTGATCCTCACCGGCATGGGTAACGACGGCGCGGCGGGCATGCTGGAAATGCATCGCGCTGGCGCCTGGACCATCGCCCAGAATGAGGCGAGTTGTGTGGTATTCGGCATGCCGCGAGAAGCGATCGCTCTCGGGGGAGCCAGTGAAGTGGTGGACTTACACCAAATCAGTCAGCACATGCTGGCAAAAATTAGCGCCGGACAGGCTCTGCGTATTTAGCAGAGTCAGGCAGATAACTCAGGAGTAGATATGGCTGACAAGAATATGCGCTTTTTGGTGGTGGACGACTTCAATACGATGCGTCGTATTGTGCGTAACCTGCTGAAAGAGCTGGGCTTCAACAACGTAGAAGAAGCTGAAGATGGCGTTGACGCGTTGAACAAACTGCGCTCAGGCGGCTTTGATTTCGTGGTATCCGACTGGAACATGCCAAACATGGATGGGCTTGAGCTGCTGCAAACCATTCGTGCAGACAGCGCGCTGAACAAGCTGCCGGTGCTGATGGTGACCGCGGAAGCGAAGAAAGAAAATATCATTGCTGCCGCTCAGGCAGGCGCCAGTGGCTACGTTGTTAAACCTTTTACCGCTGCAACCCTTGAAGAGAAGCTGGGCAAGATCTTCGAAAAACTGGGTATGTAAGGAGTCGTGATGAGTGAACTTCAGAAACCATCGACCGATGCGGCGTCTGCACAAGACATCATTGGCCGCATTGGTTCATTAACACGCATGCTGCGCGACAGCCTGCGTGAGTTGGGACTGGACCAGGCGATTGCTGAAGCGGCGGAAGCCATTCCTGATGCGCGTGACCGTCTTGACTACGTGGTGCAGATGACGGCGCAGGCTGCCGATCGTGCACTGAACAGCGTGGAAGCGGCACAGCCTCATCAGGATGCGCTGGAAAACGGTGCGAAACAGCTGCAAGGCCGTTGGGATGAATGGTTTGAGAACCCTATTGAGCTGACGGATGCCCGGTCACTGGTTTCAGATACGCGTGCGTATCTTGGCGAGGTGCCCACTCATACGTCATTTACGAACTCGCAGCTGCTCGACATCATGATGGCGCAGGATTTCCAGGACCTTACCGGTCAGGTAATCAAGCGCATGATGGATGTGATTCAGGAGATCGAGCGTCAGCTGCTGATGGTGCTGTTGGAAAACATGCCGGAAGCGAACGCGCGGCAGAAGCGCGACAACGACAGCCTGCTGAATGGCCCACAGGTCAATGCGGCAGCGCCAGGCGTTGTGGCGAACCAGGACCAGGTTGATGACCTGCTGGACAGCCTCGGATTCTGATGTTGGACCTTTGGGCGGCCGTGCTGGTCGCCCCATGATGTAACCGGGCCGATGCTCTTCGGCCTGGCCTTTTTGCTATTCCATCCCTGAAATAACCGCAATTTCGCCTCATTACTCTTGCCATCGCTTTTGCGCGACTCTGGCACTCTATCCTCACTCATTCCCCGCCTGAGAATTATCGCCGTGTCCGGAGATAGCGAAGAGGAAAAAACAGAATCCCCCACGGCTCACCGACTTGATAAAGCACGAGAGGAAGGCCAGATACCGCGTTCGCGCGAGCTGACTTCTCTGCTGATGCTGGTGGTGGGCCTGATGATCCTCTGGGTTGGAGGCGAATCGATGGCGCGCCAGATGGCGGCAATGCTGCGGGCGGGACTCAATTTTGACCACAGTATGGTCAACGACGACAAGCTGATCATCCGCCACATCGCCAACCTGATTAGTCAGGCGATTGGCGCGCTGGTGCCGGTATTTGCCGGGCTGGTGCTGGTGGCGATTGCCGCGCCGATGCTGCTCGGTGGCGTGGTGCTCAGCGGGAAATCGCTCAAGTTTGACGTGGGTAAAATGAACCCGCTGAAAGGCCTGAAGCGTATTGTGGCCGGCCAGGCGTGGGCCGAACTGTTTAAGGGCATCCTGAAGTCAATAATCGTCGGCTGCGTCACCTGGTTTTACCTGCGCAGCCACTGGCCGGAGATGCTGCGTTTGATCAGCGAATCACCGTTCAACGCGCTGGGTCACGGCCTGAATATGATCGCCGTCTGCGGGCTGCTGATTCTGCTTGGGCTGATTCCGATGGTGGGCTTTGACGTCTTCTGGCAGCTCTACAGCTTCTTTAAAGGGTTGCGCATGACCCGCCAGGAGATTCGCGACGAACACAAAGAACAGGATGGCGACCCGCACGTGAAAGGGCGTATTCGCCAACAGATGCGCGCCGCGTCACGTCGCCGCATGATGGCTGATGTGCCGAAGGCGGACGTGATTGTGACCAACCCAACGCACTACGCCGTGGCGCTGGCCTACAACGAGAAGAAGATGAGCGCACCAAAGGTATTGGCAAAAGGCGCCGGAGAGATTGCGCTGCGTATTCGCGAGCTGGGCATGGAGCACCGCATTCCGATTCTGGAGGCACCCCCGCTGGCGCGTGCGCTTTATCGCCACAGTGAGATTGGACAGCATATTCCCGGCACGTTGTATGGCGCGGTCGCGGAAGTGCTGGCCTGGGTCTGGCAGGTGCGACGCTGGAAGCGTGAAGGCGGCCTGATTCCGAAGAAACCAAATAACCTGCCGGTCCCGGCAGAACTCGATTTTGCTGGAGAGAAGAAAAACGATGTCTAATCTGTCCACGATGCTCCGTCTGCCGGGCAACTTTAAAGATACGCAGTGGCAGGTACTGGCCGGGCCCATCCTGATCCTGATTATCCTGTCGATGATGGTGCTGCCGTTACCGCCGTTCATCCTCGATCTGCTGTTTACCTTCAACATTGCGCTGTCGATTATGGTGCTGTTGGTGGCGATGTTTACCCAGAAAACGCTGGAGTTCGCGGCGTTTCCTACCATTCTGCTGTTCTCAACGCTGCTGCGCCTGGCGCTGAACGTCGCCTCCACGCGTATCATCCTGATGGAGGGCCATACCGGCGGTGCCGCGGCGGGTCAGGTGGTCGAAGCGTTTGGCCACTTTCTGGTCGGCGGTAACTTCGCCATCGGTATCGTGGTGTTTATCATCCTCGTGATCATCAACTTTATGGTTATCACCAAAGGTGCGGGCCGTATCGCTGAAGTGGGCGCGCGCTTTGTGCTGGATGGTATGCCCGGTAAGCAGATGGCGATCGACGCCGACCTGAACGCCGGTTTGATTGGCGAAGAAGAGGCGAAAAAACGCCGCTCCGACGTGACCCAGGAAGCGGACTTCTACGGATCGATGGACGGTGCGAGTAAGTTCGTTCGTGGCGACGCCATCGCCGGCATCATGATCATGATCATCAACGTGGTCGGCGGCCTGCTGGTGGGGGTGATTCAGCACGGCATGGACATGGGCCATGCAGCAGAAAGCTACACGCTGCTGACCATCGGTGACGGCCTGGTGGCACAGATTCCTGCGCTGGTAATCTCCACCGCTGCGGGTGTTATCGTCACCCGCGTCGGCACCGATCAGGATGTCGGCGAGCAGATGGTGACCCAGCTGTTTGCTAACCCGCGCGTCATGATGCTGAGCGGCGGCGTGATCGGTTTACTCGGCCTGGTGCCCGGTATGCCAAACTTTGTTTTCCTGCTGTTCACCGCCGGTCTACTCGGCCTCGCCTGGTGGCAACGCGGTCGCCAGATGCAGCAGACGAAAACACCTGCGCAGAGCATCAGCATTAAACCCCAGGAGACGGCAGCGTCGGTGGAAGCGTCGTGGACCGACGTGCAGCTGGAAGATTCACTGGGCATGGAAGTGGGCTACCGCCTGATTCCGATGGTCGATCATGAACAAAACGGTGAGCTGCTGGGCCGTATCCGCAGTATTCGTAAGAAATTTGCGCAGGAAGTGGGCTTCCTGCCACCGGTGGTGCACATCCGCGACAACATGGATCTGCCTCCGGCACGCTATCGCATCCTGATGAAAGGGGTGGAGATTGGCAGCGGCGACGCTTACCCAGGCCGCTGGATGGCGATTAACCCCGGCACTGCCGCCGGCACCTTGCCGGGCGAAGCCACGGTGGATCCGGCATTTGGGCTGGCGGCGATCTGGATCGACAGCGCGCTGAAAGAGCAGGCACAGATTCAGGGCTACACCGTGGTTGAAGCAAGTACCGTGGTTGCCACGCACCTCAACCATCTGCTGGGCCAGTATTCCAGCGAGCTGTTTGGTCGTCAGGAAGCGCAGCAGCTGTTGGATCGCGTCAGTCAGGAGATGCCGAAGCTGACCGAAGATCTGATTCCTGGCGTGATCACGCTGACCACGCTGCACAAAGTGTTGCAGAACCTGCTGGTGGAGCGCGTCTCAATGCGTGATATGCGCACCATCATCGAAACGCTGGCAGAACATGCGCCGGTACAGAACGATCCGCAGGAGCTGACTACGGTAGTCCGCGTGGCGCTGGGCCGGGCGATCACCCAACAGTGGTTCCCGGGAAATGGCGAAGTGCAGGTGATTGGTCTCGACTCAACGCTGGAACGTCTGCTGCTGCAGGCGTTGCAAGGCGGCGGCGGGCTGGAACCGGGCCTTGCCGATCGTCTGCTGGATCAAGCGCAGGCCGCGTTGCAGCGTCAGGAAGTGTTGGGCGCTCCGCCGGTGCTGCTGGTCAATCATCCGCTGCGTGCGTTGCTGTCGCGCTTCCTGCGCCGCAATCTGCCGCAGCTGGTGGTGCTCTCCAATATGGAACTGAGCGATACCCGTCAGATTCGCATGACCGCGACCATTGGAGGCAAATGATGAAACGCAGAGTGATGGCGATATTAGCGCTGCTGCCGCTGATGGCACAGGCCAATGATGGCGCGTGGAGCGCCTCGGCGCGCGGCCCGGCGTTAAGCAACGCAGGTGTGCAGGCCTCATCACAACCGCTGACCGCCAGTGAGAAAATCAACGGCACCATGACGCTGGTTTACTGGCGTTATGAGCTGAATGGTCCGGCACCGGCCGGATTGCAGGCGCGTCTCTGTTCCAGCCAGCGCTGTGTCCCGCTGGAAGGCGCCAGCGGCGCGACGCGTGGATTAACCAACGTCAGCGCCGATGAGCCGTTACGTTTTATTTTTGGTGTGGAAGGATCGGGGCAGTTGAAAAGGGTGTTACGGGTACTCAACGCCGACGTGATGGTCAACTATCGCGGCGCGCAATAACCTTTCCCCGTTTCCGCAGAAGAAACGGGGAGGGCAGTTTTACATTCTGTCTACCGTATCAATACCCAGCGTTTGCAGGCCTTGCTTCAGTGTTTTGGCGGTGAGGCTGGCCAGCATCAGACGACTCTGGCGCACGTTGTCATCTTCCGCGCTAAGAATCGGGCAGTGCTCATAGAAGCTGGAGAACAGACCCGCCAGGTCGTACAGATAAGCACACATCACATGCGGCGTTCCGTCACGCGCAACCTGAGTAATCGTCTCTTCAAACTGCAGCAGGCGCGCCGCCAGCGCCGCTTCGCGATCGTCACTGACCAGCACATCACCTGACAGGCTCGCTTGATCAATGCCCGCCTTGCGGAACACCGACAGCACACGCGTGTAGGCATACTGCATGTAAGGCGCGGTGTTGCCATCAAACGCCAGCATGTTATCCCAGTCAAATACGTAATCGGTGGTGCGGCTCTTCGACAGATCGGCATACTTCACCGCGCCGATGCCAATCACTTCCGCCATGCGATTCGCTTCATCGTCAGCCATATCCGGGTTTTTCGATTTGATCAACGTCAGCGCGCGCTCGTGCGCTTCGTCGAGCAGATCGGCCAGCTTGATGGTGCCGCCGCTGCGCGTCTTAAACGGACGGCCATCTTTACCCAACATCATGCCGAACATATGGTGCTCAAGCGGCACCGATTCCGGCACGTAGCCCGCTTTACGCACGATGGTCCACGCCTGCATCAGATGCTGGTGCTGACGGGAATCGATGTAATAGAGCACGCGATCGGCATGCAGCGTTTCGTAGCGGTATTTGGCGCAGGCGATATCCGTGGTGGTGTAGAGGTAGCCGCCATCCTTTTTCTGGATGATGACGCCCATCGGTTCGCCCTCTTTGTTTTTATATTCATCGAGGAACACCACGGTGGCGCCTTCGCTTTCCACCGCCAGCCCTTTGGCTTTCAGGTCGGCAACGATGCCCGGCAACATGTCGTTATAGAGGCTTTCGCCCATCACATCGTCACGCGTCAGGGTGACATTGAGGCGATCGTAGCCGTGCTGATTCTGCGTCATGGTGACATCCACCAGACGACGCCACATTTTACGGCAATACTCATCGCCGCCCTGCAGCTTCACCACGTAGCTGCGCGCGCGCTCGGCAAAGGCGGCATCTTCGTCATAAGTGCGCTTAGCTTCGCGGTAGAACGCTTCCAGATCGGCCAGCGCAATCTCTTCGTGATGCTCTTTCTGCTGCTTTTCTAAAAAGGCGATCAGCATGCCGAACTGTGTGCCCCAGTCGCCGACGTGGTTAGCGCGAATGACATGGTGGCCAAGAAATTCCAGCGTGCGCACGGCCGCGTCGCCGATAATGGTGGAACGCAGATGGCCAACGTGCATCTCTTTGGCAACGTTGGGCGCGGAGTAATCAACCACGATGGTCTGCGGCGTGACCGACGCAACGCCCAGTTTTGGCGCGGTCAGTGCGGCCGCCACCTGCTGACCCAGCCAGGCGCGCTCAAGAAAGATATTGATAAAACCTGGACCGGCAATCTCAACCTTACTGGCAATGCCTTGCAGATCAAGATGCTGCAGCACCTGCTCGGCCAGCTGACGCGGCGCCTGACCCAGTTTTTTCGCCACTGCCATGATGCCGTTAGCCTGATAATCGCCAAACTGCGCCTTCGCCGACTGACGAACCTGCGGTTCGCAATCCGCTGGTGCGCCGACCGCGATCATTGCCTGACTGACTTTTTCGGAAAGAAGAGCCTGAATATTCACCAAGTTACCTATATGCGCTTAAGCGGTTCGTTTGAAAAAAACGCACCGGAACATCGCCTTAGCTGAACAAAGAATGTTCGCAAAGCGGAAAAAGAAGGGGAAAAGTATACGTGATTTGTTTTCAGGCGTCAGTAGCCTGCATTAAGATGGGCGGAAACATGGCGGCCACTGTTTCCGCCGTAAAAGCGGGGTGTTAACGACGACGCAAATGACGACGTGGGTTCTTAACAGTTTTATCGGCACGAATCTTCCAGTGGCGAGTAATTGCAAATCCCATCAGGGCGATGAGAACTGCCGAAACGATTAACATAGACATAAGCCATTCCTTTTATGATGGTCGTGACAAACTTAATAGAAAGCCGTCACCGCTGCAATTCATCACCAACCAAATGAGAGTTATCCCATTGAATAATTAATGACTTAAAAAAACAAAGAGTTAACTGTTTTTTATAAACATACTGCTGGTACTAAAGTCCAATTTTTCAGCCGAGTCTGAAAGGAAAAAGCAGACAGAAACGTGGTTTTTGGTAAAAAGCCGCAACAAATCTCATTTTCGGCTGTGATAGTAACATCTGTTTTAATCCCGTGAGTAATCATTTTTTCATCTTTAAGGAGACGTTGTGGCATCAGCTTTTCACTCTGCGTTATTGGCCGATCTGGAACAGGATATCGATCGTTTTACCGCTTCGCTGCTGGCGCTGGCCGAACGACTCGGGCTCGCTCTGGAGGGGCTGGAAGCGGACCACATTTCGCTGCGTTGTCACCAGAACACCACGGCGGAACGCTGGAAAACCGGGCTGAAAAGCTGCGGTAAGATGTTTTCAGAAAATATGATCAATGGCCGCCCGATTTGTCTGTTTGCGCTTGATCGGCCGCTGCAGATTGGCCCGTTACAGATTGACGTCGTGGAACTGCCGTGGCCGGGCAACAAACGCTATCCGCACGAAGGCTGGGAGCACATTGAAATAGTGCTGCGCGGCGATCCGGAGACGGTAGCGGCTCGCGCGCTGTCGATGATGAGTGATGAAGGGCTGAGCCAGCAGGGCATCAGCGTCAAAACCAGTTCGCCACAGGGCGAAAATGAGCGTTTACCCAATCCCACGCTGGCGGTGAGCGACGGGCAAACCACCATCAAGTTCCATCCGTGGAGCCTGAAGGAGATTGTGGCCAGCGAGCAGCGTTAAGCCAGCGTCGCCAGCGCGCGCTGCATGCGCTGCAGTGCGTCTTCCAGCGTGGCGCGGGTGCAGCCGAAGTTAATGCGGATAAACGCATCGTCGCCAAAATCGCGGCCTGGAGAGAAACCCAGCCCGTGCTTTTCAAAGAACAGCGCCGGGCTGGCTACCGATAATTTCCGGGCGTTGATCCAGCCGAGGTAGGTCGCTTCCGGCGACTGCATCTGCAAGCCGGGCAGTTGATTGACCGCGTTCACCAGCCAGTCACGATTGCCGCGCAGGTAATCGAGCTGCGCATCCAGCCACGGCTGTCCGTCACGCCAGGCGGCGCAGGCGGCTACCAGCGCCAGAATATCCACCTCGGGCACGATGCCTTTGCGCGTCTGATTAAAGCGCTCACGCAGTTCAGCGTTGGGAATGATCGCCAGTGAGGCGCCGAGACCGGCGATGTTAAAGGTTTTCGACGGCGAGAGCAGGGTGATCGAGCGCTGCTCAGCGTCTTCGCTCAGGCTGGCAAAAGGGATATGTTTGAGATCGGGCTCGAGGATCAGATCGCTGTGGATCTCATCGGAACAGACGATCAGATTGTGACGCCGGGCGAACGCTAACTGCGCCTCCAGCTCGTCGCGTCGCCAGACGGTGCCGCATGGATTGTGCGGATGACAGAGCATCAGTAGCTTTTCACTGCCGTCAAGCTGCGGCGCCAAAGCATCAAGATCCATCAGCCAGCGGCCCTGTTCCAGCCGCATCTGCGCATTGCGCTGCGGACGACCGGCCAGCTTCGCAGCAAGACGGAATGGCGGATAAATGGGGGTGGGCGCAATAGTGCTCTGCTGCGCATCGGTAAAGGCGCGCACCGCCAGATTCAGGCCGCTGACCACCCCCGGTAACACCACCAGCCATTCCGGTTGCACTTGCCAGCCGTAACGCTGCTGCATGCGCTGGCAGGCAATGGCAATAAAATCGTGCGGTGTGGTGCCGTAACCAAATACGCCGTGCTGAACGCGGGCGGTTAACGCATCAATGATGCAATCCGGTGAACGAAAGTCGGTATCTGCTACCCAGAGAGGCAGCACATCGTCGCCATATTTATTCCATTTAAGGCTATCGCTGTGACGACGGTCTATACCCTGGTCAAAATTGAATGTCATGTGCGCGTTTCCCGTTAGACTTAGCTGCTGATGGCAGACTAACTGAGATTCTGGTGCCCAGCCAGCGGTCATTAAACAGGAGAGCAGAATGACAATACTGGAAATATGCTGCTATGGCGTGGATTGCGCCGTGACTGCACAGCGGGCCGGTGCGGACCGCATCGAGCTGTGTGCGGCGCCCAAAGAGGGCGGCATTACGCCGTCGTTTGGCATGCTGCAACAGGCGCGGGAACGGGTCTCGATTCCGGTGCACCCGATCGTGCGGCCACGCGGCGGCGATTTTTGCTACGGCGAGGCGGAGTTTGACGCCATTAAGTCTGACGTCACCCTGATCCGTGAAATGGGCTTTCCCGGCGTAGTGATTGGCCTGCTCGATCAGGATGGCCATATCGACCGGGCGAGAATGCAGCAGCTGATGGCGCTGACCGGCGATATGGCGGTGACCTTTCACCGTGCCTTTGACCTGTGTCACAGCCCGAAGCGCGCGTATCAGGAGTTGACCGATCTCGGCATTGCGCGCATTCTGACTTCAGGCCAGCAGCAAAGTGCAGAAAACGGAATTGCGCTGCTGCGGGAACTTAATCAGCTGCCTGAAGGTCCAATCGTTATGGCTGGTGCTGGGGTCCGTTTAAGCAATCTGCAGAAGTTTCTCGATTGCGGCATCAGAGAGGTGCACAGCTCGGCCAGCCGGTTATTATCCTCGTCGATGCGTTACCGTAAAGCGGGCGTATCGATGTGTTCTGACTCCGAAACGGAAGAATTCAGCCGCTACAGCGTAGATGGCGATATGGTTGAGGCGATGCAGGCGTTAATCCAGATGAACGGAGCGCGCGTTGCCTGAATCATCACCGATTTTGCCGCGCAGCACGCCCTAACCGACGTGATGTTTGCAAGTACCAGACCCCAGCGCCTTGTTGGGGTTTTTTTTGCCCGTTATTCAGGCAAATCGATCTGCCGTGTTCAGCCATTTCTCATGCAAAACCCCACCGCCAACGCGTTGTTTACAAAAACTTCTGCTGGTCACTGGCAAAATATAGTTACGCGACAATACTGTTTCATGTAGATCAACCGCTTTGTACCCCTTTACTACCGTTCACGATGTTTTCCGGTTCGTGGAGCGAGCGGCGGTAAACACAGGTAAATCAATAATAAATGAGGAATGGATGATGAACATGATGAAAACCGTCGTAACTGCTCTGGTTGTTAGTGCCGTATCTTTCTCTGCGTTTGCTGCAAAAGAAGTGACCAAAGAAGAAGTGCAGAAAATGAACCTGGAAAAAATTGGCACCGTGAACACCACGGCTAAAACTACCTCGCCAATGGATGCCAAGCGCGAGCTGTCAAAAATGGCCGATGAGAAAGGCGCAACCTATTACATGGTGGTTGCCGGTCGTGAACATGGCCGCTTCAGCGCTACCGCTGATATCTATAAATAAGCCGTTAGTTAGTTGATCGGGCATCCGGCGCACCGTGCCGGATGCCTCTGCTTTTTCTGCTTTGCACGCTTCTGTCGTTGCCTCTCTGCCAATAAAAATATTGCCAGCCCATCGTAAGGTGTTTACCTTTTCTTATCTTCTCTTCAGGCGGACGCAGCGATGAAATATCGTGGTTACGTGTTGATCTGTGCAGGCTTTTTCTCGACCTCGCTGTTAGCAGATGAAACCTGCAGCCCGCACAGCAGGCAGGTGGCTGACAGCAACAATCTCATTATGCTGGGCGGCACGGCAAAGGGGCAGATTCGCCAGTTTGTCGGCGGAGAGTTTGGCAAAGACGTTAACTCGCAAAAGCGCATTCTTGGCCAGTTCGATCCCTGCGGCAGCCTGACCGTGGCCGATATCAGCTACGACAAAAATGAAAACAATGTGCTGCTGACCATGCAGCAGCATATTTCCCGCGTGGCGCACGGCTGGGTGGCGGAATATGCCTGGCTGGTAAAGGTCGAAAAAGCGGGTAAACAAACGGTGGTGGATAACCGGCAGGGCACCATCAGCTGGCAGGTCGGCAAACAGGGCACCATTCTCAGCGCTACCGATAGCTTTACCAATATGGGCAAGAAAGGCTTTACCGAAACCACCTATCAGCACGATAGCCAGCTGCGCCTGCAAAACAGCGTGGCGCGCGGCAGCGATGACGAGGCCAACGGCGTGATGCGTTACCAATGGGATCGGCGCGGATTGATCGCCGCAATGCGCTCGGAGAAGGGCAAGGATCTTTACAGCTACGATAATTTGCAGCGGGAACTGCGGATTCACGGCACGCACGTGACCGCAGTCAGCACGCTCGATACGCTGGATGAGTGTCAGCTGTGGGATGCGATTGGCAACTGTACGCTCAGCTATTCCCGTCAGACGGAAACCTATGCCAACGGCACGCTACAGCGCAACTTCGGCACCGCTTATCGCTATGACTATTACGGGCAAAAGGAGTAGCGGCGTCCGCAGACGCCGCAGGCTGCATTACTTCACCGTTTTGCTGAAGGCATCAACCGCACGAATCGCATGGGCGATGGTCTCCGCGCTCAGGTTGGGGTTGAGGTTCTTCAACGTATCGCCTTCGCTGTTAGCCAGCTCGCCGATTTTCACCAGGTTTTCCCAGCGTTCGTTTTCCAGATGCAATTCCGCCAGCGTGGTGGGCATATTGATGGAGCGATAAAAGCGAATATAGCGGGCGATCTCTTCATCAGGCCGCTGTTCCAGCACCATCTGTGTCAGCGTGCCGTAGGCCACTTTTTCACCGTGCGTCAGATGGTGAATATCGCCGTCAATGGCGGTAAAGCCATTATGAATAGCGTGCGCGCCCGCCAGTCCGGCGTTTTCGAAACCCAGTCCTGACAGCAGCGTATTGGCTTCCACTACCGCTTCCACCGCCGGTGTCACCAGTTTTTGCGCAACGGCCTGATAGGCGCTGAAGCCCCAGGTTAACAACGTCTCTTCACAGGCGCGGGCGATTGCCATCCCGGCAATGGTCGGATCGCCGTTGACCATCGATTTGGCGTGAGAGCGCTGCACCGCCTGCGCTTCAACATAGGTGGCGAGTCCGTCAGCAATGCCGGAGGCGAACAGGCGTACCGGTGCCTGCGCGCAGACGAAGGTATCCACCAGCACCAGATCGGGGTTTTTGCTGTAAAAACGATAGGTTTCAAATACGCCGGTATCGGAATAGATCACCGACAGGGCGCTGCACGGCGCATCGGTAGAGGCCACGGTCGGTACAATTACCACCGGCAGCGCCAGCTCATCGGCCACCGCCTTGACCGTATCCAGCGTTTTACCGCCGCCAAGCCCGACAATCACATTGCTGCCTTTTTCCCGTGCCAGCTGGCTGAGGCGCGAGATTTCATTGCTGGAGGCTTCGCCGTTGAACTGCTGATAGTGGCTTTCGACGCCTCCCTGCTGCAACGCCTGTTGCGCCTGCTGACCAATCAGCCCCCAGACGATTTCATCCGCGACCAGAAAGGCCTGTTTGCCCAGATCGGCAACATAGGTACCCAGCTCAGCGATCACGCCGGCGCCCTGAACATACTTACGTGGAGAGGAAAATATGAATCTGCTCATAGTGCTGCACTCCTTAACGTTGATGAAAATAAGCTGGTTAAGCCTGGCACAGGAGAGCCAATGTGGTTTTGATTATGCGTAGCAAGAAGAAAACAGGCGGGAAAACGGGCGGCAGCGTACCGCCCGTGTAAGTCAGGGTTTACGGGCGACCAGTACCGCGCGCAGCGGCGCCGGATAACCTTCAACGGTTTTGCTGCTGTCGTTGGGATCGAGGAACTCCGCCAGGGATTCGCTGGTCATCCAGCTGGTGCGGCGCTGCTCGTCGGTTGAGGTCAGTGCATAATCGACGATGCGCACATCTTCAAATCCACACTTCTCCAGCCAGCTTTTCAGCGCGGCGGCCGAGGGCAGGAAGTAAATATTGCGCATCTGCGCGTAGCGTTCGCCCGGCACCAGCAAGCTGTGCTCGTCGCCTTCCACGACCAGCGTTTCCAGCACCAGTTCGCCACCGCTGACCAGCTGATTTTTCAGCTGATACAGATGATCCAGCGGGGAACGGCGGTGATACAGCACGCCCATAGAGAACACGGTATCGAACGCCTTCAGCTCTGGTAACTGCTCGATGCCAATCGGCAACAGATGCGCACGCTGATCGTTGCCAAGCAGTTTACGTACCGCTTCAAACTGGCAGAGAAACAGCTGCATCGGGTCGATACCCACCACAAAGTGAGCACCGGCACCCAGCATACGCCACATGTGATAGCCGCTGCCGCAGCCCACGTCCAGCACCGTGCGTCCGGCCAGCGACGAGATATGCGGCAGCACCCGCTGCCATTTCCAGTCGGAGCGCCATTCGGTATCGATGGTGGTGCCGTAAAGCTGATACGGGCCTTTACGCCACGGCATCAGGTTGCGCAGCAGTTTCTCAATGCCCGCACGCTGGCGGTCGGTGAGCTGGCTGCTGTCGGCGCTGACGCTGTGCAACAGATCGAGCTGCTCCGGCACCATCGCAGGCAGGTAATCCACCGCTTTTTCCCAGTTGCGAAAGTGGCCATGCAGATTTTCACGCTGCCAGGTGGCGATCTGCGCCGGCAGCACTTCCAGCCAGCTGGCCAGTGGACCGGTAGCGATGTGACGATAAAAATTTCCAAAGTCGATCATTTCAACGCCACCAGCGAGCCGAAGTTAAAACACTGAAACCAGAGTTCAGCATGGGTAAAGCCCGCCTGTTTCAGCCGCGTTTTATGGGTGTTAACGCTGTCGGTCAGCATCACGTTTTCCAGCATGCTGCGCTTCTGGCTGATTTCCAGCTCGCTGTAACCGTTAGCGCGCTTAAAGTCATGATGCATGTTGAACAGCAGTTCGCCCACTTCCGCATCGTCAAAGCTGAACTTCTCAGAAACCACCAGCGCACCGCCGGGTTTCAGGCCGTGCCAGATGCGCTCCAGCAGCGCCAGGCGCTCGTTGGGATCGAGAAACTGCAGGGTAAAATTAAGCACCACCAGCGAGGCGTTTTCGATCGGCACCGCACGGATATCCGCTTCAATCACCTCAACCGGCGTATCGGCGCGAAAGGCGTCGATGTGACGACGGCAGCGCTCGACCATCGCCGGTGAATTGTCGATAGCGATAATTTTACAGCCGTCGACCTGAATATTGCGGCGTACCGACAAGGTGGCGGCCCCGAGCGAACAGCCGAGATCGTAAACCTGGCTGTGGGGTTGCACAAAGCGCTCCGCCAGCATGCCGATCATGGAAATGATGTTGGAATAACCCGGCACCGAGCGCTGGATCATATCCGGGAAAACTTCAGCAACGCGCTCGTCAAAAGTCCAGTCGCCCAGCTTATCGATCGGGGCGGAGAACAGCGTATCGCGATTAGACATAACGGTAAGTCCGACAGGTAGCTACGGAAAGGGCGCTATTTTGGCAGAAAGTGAGGCGGGCTGCACCTCTTCTGCCACATTAACCTGTGGCGACGTTCAGAACAGCGCATCCTGTTGCGGCCAGTCGGGCGGCGGCAGCGTCAGCGACAAATGCTGCGCCAGCTGAGGCCATAGCCGCTGTACCAGATGCAGCACCTCGCCAATATCTGGCGTATGCAGAAATAGCCAGGGTTCGCCTTCCGTCTGCCACGCTGCCAGTTTCTTCAGCCACGGCTGGAACAGCTGCTCGTTGGCGTCCAGCTCATCGCCCCCGATAAAACGCACCATCGGCTGGGTTGCCGTGCGCACTGCATGCACCGGCACCTGCGGCTTTTTCTGTTTGGCATCCAGCGACGCCGGGCTGGTAGAAGGAGAGAGATGAACCGGTCGGCTGTCGAGGATCACGCGGTTAACGCCGCGCTGATGCAGGCCGCGGTTCAGCGCCTGTTCCGCCTCGCCTTTGGCAAAAAACTGCGCATGGCGCACCTCGATGCCGTAGCTGAAGCAGCCGGGCAGCGCATCGAGAAACGGCCACAGCGCGGAAAGATGCTCCGGGCCAAAGCTGGCTGGCATCTGTAACCAGTATTGGCCAATGCGCGCCGCCAGCGGATCGAGCGTACGGAAAAAGGTATCGACCTGTTCGTCGCACTGGCGCAATCCGGCCTGATGGGTAATGGTCGCCGGGAATTTAAAGCAAAAGCGAAAGGCGTCATCGGTCATATCACGCCAGCGCAGCACGGTTTCACCTTTTGGCAGCGCGTAAAGCGTGGTGTTGCCCTCGACGCAATTAAAGTAGCGGGCATAATCCGCCAGGGTTTCCAGCCCCATTTTCTTCCATTGCGGGTGCTGCCACTGTGGTAAACCGATGCGCATAAGCCTGACTTAAAAAAGGGGATGGCTCGCCATCCCGAAATGATTACAGTGCCGCGATCACATCCGCCGACTGACGAACCTTGCCGAGGCGCGGGAAAATCCACTCAACGCTGCTGTTGTGCTGTTCGGCACTGAAGGCGCTACAGATATCTTCGACCACCACGAGGTTAAAGCCCAGCTCCCACGCATTGCGGGCGGTGGATTCCACGCCAATGTTGGTGGAGATGCCGCCAAGGACAATGGTATCGATGCCACGACGACGCAGCTGCAGCTCCAGATCGGTGCCATAAAACGCGCCCCATTGATGTTTCGTGATCTGCAGGTCGCTCTCCTGTTTGCCCAGCGCCGCCGGATAATCCCACCAGTTTTCAGGTAGTGCGCCGTGGGCGGGTGCATCGACTTCCTGTTTCGGCGCATCGGCAAAATCGGCGGACCAGCCAACGCGCACCAGCACTACCGGCGCACTGTGAGCGCGAAATGCCGCGGCTAACGTGGCGGCGCGACTGACCACATCCTGCGCGCTGTGCGGTCCGCCTGCAAAAGGCAGAATGCCTTCCTGAAGATCGATCAACACCAGAGCGGTGGTTGCGGTGTTAAGTTTCATGCTGGAATCCTGTTAAAAAGGGAAAAGGTTAAGCCTGCCACGGATTTATGTCGCTGTGGTAAGGAAGAGTGTGCAAAATTATCCCTTATTGTGAATTAATATGTCTGCTAAGGGTTTAGTTGCGGCCGAAAGCGCCAGATCGCCGCGGCAGCACTTATCGTTATCACCATTTTCCATTATAATAGCCGCCTTTTTTGCGGTAGCGTCCCTTTACCTCACGCAGGGATGTTACCAATGCTGCAGCGGCGAAGTTAAAAGGAATGCGTTATGCGTACAGAATATTGCGGACAGCTCAACCTGTCACATGTAGGTCAGCAGGTTACACTTTGCGGCTGGGTTAACCGTCGCCGTGATCTTGGCAGCCTGATCTTTATCGATATGCGTGACCGCGAAGGCATCGTGCAGGTCTTTTTCGACCCGGATCATCAGGATGCTTTCCAGCTCGCGTCTGAACTGCGCAATGAATTCTGCATTCAGCTGACCGGTACGGTAAAAGCGCGCGACGAGAAGAACAAAAACAGCGACATGGCGACCGGCGAAGTGGAAGTGTTCGCGACCGCGCTGAATATCATCAATCGTGCCGATCCGCTGCCGCTCGATTCCAATCAGACCAACAGCGAAGAAGCGCGTCTGAAATATCGTTATCTCGATCTGCGTCGCCCGGAAATGGCCCAGCGCCTGAAAGCGCGCGCTAAAATTAGCAGCTTTGTGCGTCGCTTTATGGATGACAACGGCTTTCTGGATATCGAAACGCCGATGCTGACCAAGGCCACGCCGGAAGGCGCGCGTGACTATCTGGTGCCAAGCCGCGTGCACAAAGGCAAGTTTTATGCGCTGCCGCAGTCGCCACAGCTGTTTAAACAGCTGCTGATGATGTCCGGTTTTGACCGCTATTATCAGATCGTGAAATGTTTCCGTGATGAAGATTTGCGTGCCGATCGTCAGCCTGAATTTACCCAGATCGATGTGGAAACCTCGTTCCTGACCGCGCCACAGGTGCGCGAGCTGATGGAGCGTCTGATCCGCAACTTATGGCTGGAAATCAAAGGCGAAGACCTTGGCGAGTTTCCGCAGATGACCTTTGCTGAAGCGATGACGCGTTACGGCTCTGACAAGCCCGATCTGCGTAACCCGATGGAGCTGGTGGACGTCGGCGATCTGCTGAAAGCGGTGGAGTTCAAGGTGTTCTCTGGCCCAGCGAACGATGCCAAAGGCCGTGTTGCCGCACTGCGCGTGCCGGGCGGCGCACAGCTGAGCCGCAAACAGATTGACGACTACGGCAAGTTTGTAGAAATTTATGGCGCGAAAGGCCTGGCCTGGATGAAGGTCAACAGCCGTGCCGCGGGTGCAGAAGGCGTACAGAGCCCGATCGCCAAGTTCCTCACCGCTGAAATCGTTGAAACCATGCTACAGCGCACCGCTGCAGAAGATGGCGATCTGATCTTCTTCGGCGCTGACAGCGCGAAAGTGGTGGCCGATGCGCTGGGTGCGCTGCGCCTGAAAGTGGGCCGCGATCTGAACATCACCCGCACCGACAGCTGGGCACCGCTGTGGGTTATCGACTTCCCAATGTTCGAGGAAGATGGCGAAGGCGGCCTGGCAGCGATGCACCATCCGTTCACCGCACCAAAAGCGATGACGCCAGAGCAGCTGACGCACTCGCCGGAAAACGCCATTGCCAACGCTTATGACATGGTGATCAACGGCTATGAAGTGGGCGGCGGTTCGGTGCGTATTCACCACGGTGAGATGCAACAGGCAGTGTTCAGCCTGCTGGGTATCACCGCTGAAGAACAGCGTGAGAAGTTTGGCTTCCTGCTGGATGCGCTGAAATTCGGTACGCCGCCGCACGCCGGCCTGGCCTTTGGTCTGGATCGTCTGGTGATGCTGCTGACCGGCACCGATAACATCCGTGATGTGATTGCGTTCCCGAAAACCACCGCGGCAGCCTGCCTGATGACCGAAGCGCCAAGCTTCGCCAGCCCGGCGGCGCTGAACGAGCTGGCGATTCAGGTAGTGAAGAAAGAGAAGCCTGAGAGCGCAGAGAACAAATAATGGCGTTCAAGCATCCCGTATCGGTCCTGGTGGTTATCTATGCTGTGGATACGGGACGGGTGCTGATGCTGCAGCGGCGCGATGATCCCACTTTCTGGCAGTCGGTGACCGGTAGCCTCGAAGCGGGTGAATCGCCCGTGCAGGCGGCGCGAAGGGAAGTGCAGGAAGAGGTGGAGATTGATATTGATGCGGAGCAGCTCAAGGTTGTTGACTGCCACCGTGAGATAGAATTCGAAATCTTCGCCCATTTTCGTCATCGTTATGCGCCAGACGTGACGCATAACCGCGAGCACTGGTTTTTGCTGGCGTTGCCCGCTGAGCGGAACGTTATCGTCAGTGAGCATCTGGCATCGCAGTGGCTTGCGCCGCGTGATGCCGCTCAGCTGACTAAGTCCTGGAGCAATCGCCAGGCAATTGAAGAGTTTATTGGCTAACGGCAGCGTGAACGATCGGCTTACAAGCGCGCCGTTAGCGATATCGTTAAGTTAACAGCAAACCTCTGAAGCCTGACCGGGCGTTCAGGGATACCTTGTCAACCTACAGGCGTTATCGTCGCAGCGAGGTATTGACCGCCAGCACGCCGCAACCACAGCGCATCGCGCCAGGGAAAGTGTGCATCGCCGGGGAATACGATCGCCAGTCAGATAGCCTGGCAAGTGATTACAAAGAGAGATGAAGTAATGGCTGGACACAGTAAATGGGCAAACACCAAGCACCGCAAAGCGGCGCAGGATGCCAAACGCGGTAAAATCTTTACCAAAATCATTCGTGAGCTGGTGACGGCAGCGAAACTGGGCGGCGGCGATCCTGCTTCAAACCCGCGTCTGCGTGCGGCGATGGATAAAGCGTTATCCAACAACATGACGCGTGACACCATGGATCGTGCTATTGCGCGCGGCGTCGGTGGCGATGATAACGCCAACATGGAAACCATCATTTATGAAGGTTACGGCCCAGGCGGCTCAGCGGTGATGATTGAGTGTCTGAGCGATAACCGCAACCGTACCGTTTCTGAAGTGCGCCACGCATTTACCAAAACCGGCGGCAACCTCGGCACCGATGGTTCCGTGGCTTACCTGTTCAGCAAAAAAGGCGTGATCTCGTTTGAGCCGGGCCTGGATGAAGATCAGGTGATGGAAGCGGCGCTGGAAGCGGGCGCGGAAGATGTTGTGACCTACGACGATGGCACCATCGATATCTTTACCGCCTGGGAAAACCTCGGCGAAGTAAAAGATCAGCTGATTGCCGCTGGCCTGCAGCCAGAAAGCGCTGAAGTGGCGATGATCCCATCCACCAAAGCGGATATGGATGCGGAAACTGCGCCAAAATTGATGCGCCTGATCGATATGCTGGAAGATTGCGACGACGTGCAGGAGGTTTACCATAACGGTGAAATTTCTGACGAGGTGGCGGCGACGCTTTGATGACGTTGCCTGCAGCACTTAGCGGAGAGGCGTGATGGCGATTATTCTTGGCATTGATCCCGGCTCACGCATCACCGGCTACGGCGTTATTCGTCAAACCGGCCGCCAGCTGACCTATCTCGGTAGCGGCTGTATTCGCACCGGGGTGGATGATTTACCCACGCGACTGAAGCTGATTTATGCGGGCGTCAGTGAAATCATCACCCAGTTCCAGCCTGACTTTTTCGCCATTGAGCAGGTCTTTATGGCGAAAAATGCCGACTCGGCGCTTAAGCTTGGCCAGGCACGCGGCGCGGCGATTGTTGCCGCGGTGAACCAGGATTTGCCGGTGTTTGAATACGCCGCACGCCAGGTGAAGCAAACGGTGGTTGGCATCGGTAGCGCAGAGAAAAGCCAGGTGGCGCACATGGTGCGCACGTTGCTGAAACTGGCCGCCAATCCCCAGGCGGATGCGGCGGATGCGCTGGCCATCGCCATTACGCACTGCCACATTACGCAGAACGCCGCGAAAATGAGTGAAAACCGACTTAGCCTGGCGCGCGGCCGCTTACGTTCCTCCTGAGCTGGATATTCATCCAGCTTTTTTTATGTTATAAACAGCCGCATATGCGCATAATTTTACAGGAAGCAATGCTGTGATAGGTCGTTTACGAGGCAATATTCTGGAGAAGCAGCCGCCGCAGGTGCTGATCGAAGCAAACGGCGTGGGCTACGAAGTTCACATGCCGATGACCTGTTTCTACGAGCTGCCTGAGCTGCATCAAGAAGCGGTGATTTTTACCCATTTTGTGGTCAGAGAAGATGCTCAGCTGTTGTTTGGCTTTAACACCAAACAGGAGCGCGCGCTGTTCCGCGAGCTGATTAAAGTGATTGGCGTCGGGCCTAAGCTGGCGCTGGCAATCCTCTCCGGCATGTCCGGCCAGCAGTTTGTGACCGCCGTTGAGCGTGAAGAAGTCGCCACGCTGATCAAACTCCCGGGCGTTGGCAAGAAAACCGCTGAACGTCTGGTGGTGGAAATGAAAGATCGCTTTAAGGGCATGCATGGCGATCTGTTCGGCAGCGACTCCGCCTTTACGCTTACTGCGCCGGGCGAACAGCCTGCGGCGAACGATGCGGAAGGCGAAGCGGTAGCGGCGCTGGTGGCGCTGGGTTATAAACCGCAGGAAGCGAGCCGCATGATCAGCAAAGTAGGCCGTAAAGATGCCGACTGCGAAACGCTGATCCGCGAAGCCCTTCGTGCAGCCCTCTGAGGTAAATAATGATTGAAGCCGATCGCCTGGTCTCGCCTGGCACCCTGAACGAAGAAGAGAGCATCGACCGCGCTATTCGGCCGAAGCTGCTGGAAGAGTATGTCGGGCAGCCACAGGTGCGCGAGCAGATGGAAATCTTCATCCAGGCGGCGAAAATGCGTGGCGATGCGCTGGATCATCTGCTGATTTTCGGCCCGCCGGGCCTGGGTAAAACCACGCTGGCTAACATCGTTGCCAACGAAATGGGCGTTAATCTGCGCACCACGTCGGGTCCGGTGCTGGAAAAGGCGGGCGATCTGGCGGCGATGCTGACCAATCTTGAACCGCACGACGTGCTGTTTATCGATGAGATCCATCGCCTGTCGCCGGTGGTGGAAGAAGTGCTCTATCCCGCCATGGAAGATTACCAGCTCGATATCATGATTGGCGAAGGGCCAGCCGCGCGCTCGATCAAGCTCGATCTGCCGCCGTTTACCCTGATCGGCGCCACCACGCGTGCTGGCTCGCTGACCTCACCGCTGCGCGATCGTTTTGGCATTGTGCAGCGGCTGGAGTTCTATCGCGTTGAGGATTTACAGCACATTGTCAGCCGCAGCGCATCGCGTCTGGGTTTGCCGCTGAGTGAAGAGGGCGCGCTGGAAGTGGCCCGCCGCGCACGCGGTACGCCGCGTATCGCTAACCGCCTGCTGCGCCGGGTGCGTGACTTCTCAGAGGTGCGCCATTCCGGTGAGCTGAGTGGCGAGGTGGCGATCAAAGCGCTGAATCTGCTGAACGTCGATACCGAAGGGTTTGACTATATGGACCGCAAGCTGCTGCTGGCGATTATCGATAAATTCACCGGCGGTCCGGTTGGTCTGGACAACCTGGCGGCAGCCATCGGCGAAGAGCGAGAAACCATTGAAGATGTGCTGGAACCTTATCTGATTCAGCAGGGGTTCATTCAGCGTACGCCACGCGGGCGAATTGCTACTCAACATGCGTACAAGCATTTTGGTATCACTCGCGAAGAGTAAGCCGCTGCGCAACCCTAAAAAAAGAGCCGCACGTGTGCGGCTCTTTTTTTGTCTGCCCCGCGGCTCAGACCGCAGGACGTTTCATCATGCTGACCATAAACAACGCCGCGGCGCAGAGCACCACCGACGGGCCCGCGGGTGTATCGTAGAATGCCGACAGGCAGAGCCCGCCGCTGACCGCCAACATACCCATCACCACTGCCAGGCCCGCCATGCGCTCCGGCGATGGGGCAAAACGGCGTGCGGTGGCAGCCGGAATGATCAACAGCGAAGTGATGATCAACGCGCCGACAAACTTCATTGCCACGCCGATGGTTAACGCGGTGACCAGCATCAGCAGCAGGCGTGAGCGCTGCATATTTACGCCATCTACCTGCGCCAGCTCTGGGCTAATGGTAATGGACAGCAACGCCTGCCACTGCCACGCCAGCACCGCCAGCACGCAGGCGACGCCAATGCCCAGCGTCCAGAGATCCTGCGGCGTCACCGCCAGCAAATCACCAAACAGATAGGCCATTAAATCGACGCGGACGTCGGCCATCAGGCTGACCACCACCAAACCCAGTGACAGCGCGCTGTGCGCCAGAATCCCCAACAGCGTATCGATGGCGAGCTGTGGCCGACGCTCCAGCCAGACCAGCGCCAGCGCCAGCAGCAGCGTAACCGCCACTACCGCATAGAAAGGATTGATGTTCAGCAGCAGGCCAAACGCCACGCCGAGCAGCGATGCGTGCGCCAGCGTATCGCCGAAATAGGACATTCTTCGCCAGACCACAAACGAGCCCAGCGGCCCGGCGGCGAGCGCCAGCAGCATGCCGGCCAGCCAGCCGGGAAGCAGTAATTCAATCATGACGGACCTTGTCCTCTGCGTAAAACGATACGTCCCTGTAGGTCGTGACGGTGGTTGTGATTATGACGATAAATCGCCAGCTGCTCAGCGCCGCGTGGGCCAAACATCGCAATGAATTCCGGATGTTGCGACACCACTTCTGGCGTGCCTGAACAGCAGATATGGTGATTAAGACACAGGACGTCGTCGGTCTTTGCCATAACCAGATGCAGGTCGTGAGAAACCATCAGCACCGCGCAGTTGAGTTCGTTACGCAGTTGGTTAATCAGGTCATACAGCGCGACCTGTCCATTGACGTCAACGCCTTGGGTGGGCTCATCCAGCACCAGCAGCTGCGGCTGATTCAGCAGCGCTCGGGCCAGCAGCACGCGCTGGGTTTCACCGCCGGAGAGCTTCTGCAGCGGTGAGTTAAGCAGATGACCCGCCTGAACGCGTTTCAGCGCGGGCAGCACGTCGGCCTTACGCACGCCGGGACGCAGGCGCATAAAGCGTTCAACGCTGAGCGGCAGCGTGGCATCGATATGCAGTTTTTGCGGCACGTAGCCGATGCGCAGATCGCGATCGCGCTCAACCGTGCCGCCGCTCACCGGCAGCAGCCCAAGCACCACGCGCACCAGCGTTGACTTGCCCGCACCGTTTGGCCCGAGCAGCGTCAGAATGCGACCCGGTTGCAGGGTCAGCGAAATATCGCTGAGCACGCGGCGTTCGCCAAACCTGACCGAAATGTTGTTCAGAGTGACTAATGAAGGCATAAATGATTACAGGTTGCAGAAGATTTATAATGTTATAATATCACAATCCATCAGCCGCTCACGATGGAAAGTATCATTATGTTACATAATAAAAAGTCACTATTGTCGTTGCTCATTCCTCTGATTTTTACCCCTTTTATCACCTCTGGCGCCAGCGCTGCGGTTGTTACCTCCATCAAGCCGTTGGGTTTTATCGCTTCAGCCATTGCTGACGGTGTGACGCCAGTGGAAGTACTGCTGCCGGATGGCGCTTCAGAGCACGATTACGCATTGCGTCCTTCGGATATAAAACGCTTAAAAAACGCAGACTTACTGGTATGGGTGGGACCGGAAATGGAAGCGTTTCTCACTAAGTCAGCCGCCACCATTCCTGCACAAAAAAATATCGAAATAAGCCAGTTGCCGGGTGTGAAGTCACAACTCATTAGCGGGGGTGAAGACGATGATGAAGAAGCGGGTCATGCCACACACGAAAATTCCGAACATCAAGACGGGTCTCATGCCCACCATGAGCATGGTCAATATAACATGCACCTGTGGTTATCACCTGATATAGCAAGACAATCTGCGGTTGCAATCCATGGGAAATTATTGGAACTTATGCCGCAAAGCAGAGACAAACTTGACGCAAACCTGCAGCAGTTTGAAGCGGGTTTGACCAAAACAGACCACGATATCAACGCCGCGCTGACGCCGGTGAAAAGTAAGGGCTATTTCGTTTTTCATGATGCGTACAGCTACTTTGAAAAACATTACGGTTTGTCACCATTGGGGCATTTTACCGTCAACCCGGAAATTCAGCCTGGCGCGCAGCGGTTACATCAAATCAGAACAGAGTTGGTTGAGCATAAGGCGGTCTGCGTCTTTGCTGAACCACAGTTCAGGCCGGCCGTCATCGATGCCGTGGCCCGGGGAACCAGCGTACGTAAAGGCACGCTCGATCCACTGGGCATGAACATCAGCTTAACCAAAGACAGCTATGTGAAATTCCTCTCACAACTGTCGAGCCAGTATGCGAGCTGCCTGAATGGAGCCTAGAGGATAAGTACAACGTGCAGCAGATAGCCCGCTCTGTCGCCATGACATTTAACAGTTTGCCGCGCCCCCATCGCGTAATGTTGGGGTCGCTGACGGTGATTACTCTGGCCGTCGCCATCTGGCGGCCTTACATCTACCATCCCAGTGAAAGCATGCCAATTGTCAGGCATATCGAGCTGGAGAAAAATGAACTCCGCACGCTGCTGCCTGAAGCCAGCGAGCCCATCGACCAGCCGACCCCTGCGCCGGAAGAAGATATCCCAAAAGATGAGATTGATGAGGATGTGCCGGTCGAAGCGGGCATTCACGATTACACCATCTCCTCTGGCGATACGCTGAGCAGCGCCCTTAATCAGTTCGGCATCGATATGTCTGACATTAACGCGCTGGTAAAAGCCGACGGCGATTTGCGTAATCTTAAGGTCGGTCAACAGCTCTCCTGGACGCTTAACGATGATGGGCAGCTGCAACGCGTAAGCTGGGACATTTCGCGCCGCGAAACCCGCACTTACGATCGCAGCGGCAATGGCTTTAAATCGAGCAGCGCGCTGCAAAAAGGCGAATGGCAGAATAATGTCATGACCGGCGTCGTGCAGGGCAGCTTCGTCACCAGCGCACGTAAAGCAGGCCTCAGCAGTGGCGAAGTCAGCAACGTCATTAAAGCGCTGCAGTGGCAGATGGATTTTCGCAAGCTGCGTGCCGGCGACAAATTCAGCGTGCTAATGTCGCGTGAAATGCTGAATGGTAAAAGTGAGCAGAGCCAACTGCTGGGCGTGCGCCTGCGTACCGGCGGCAAAGATTATTACGCGATTCGTGCCGAAGATGGCAAGTACTACGATCGCAATGCGTCCGGTCTGGCTCGTGGCTTTATGCGCTTTCCAACCGTTAAGCAGTATCGCGTATCCTCTAACTTCAATCCGCGCCGTCTGAACCCGGTGACAGGTCGTGTAGCACCACACAACGGTGCTGACTTTGCGATGCCAATCGGTACGCCGGTGCTGGCGGTGGGCGACGGGGAAGTGGTGGTGGCTAAACATGGCGGTGGCGCCGGTAACTACGTGGCGATTCGCCATGGTCGCCAGTACATGACGCGCTATATGCACCTGAGCCGACTGCTGGTGAAACCAGGACAGCGCGTGAAGCGCGGCGATCGTATCGCCATCTCCGGGAACACCGGTCGCTCAACCGGACCGCATCTGCACTTTGAAATCTGGATCAACAACCAGGCAGTGAACCCGCTGACCGCGAAGTTGCCGCGTACCGAAGGATTGACCGGTAAAGATCGCAGCAGCTATCTGGCGCAGGTGAAAGAAGTCCTGCCGCAGCTGAAGATCAATTAATCTTCCAGTGGCTGCGCAAAACCGACGGTCAAGGCCGTCGGTTTTTTTATGGTGCCAGCACAGGCATTGCAAAATATTACGCGGCCACTATCATTAGCCGGTCATTGATTGAGGCGAGTGCATGGAAACCAGCAAGAACAGTAACAGTGAGTTTATCCCCGTTTTTAAGCGGTCATTTCTGAAACCCAAACACTGGGGAACCTGGCTGGCGATAGGTGCCTGCGCCGCGATGGCGCTGATTCCGGCTAAATTACGCGATCCTTTACTGGGCACGCTGGGCCGCAAAGTCGGTAAGCTGGCAAAGAGCGCCCGCCGTCGAGCCCAAATCAACCTGTTGTACTGTTTCCCCGAACTGTCTGAAGCCCAGCGTGAGGCCATCGTCGATCGCATGTTTGCCACCGCGCCGCAAACCATCGTGTTTATGGCCGAGCTGGCGCTGCGTAATCCGGCTAAGATGGGCCAGCGTATCCAGTGGCAGGGCCGCGAAGTGTTTGACCGCCTGCGCGCTGAAAAAGAGAACGTGATTTTGCTGGTGCCGCACGGCTGGGGCGTGGATATTCCCGCCATGCTGTTAGCGCATGAAGGCGAAAAAGTGGCGGCGATGTTCAATCATCAAAGCGATCCGGTGATTGATTACGTCTGGAATTCAGTCCGCCTGCGCTACAACGGCCGCCTGCATGCGCGCGACAACGGCATCAAGCCGTTCATCAGCTCAATTCGCAAAGGCTTCTGCGGTTACTATCTGCCCGATCAGGATCACGGTCCTGAGCACAGCGAGTTTGTGGATTTCTTCGCAACGTATAAGGCGACGCTGCCCGCGCTGGGACGCTTGATGAAAGTGAGTCGCGCCCGCGTGATTCCGCTGTTTCCGGTCTACAACAGCGAAACCCACGGCGTCACCATGATTTTTGGCCAGCCGATGAACGATCTGGTGGAAGCGGACGACATCACGCTGGCAAGGCGCATGAACGAAGAGGTGGAGAAATTTGTTGCGCCGCATCCGGAGCAGTACGCCTGGATCCTCAAATTGCTGAAGACGCGCAAGGACGGAGATATCGAACCCTACAAGCGCAAGGATATCTATCCGAAGTGATAAAAAAACGCGACCTGAGGGTCGCGTTTTTTATTTAAGGCTGATGCTTAGTCAACACGCAGCACACGGCTGGTGTTGGTGGTGCCGGTGGCGCCCATCACATCGCCCTGGGTGACGATCACCAGATCGCCAGAAACCAGGAAGCCTTTGTCGCGCAGCAGGTTGATCGCATCATGCGCGGCAACCACGCCGTCGTTGTTGCTGTCAAAGTAAACTGGCGTCACGCCGCGGTAGAGCGCGGTGAGATTCAGCGTACGCTCATGACGCGACATAGCGAAAATCGGCAGGCCGGACGTGATGCGTGAGGTCATCAGCGCCGTGCGGCCCGATTCCGTCATGGTGATGATCGCCGTTACGCCCTGCAGATGGTTGGCGGCATACATCGCCGACATGGCAATCGCTTCTTCGATATTGTCGAACTGCACATCCAAACGGTGTTTCGAGACGTTAACGCTGGGAATTTTTTCCGCGCCAAGACAGACTTTCGCCATCGCACTGACGGTTTCAGCCGGATATTGACCCGCTGCGGTTTCCGCTGACAGCATCACCGCATCGGTGCCGTCGAGCACGGCGTTGGCGACGTCCATCACTTCTGCGCGGGTTGGCATCGGATTAGTAATCATCGATTCCATCATCTGCGTGGCGGTAATGCTGGTGCGGTTAAGCTGACGGGCACGACGAATCAACGCTTTCTGAATGCCGACCAGTTCCGGATCGCCAATTTCAACGCCTAAATCGCCGCGTGCCACCATCACCACGTCGCAGGCGAGGATAATTTCATCCATCGCTTCCTGCGTGGCAACTGCTTCTGCACGCTCAACTTTAGCGACAATTTTCGCTTCGCAGCCCGCTTCACGAGCCAGACGGCGCGCATAGTTCAGGTCTTCGCCGTTGCGCGGGAAGGAGACCGCCAGGAAATCGACGTTGATTTTGGCTGCGGTCAGGATGTCCGCTTTATCTTTTTCGGTCAGCGCTTCGGCTGACAGGCCGCCGCCGAGCTTGTTAATGCCTTTGTTGTTGGACAGCGGGCCGCCCACGGTCACTTCGGTAAAGACTTTGCTGCCGTCAACCGACAGCACTTTCAGCTGAACGCGACCGTCGTCGAGCAGCAGAATGTCGCCCGGAACCACATCAGACGGCAGATTTTTATAATCGATGCCGACTTTTTCTTTATCGCCTTCACCTTTGCCCAGCGACGCATCCAGCAGGAAGCGGTCGCCAATGCTGAGGAATACTTTGCCCTCTTTAAAGGTGGAGACGCGAATTTTAGGCCCCTGCAGGTCGCCGAGGATCGCAACGTGGCGGCCCAGCTTGGCGGCAATCTCACGCACTTTGTCGGCGCGCATCTGATGATCTTCCGGGGTGCCATGCGAGAAGTTAAGTCGAACAACGTTAGCGCCGGCGGCGATGATTTTTTCGAGATTATTATCACGATCGGTTGCCGGACCCAGCGTTGTTACGATCTTGGTTCTTCTGAGACGTCGAGACATGTAAGACTCCATATTATATGGTAAACGTGACGATGCGAGGCATGACCTGGTGATGCTTCGCTTATCTTAACGCATAGCGGCATCGTGATTCGACTCACATTGTAAACCTGATGTTAAAAAAATTTCAGCCCGCATAACAAAAGGGCGCCTTACTCTACCCGCTATCCCCACAGAGCGTCTTTGACGCACGGCAGGTTACGCCGCTATTTCACGGCTGGAAGAGCGTAAAACTCCCTCCGCGACGCGTCGAACGTCAACGCGACAGCAATCGGGTTACGATAAGACAACAATTACTGCTGCGACAAGCCTGACTGATTTGCTAAGGTTATCGGCACGGTGCCCGATTTCGTCCAGCATAATCGCCGCACAAAAACCGGCTGGTTTGGGCGATTTCATTTACAGGTGATTTCAATGCCGCTTTTTTGCGAAGATAGCCCGCGCTCACGTTACGCCAGCGCCGACCCGTTTGTCACATTTTTCAGCAGTTGACGGAAAAAGGACAGCACGCGGCAGCGGACGTTATGCCCTTATTTGGCCTGACGTGCCACGCTGGTTTACCCGGAACCGCGAAAAGCAGTACATTGTGTCGTTAGAAATTACAATAAAGGTCTGACCTGCGAAGGATTTTTGCAGTCCGGCCTATCCTGCAACGAGGAGAGGAAAATGGCGGTAACTCAAACAGCCCAGGCATGCGATCTGGTGATTTTCGGTGCCAAAGGCGATCTTGCTCGCCGGAAACTGCTGCCTTCGCTATACCAGCTGGAAAAAGCCGGGCAGATTCATGAAGAGACGCGCGTGATTGGCGTTGGCCGCGCCGACTGGGACAAAGCCGCTTACACCAAGGTGGTGCGTGAAGCGCTGGAAACCTTCATGAAGGAGAAAATTGACGAAGCGCTGTGGGATAAACTCAGTAGCCGACTCGATTTCTGCAACCTTGATGTCAATGAAACCTCACACTTTCCCCGCCTGGGTAAAATGCTGGACCAGAAAAACCGCGCCACCATCAACTATTTTGCCATGCCGCCAAGTACCTTTGGCGCGATTTGCAAAGGCTTAGGCAAAGCAAAGCTGAATGAAAAGCCGGCGCGCGTAGTGATGGAAAAACCGCTGGGCACCTCGCTGGAAACCTCGCGTGAAATCAACGACCAGGTCGGCGAATACTTTGACGAAAGCCAGGTGTTCCGCATCGACCATTATCTCGGTAAAGAAACGGTGCTCAACCTGCTGGCGCTGCGTTTCGCCAATGCGCTGTTCGCCAACAACTGGGATAATCGTACCATCGATCATGTGCAGATTACCGTGGCCGAAGAAGTGGGTATCGAAGGCCGCTGGGGCTATTTCGACAAAGCGGGCCAGATGCGCGACATGATTCAGAACCACCTGCTGCAGGTGCTGACCATGATCGCCATGTCGCCGCCATCCGATCTCAGCGCTGACAGCATTCGTGACGAAAAAGTGAAGGTGCTGAAATCCCTGCGCCGCATCGATCACAGCAACGTGCGTGAAAAAACCGTTCGCGGTCAGTACACCGGCGGCTTTGTGCAGGGCCACAAAGTACCAGGCTATCTCGATGAAGAGGGCGCCGATAAATCGAGCAGCACCGAAACCTTTGTCTCGATTCGGGTTGATATCGATAACTGGCGCTGGGCTGGCGTGCCGTTCTACCTGCGTACCGGCAAACGCCTGCCAACCAAATGCTCAGAAGTGGTGGTCTACTTTAAAAATCCGGAAATGAACCTGTTTAAAGAGTCATGGAAAGAGCTGCCGCCGAACAAACTGACTATTCGCCTGCAGCCGGATGAAGGTGTGGATATCGAGATCCTCAACAAAGTGCCGGGCCTCGATCACAAACACAATCTGCAAACCACCAAGCTTGACCTGAGCTACTCCGAGACCTTCAACCAATCGCACCTTGCCGATGCCTACGAGCGTCTGCTGCTGGAAACCATGCGCGGCATTCAGGCATTGTTTGTGCGCCGTGACGAAGTTGAGGCGGCATGGACATGGGTTGATTCCATTATCGATGCATGGTCAAACGACAACGACGTGCCTAAGCCTTATCAGGCAGGTACCTGGGGGCCGGTGGCCTCTGTTGCGATGATCACCCGCGATGGCCGCTCATGGAATGAGTTTGAGTAACGCTTAAAACAAAACCCGCCACGGCGGGTTTTTTTACGCCTGTAGGTTAGGGCAAAAAAATGAACCACAGTTTCAATTTGCTCATGTGCTATCTGGACGTCAGACAAAGCTATCATGTATGGTAGTTCCCGGAATTGCGACAGCATGCGGCCACTGACCGCATCAATCAGCCGGTATCGATCCGGCCAGCGAGGAGAAGTCACACGATGAAAAACTGGAAAGTCAGCGCGGAAACGGTGTTAAAAACAGGCCCGGTTGTGCCGGTAATTGTGGTCAACGATCTGAAGCATGCCGTTCCCATGGCGAAAGCGCTGGTTGCTGGCGGCGTGCGCGTGCTGGAAGTGACGCTGCGGACGCCGGTTGCCATGGAGGCCTTGCGCGCCATCATTAAAGAGGTGCCGGAAGCGATTGTTGGCGCTGGCACGGTGTTGAATACCCAGCAGCTGCATGAAGTGACGGAAGCGGGCGCGCAGTTTGTGATCAGCCCTGGTATCACTGAATCCTTGTTGAAAGCGGCAACCGACGGCCCGATCCCCCTGATTCCTGGCATCAGCACCGTTTCTGAACTGATGACCGGTATGGATTATGGCCTGCGTGAATTCAAATTTTTCCCGGCTGAGGCCAACGGCGGTGTGAAAGCGCTGCAGGCGATTGCCGGACCTTTCCCACAGGTGCGCTTCTGCCCAACCGGCGGCATCACGCCAGCTAACTACCGTGACTATCTGGCGCTGAAAAGCGTGCTCTGCATTGGCGGCTCCTGGCTGGTGCCAGCCGATGCGCTGGAGCAGGGCGACTGGAACCGCATCACTGAACTGGCGCGTGAGGCGGTAGCCGGCGCCCGTTAAGTTACGCGATGCAGACACAAAAAAGGCGCAGATCAATGCGCCTTTTTTTATGCCACTGGATTTAGCCGCTGACCCTGACCGCGGAGGCGCAGGCAATGGCCCGCGCTACGGCCTGTTCGCAATCCTCACCGGTGGCCAGCGCCACGCCTAAGCGGCGTCTGCCAGCGATGTCAGGTTTGCCAAACAGCCGCAGCTGTAAACCGGCACCGATAGCGTCGGCAAGGCCGCTGAACTGTACGTTGCTGCTGTGCAGTTCGGGTAAAATGACCGCCGAAGCGGCGGGACCAAACTGGCGAATGCCGCCTATCGGCAGGCCGAGGAAAGCGCGCACGTGCAGCGCAAACTCCGATAAATCCTGCGAAATCAGCGTCACCATACCGGTGTCGTGTGGACGCGGAGAAACTTCACTGAAAATCACTTCATCACCGCAGACAAACAGCTCAACGCCAAACAAACCGTAGCCACCCAGCGCTTTTACCACGCGTTCGGCAATCTGCTGCGCGCGCTGCAATGCCAGCTCGCTCATCTGCTGCGGCTGCCAGGATTCCCGATAGTCGCCTTCTTCCTGACGATGGCCAATCGGCGCGCAGAAATGGATGCCATCGACCGCACTGATGGTTAGCAGAGTGATTTCAAAGTCAAATTTCACCACGCCTTCAACGATAACGCGGCCCGCACCAGCACGTCCGCCTTGCTGTGCGTATTCCCAGGCGTGATCAAGCGCCGTGGCATCACGCACAAAACTCTGCCCTTTACCTGATGAGCTCATCACCGGCTTGACGATGCAAGGGAAGCCGATCGCCTCTGCCGCCTGAACAAAATCAGCCTGACTGTCGGCAAAGCGATAGCTCGACGTCGGCAACGCCAGCTCTTCAGCCGCCAGGCGGCGAATGCCTTCACGATTCATGGTGAGCCGTGCGGCACGGGCGGTGGGCACCACATGCTGTCCATTTTTTTCCAGCTCAACCAGCATATCGGTAGCGATCGCTTCAATTTCCGGCACGATAAAATCAGGGCGTTCTTCGGCAACCAGCTTTTGCAGCGCCGCGCCGTCCAGCATGTTAATCACATGGCTGCGATGCGCTACGTGCATCGCCGGGGCATCGGCGTAGCGATCGACCGCGATCACCTCAATGCCGAGCCGTTGACACTCAATTGCCACTTCCTTACCGAGTTCGCCTGAACCCAGCAGCATGACGCGAGTGGCCGCCGGACGCAGAGCCGTTCCAAAATTTTTCATAAGCACCACCTGAAAGGGATAAAAAAAACCGCGCACAGTGTAAACGAAAACGATTGCGCAGGCATCTGTTGTCAGGCTTGCTTTAAACCCCATCGCTGATATACTGTATATAAACACAGTTACCTGGAGCAGGTTATGGCCGTAGAAATTCAATATGTGGTTGTCAGAAAGGGTGCCGAGAAAATGACTTTTGCCAGCAAAAAAGAGGCTGATGCTTACGACAAAATGCTGGACCTTGCTGAGGCCTTCACCGGATGGTTTGAAAGCAGCAGCCTGCCGCTTGATGAAGCGCAGCACGAAGGGCTGGGATTGTGGTTGGCGGAAAATAAAGATGCGCTGCAGCACATTCTGCGCACCGGCAAGCAGCCGGATGCCGCTGCGCAGGCTGATGAGAGCGAGTCCGCCGAGAAAGCGACCAAAGGCAAAAGCACGGCGAAAATCCGTGCGGTTGATGCCGCGTAATTTGTTGGCAACCTGCCGATAAGCTGATGTTTTCCGGTCTTTTCCTGCGCTGACGGTTCTTGACACCGAATGTTCTACGCTTATTCCGCGATGCAACTCAGGAATAAAAAATATGAATAACTGGTTAAAACAACTGCAGTCGGTGTTGGGTAACAGCAGCAGCGGTGGAAAAGGCGGAATCGAAGGGCTGGGCAAGATGTTGTCGCCCGGTGCGCTGGGTGGCCTGGCTGGCCTGCTGGTGGCAAACGGTTCGTCGCGTAAGCTGCTGGCAAAGTATGGCAAAAACGCGCTGATCATTGGCGGCGGTGCGGCAGCGGGTGCGGTGTTGTGGAACAAATACAAACAGCGCGTCAGCGAAACCCATCGTGACGATCCGCAGTTTGGGCAGAGCGCCACGCCGGTTGATCAGCGTGCCGAGCGACTGATTGCGGCGCTGGTGTTTGCCGCCAAAAGCGATGGTCACATCGATAGTGACGAGCGTAAAGCGATTGAACGCAGTATGCAGGAAGCGGGTATTGGTGCCGCGGGTGAACAACTGATTCAGCAGGCGATTGATCGCCCGCTTGATCCGCAATGGCTGGCGCAGGGCATTAAAAATGAGGAAGAGGCGCTGGAACTTTACTTCCTCAGCTGCGCGGCTATCGATGTTGATCACTTTATGGAGCGTAGCTACCTCAATGCGCTGGGTGACGCCCTGAAAATTCCGCAGGACGTGCGGGACGGCATTGAAAATGATATCCGGGCGGAGAAAAAACAACTTTCCGCCTGACCGATCTGGCCAGCGTTCGCTGGCCTGCTTTTCATGAGATTTTTCCTGGTTAATCCTTGGCATTCATCATGGCACCTGCCAACCTTAGGATATGTTTCACTTAAGGTTCAATTGCCATGACTCCACCTGTTGCTTCTAAAAAACCGCATGCCCTTACGCTGCACGGTGACACGCGTATCGACAACTATTTCTGGCTGCGTGACGATCAGCGTGCCGATCCGGAGGTGCTGGACTATTTACGCGCGGAGAACCGCTACGGCCAGCAGATCATGTCCAGCCAGCAGGCGCTGCAGGATCAGCTGCTGGAAGAGATGATTGGTCGCATTCCCCAGCAGGATCACAGCGTGCCCTACGTGCGAAACGGCTATCGCTATCAGAGCTTCTATGAGCCGGGCAACGAATACGCGATTTATCGCCGTCAGCCGGAGGATCGCAGTCCGGATGAAGAGTGGGAGCTGCTGCTGGATGCTAACCAGCGCGCCGCACACAGCGATTTTTACACCATGGGCGGGCTGGAAGTCAGTCCGGATAACAAGGTAATGGCCCTGGCCGAAGATTTTCTCTCCCGTCGGCAATATGGCATTCGTTTTCGCAATCTTGAGACCGGTGGCTGGTATCCGGAATTACTGGATAACGTCTCTTCCAGCTTTGCCTGGGCAAACGATGCCAAAACCATTTATTACGTGCGCAAGGACAAACAGACGCTGCTACCCTGGCAGGTGTGGCGCCATCGGCTGGGTACGCCGCAGCAGGACGACGAACTGGTTTATGAAGAACAGGATGATACGTTTTACGTCAGCGTGCATAAAACCACTTCCCAGCATTTCATTCTGATTGCCTTGCAAAGCAGCACCACCAGCGAAATTCATCTGGTTGATGCCGAATACGCTGATGCGCAGCCGCAGCTGTTTATTCCCCGTCGTACCGATCACGAATACACCCTCGATCACTATCAGCATCATTTCTATATTCGCTCAAACCGTGAAGGCAAAAACTTTGGTCTTTACCGCAGCGAGCGGCTACAGGAATCTGCATGGCAGCCGCTGATCGCGCCACGCGAACATGTTGTGCTGGAAGATTTTCAGCTGTTCCGTGACTGGCTGGTGGTCGAAGAGCGTCAGCGCGGCCTGACCAGCCTGCGGCAAATTTGCCGTAAAACCGGCGAAAGCTTTGGTATCGCCTTTGACGATCCAGCCTATGTCACCTGGCTGGGCTGGAACCCGACGCCGGAGACCAACAAGCTGCGCTACGGCTACTCGTCAATGACCACGCCCGCCACGCTGTTTGAACTGGATATGGAGACCGGCGATCGACTGGTGTTGAAGCAGTCACAGGTTAAAGGCTTTGAGGCCAGCAAGTATAAAAGCGAGCATATCTGGATCACCGTGCGCGATGGTGTGGAGGTGCCGGTTTCGCTGGTCTATCACCGCGAACACTTTCAGCCTGGCGCTAATCCGCTGCTGCTTTACGGCTACGGTTCTTACGGTTCAAGCATGGACGCCGATTTCAGCGCCAGCCGCCTGAGCCTGCTCGATCGGGGTTTTGTCTTTGCGCTGGCTCACGTGCGCGGCGGCGGCGAAATGGGCCAGCAGTGGTACGACGATGGCCGTCTGATGAACAAGCTCAATACCTTCCACGACTTTATCGATGTTGCAGAAGCGCTGGTGCAGAAGCGTTACGGAAATGCACAGCGGCTCTACGCCATGGGCGGCAGCGCTGGCGGCCTGTTAATGGGCGCGGTAATCAACATGGCGCCGCAGTTGTTTCACGGCGTGGTGGCGCAGGTGCCGTTTGTGGATGTGGTTACCACCATGTTGGATGAGTCGATTCCGCTGACTACCGGCGAATATGATGAATGGGGCAATCCGCAGGATGCCGCGTTCTATCATTACATCAAACAGTACAGCCCTTATGACAACGTCAGCGCGCAGGCCTATCCGCATCTGCTGGTGACCACCGGCCTGCACGATTCGCAGGTGCAATATTGGGAACCGGCTAAATGGGTAGCAAAACTGCGGGAGCTAAAAACTGACGATCATCTGCTGTTGCTGTGTACGGACATGGATTCCGGCCACGGCGGTAAATCGGGACGATTCAAATCGTATGAGGGCGTGGCGCTGGAGTACACCTTCCTGATCGCGCTGATGCAGGGCACACTCGGCGCCCCGGCATAGGGGCGTCAGCCAAGGTGTTTGATCAGGGCGCTGCGCAGATCGCGGCGCAAATCCGCCACGTTATCGAGCAGCCAGCGCAGATAGCCAGGATCGCGCTCAGCGATGTCGGCGATGCGCTGACCGCGATACTTGCCGAACGGCAGGTGTTCGCTGCCGCTGGCGGGCTGCATGCGGGTTACCATTTCGGCCGCGTCCCAGCCGGAGGTTTCCATAATGCGAATCAGCAGCGCGGCGGTGACGTAGCAATCGTACAGCGCCCGGTGCGCATACAGATCTTCAGGCGGCTCCACCTGCAACTGCAAACTCTCACGCAGCGCCTGGTTGCCATATTTGCGACCCGGCCAAACCTGCCGCGCCAGCGTCATGGTGCAAATCCATTCGCCGGGCATCGCTGGCAGCATGCGGCGATCAAAGCTGGCGTTGTGCGCCACGTAATGGCTACTGCCGTGATAGCGGGCGATCGCCTCTTCAATGGTCGGTTTGCCGCGCACCATGGCGGGCGTGATGCGGTGAATCGCCATGGCCTGACGGCTGATTGGCCGGTCGGGAGAGATCAAATCGCTCATCGGATTAACGATCTGTCCGTCGACCACGTCAACTGAGGCGACTTCGACAATGCCGCCCTGCAGGCCACAGGTTTCGGTATCAATAACGCGTAGCAATGTCATGCTTATTTCTGCTTAGGTTCATAGGGCAGGCGTGAGAAGGCGAGCGATGCCTGACGATAATGCATCAGGCGCTGGCGAAACCAATCACGCAGCGCTTCAGGCTGTTCACGCTCAACCATCTCAGGGATCACCGGCATATTGTAACGCTCTTTGAACGCTACACCGGCCGCGGCCAACTCGACGTTAATTTTATCTTTCTCTGCCTTTTCCAGGCGAGCGAGATTGTGACTCATGCTGTTCTCCTCTGAAGCAGCGGCAAAAATAATGCAGAAAGCATTGATTAGCAAGGTGGCGGATAGCACCCCGGCGCCTCGACAGCTTTCCTGCTGCGGAGTATCCTTGCGCCAGATTGCAGATTGCCTGCACACAACAGGATAATACGATGCTGAAAATCACTTGCTGGCCGCTATTAACGGCCTCGGCGTTAGCCACCGCGCTGTTCGTCTCACCGGCGGCTTTGGCTCACGCTCATCTTAAAAATCAATATCCTGCGGCTAACGCGAAGGTTGAGGCCTCGCCTCAGGCGCTGACGCTGACCTTCTCTGAGGATATTGAACCCGCGTTCAGCGGTGCCACCCTGACCAACGAAAAACAGCAGCCAATGCCAACCGGTAAAGTCGGGCGTACCGCCGCCAAACATAACCAGATGATTGTGCCGCTTGAGAAGCCGCTGCCTGGCGGAGAGTATCAGGTCGACTGGCATGTGCTCTCGGTTGATGGCCATAAGACGCAGGGAAAATATAGCTTTAGCGTAAAGTAAGATGACGCTGGCAACCTTTTATATTGTGCTGCGCGGCCTGCATTTTAGCAGTTTGATGTTGATGACCGGCAGCCTGTTTTTTTCGGTCTGGCTGGCACCGCGCCGCTATCGACCGCGGCTGGCACTGGCGCTCTCCATGCCGGTTAGCGCTGGCGTGATCATCGCACTGCTTAGCGCGGTGGCGATGCTGGCGGTGCAAACCGGGCTGATGAGCGGTGACTGGCATAACATCGCGGTGCCGTCGGTCTGGCAGGCGGTATTAACCACCGGCTTTGGTCGCGCCTGGTGCTGGCAGCTGCTGTTAGGGCTGATCGGTTGCATGTTGTTGCTGATGCGTCATCGCCTGTGCCAGCCCGCTTTGCTGGTGAGTGGCCTGCTGCAACTGGCGACGTTGTCGCTGGTGGGGCATGCGGCGATGCACGACGGCGTCATCGGCAGCGCACACCGGCTCAACCAGGCGATTCATCTGATCGCCACCAGTTTTTGGGCTGGCGGGCTGCTGCCGATGTGCCTGTTGATGCGCCATGCCCGGCAGACGGCCTTACGTCAGGAAGCGATCCGCACCATGATGCGCTTCTCGCGCTATGGGCATCTGGCGGTGGCGCTGGCCGTGCTCACCGGCGTAATGAACAGCCTGTTTATTGCTGACTGGCAACTGCCCGCATGGGTGCTTTATTATCAGCTGCTGGTGGCCAAAGTAGTGCTGGTGATGCTGATGATCGCGATTGCGTTGATCAATCGCTATGTATTGGTGCCACGTTTTCGCACGGCGGGCGACAGGGCACAGCAACAGTTTATTCGTCTGACGCAGGCAGAATTGATTTTAGCCTTACTGGTGGTGGCGCTGGTCAGCATTTTTGCCACGCTGTCGCCGGTTTGATATCGACAAATGGCGCCGTGGGCGCCGCAGATACAGTGAGTTAAGCATGAAAAAGAGCATTTCCCTGCTGCTGGCGCTGGGCTTTTGCGCCAACGCCATGGCGGCACAAATCATCACCGTCAGCCGTTTTGAAGTGGGCAAAGAAAAGTGGGCATTTAACCGTGAAGAAGTGATGCTGACCTGTGAGAAAGATGGCTCCTTGTTTGCTATTAATCCCAGCACGCTGATGCCTTATCCGCTGAACGATCGTGCTAAGGCGAAAGTGAACAGCGGTGAAGCACGCGGCCAGTCAATTGACGTGATTCGCCTTAACGATCCTAAAGATCCGCAGCAAAAAATGAGCCTGCAGCCGTTTATTGATCGCGCACAACAGTTGTGTGACAAGTAATAATGCTGAATATGACCGGAATACCGTTCCGGTCATATTACTGAATAGAACCCTTCCTCACACCATCAAATGAGTTATTTCACACAAAGCCAGGGTAATCACTAAATATGATTCTGATGGGCATTTTTACGCTTTTTAATCATCGCCGCCCAGGCTTGGCGCGTTAATTGATATTCATCAACGGACGCCGCTAAAAATTACTTCAGAATCGCGCCACGCTAAATAACCGGAGCCTGCCGTGATCCCGCACTGGCATCGCTGGCGTATTATCAGCTGGCAACACACTACCGCAACAGCGCCGGATGGGCGCGCCTATCCCAGTATCTATCTTCACGCCGAATGCCGTTGTGGCGTCGTTATCCATCGCCTGGTTTATAAATGCGTGTGTATTAAGCAGGCGCGCAGGTGGCTGGGATAACAGAGTCATAGTGCAGCTGCGCCGCGATTAGATTTTATTATTCTTTTCTGCGGCGGATTTATCTCTTTTATTGGCAATAAGCTGAATAACGGCGCCCACCGCTAATAAGATCATTACCGGTACAAACTTATCTTCTTCCGCCCCGAGACCACCCAGACCTAAAAAGAAACCGGCGGCAACGATCGATTTGATCACTTTTTTTGGCGTGCTCTGCGTTTTGATGCAGATGCTGCGTACTGACCATGCGCCTGCCATTAAACCCAGCAGTGCTGTTACAGGTGTCATGTGAGGATCCTTACGGTTTTCTATTGTTGTGTGGTGACGCTCCGGCTTCCGCCCAAACGCGCAGGCGAGCACTGTAAACCAGTTAATGGCTGACGTGTAGCGCTAAGCGTCATGGCTGACGAAAAAGCGAGGCGGACGCTCAACCTCACGCCTGACGACGCCAAGCCATTGATTAAAATCATTCAAGTTTCGCAGGTGCTATCCGATAACGAAAGCGGCGCCGCTACGGAAAGCTTCTCTTTTCGCAGGCATTCAGTCACTGAGCGCGCCGGGGGCAGGTTGGCCCTGAACGAATTTGACAATGAAACCCCACATGAATACCCGTAATACTCTTCTGGCAACCCTGGTTGCTGCGTGCCTTGTGCTTTCAGGCTGTAGCGCCATGGGCACCGCGATTAAAAAACGTAACCTCGATGTCAAAACGCAAATGAGCCAAACCATCTGGCTTGAGCCATCCAGCGAAAAAACCGTCTATTTGCAGGTGCGTAACACCTCCGATAAAGATATGAGCGATTTGCAGACGCTGTTGGCGAACGATCTGCGGGCAAAAGGCTTTACCATTACCTCCTCGCCGGACAGCGCCTATTACTGGATCCAGGCCAACGTGTTAAAAGCGGAGAAAATGGATCTGCGCACTGCACAGGGCATGCTGGGCGGAGGCTATGAAGGCGCGGCAACCGGTGCAGCGCTTGGTGCAGGCATTAGCGCCTATAACGGTAATTCCGGCGGTGCGGTGTTGGGCATTGGCTTAGCGGCAGGCTTGGCCGGGCTGGCGGCAGATGCGCTGGTTGAAGATGTTAATTTCACCATGGTCACCGATCTGCAAATTTCCGAGCGCAGCAAAGCCAGCGTCACCACGGACAGCGTTTCGGCCTTGCGTCAGGGCACCGCAAGCGTGAAATTGCAAACCAGCAGCGAAGAGGGCAACCGCATCAAGTACCAGACGCGTGTGGTCTCCAATGCCAACAAGGTTAACCTTAAGTTTGAAGAGGCGAAACCGGTACTGGAAGCGCAACTGGCAAAGTCGGTTGCTGGCATTATGTAAATGTTTTCCGGCGGTACACCCGTGCCGCCGTTCTGCTTTCTCCCTTATTCCTGCCTCTTCCTTAACTCACTCTGATAATGACTGGTTGTAACGGATACCGGTAACACGATATTCATCACAAAATCTCCCGTGCAAAAATCGAAAGCTTGAAGACCATCACTTTTTCGCTCAAAAGATGCATAATTGTTAAATTTTATTGTTAGCTTAATTAACAAATAAACCATAAAACAACCATTTGGCAAAAATGCCTATAGATTCTGGTGCGGTTAAGCGATCTTTTGATAACCCACTGGAATGGAAGGTGTGCCTCTGTTGTGAGCCTGCTAACGCTGTAAGGAGTGCCCTGTGCTGACCATATTGGGTTTTACCATGGTGACCTGTTTCATGTACCTGATCATGACCAAGCGGATGTCGGCGCTGATTGCTCTGATCATTGTACCGACCGTGTTTGCGCTGATTGGCGGTTTTTATCATGGTCTGGGCGACATGATGCTCACCGGCGTGAAAGCGCTGGCACCGACCGGCGTGATGCTGACCTTTTCTATTCTCTACTTCGGTATCATGATCGATGCCGGTCTGTTCGATCCGCTGGTGCGCTTTATCCTTAAAATCGTGCGCGGCGATCCGCTTAAAGTGCTGGTCGGTACCGCCGTGCTGACCCTGCTGGTTTCGCTGGATGGCGACAGCTCCACCACCTATATGATTGCCGTCGCCGCGTTTTTGCCGCTCTATCGTAAGCTGGGCATGAACATCCTGGCGATGACCTGTTTGATTAACCTGGCCAGCGGCATCATGAACCTTTCGCCGTGGGGCGGGCCAACCGCGCGTGCCGCGGCAGCGCTGCGTATCGACGCGCTTGATATTTTTATTCCAATGATTCCGGCGATGATTTTTGCCTGCGCCACGCTGGTGGGCATGGCGCTCTGGTTTGGCATTCTTGAGCGTCGTCGGCTGGGCGTGATTAAAATAGATAACCAGCATCTCAACGACATCAGCCTGGGCTTTGGCAACGCCGAAGAGTGTGAAGCGAACCGCAGGCCAAAAATGTTCTGGCCCAACTTCATTCTGACCACCGTGCTGCTGGTGCTGCTGGTTATGGGCGCAATGCCGATTCAGATCCTGTTTATGATGGCGTTTGCGGTGGCGGTGATGCTGAACTATCCCACGCTGGAGCAGCAGAAAGCGCGCATCAATGAGCATGCTGGCAACGTGCTGGCCGTGACCTCATTGATTTTTGCTGCCGGTATCTTCACCGGTATTTTATCCGGCACCGGTATGGTTGATGCCATGGCGAAAAGCCTGCTGGCGGTTATTCCGCACAGCTTTGGGCCTTATCTCGCCGTTTTCACCGCCATTGTCAGCCTGCCGTTTACCTTCTTTATGTCCAACGATGCGTTCTACTTCGGCATCTTGCCGGTTATCGCCCAAACGGCAGCGGGATATGGCATTTCAGCCGAAGAGATTGCCCGCGCCTCGATCATCGGCCAGCCGTTCCATCTGCTCAGTCCGCTGGTGCCGTCGGTCTATCTGCTGGTGGGCCTGGCAAAAGTGGATATCGGCGACCATCAACGTTTCGCCATTAAATGGGGGCTGCTGGTTAGCTTCGCTCTGCTGCTCGGCGGCATCATTTTTGGTGCTTTCCCGTTCTATCATTCCTGAATGACACACTGCGCATCGCTCAGCCGATGCGCAGTATCGCCACTTCGCGCCGACATACAACATTACCTTAACCCTGCATAAATAAAGGCGTGAAGAAATAAGCCGTTAAATGCTTCAGCAGCGGCGATCGCAATGTTAATAAAATTAACAACTTCCGTTAATCATAAAAGAAAATATTTTATTACAAACAAAAAAAGCAGCGTAATAATAGGTTTAGCGCAAAGACTAACCATCAATCATTAATTAACGCTGTCCCCAATAAAGTATAAAACCCGCCAGCCGATAACTCCTGTTCAGGGGCACAATGCCGCCTTTTCGTTTATTACACTTTTTGAGGATGGGGTGAGCATGACAATTACACAGCGGTTGTTTTTAACATTTTCATTGCTGGCTGCCGCGCTTTGCGTGCTGGCCTTTATGTCTCTGTCGGTGATATCGGGATTTCAGTCGCGCTTTGAATATGTGCAGGCAAACTCGATACCCAGCATCAAGGATCTCAACAAATCGATCAGCGCTTCCAGCAACCTTGGCATTGCGCTCTACCGCCATCAAACGCTGGCCGATGCGTCTGGCATGCCTGCAGCGGAGCAGCACATCAACTCAATTCTTGATGAGCTAAAGACGCTGACCGATCACTATCTGAAGAATGACGTATCAAATGACGAAGATCGTCAAATGAGCGAAGAGATCTATCGCGATATTGATGCGGTTAAAGCTGCGCTGCCCGCTTTTATCGCCGCCTCACGTGCACAGGATAAAAATGCTTCGCTCGCGTTATTACAGGGCGAGTCAGGCATTGGTACTGCTGGCAGGAAACTGGCTACGGATCTAAATAATCAGATTGAGCTTAACATTAAAATTGGTGACGAACTCAGAAAGCAAAATAATGAAACCTACAGCCGGACGTTCTGGATTATGTCCACCAGCGTGACTGCTGCTATCGTCTTATTAAGCTTTTTCGCCTTCCGTACCATTATTAGCATTCGAAAAAGTCTGACCGGCATCGAAAATACCATGACCGACGTCAGCAACAGCCTGGATTTATCACGCCTGGCTGATGAAAGCCGTCATGATGAAATTGGCAAAACCGCCGCTGCCTTTAACCGCCTGATGCGCAAATTCTCTGAGACGTTATCTTCGGTAAACAGCTCTGCGCTGTCGGTGAGCACCGGCTCAACGCAGATTGCCGCCGGTAACGAAGATCTTTCATCGCGCACGGAAGAGCAGGCGGCCTCGCTGGAGCAGACCTCGGCCAGCATGGCGGCGCTCAGTGAAACGGTGAAAAACAACTCGCTCAGCGCCGATGAAGCCAGCGCGCTGGCTAACGCGGCCAACAAACTCTCTGCAGAAAACGGCGGTTCGGTGAAAGCGATGCTGACCACCATGGAAGATATCCGCACCAGCTCCGGTAAGATTTCTGAAATCACCGGCCTGATCGAAGGTATCGCCTTCCAGACCAATATCCTCGCACTGAACGCCGCGGTTGAAGCGGCCCGCGCCGGTGAACATGGCCGCGGCTTTGCGGTAGTTGCCAGCGAAGTGCGCAATCTGGCGCAGCGTTCATCGTCTGCCGCCCGTGAAATCAAAGATCTGATCAGCACCTCGGTGCAGCAGGTCGCGAACGGCGCACAGCAGGCGGCGGGCGTGGGTGAAAACTCAGAAAAAGTCACCGATGCGATCAATCAGGTGGCCACCATCGTGCATGAAATAGCGACATCCGCTATTGAGCAGAGCCGGGGCATTGAGCAGGTGCATCAGGCGATTGGCCAAATGGATGAAGTGACCCAGCAGAACGCCGCGCTGGTGGAAGAGGCATCTTCTGCCTCCCGTTCGCTGCAGGATCAGGCGGAAACCCTGACCCGACTGGTCTCCTCATTCAAAATGATCGGCGACCATCATGCGGTAAATAAACCGCAGGAAGCGCTTCGTCGTCCGGCGCCTCTGAGTGTCAAACAGCCGGTTGCCGCGGGCGACAGCAGCTGGGAGAGCTTTTAACTTCTGATGCGATCCTCCCCGTTCTGGCGGGGAGGATATTTTCGCCGTAGCCATTGCCGTTAAATCCGCAGTAGTATTTCTCTCTTCCCACAGCAACAGTTCGCAACAGATCCTCACCTCGATTTCGCTTTCCGCCTGGTACAATTAAGCGCCGCCTAAAAAACAGAGGATGAGTTATGATCGACCATCTGGATCATCTGGTGTTAACCACCCACAACGCAGAAGCCTGCACAGCGTTTTACACCCGCGTATTGGGCATGCAGCTGATTACCTTCGGTGAAAATCGTCAGGCGCTGGTTTACGGCGCACAGAAAATCAACGTCCATCAGTATGGCCATGAGTTTGAACCGAAGGCGCATTTGCCGGTGCCAGGCTCGTTGGATCTCTGTTTTATATGCAACATCTCGCTGGACGAGGTGATTACGCATCTGCACGCCACACAAACCCATATCATCGAAGGACCGGTTACGCGCACCGGTGCTCGCGGCCCAATTACCTCGGTTTACGTACGCGACCCGGATTTAAACCTGATTGAGTTGGCGAGATATGAGGAGTGAGAAGGGGCAGGATGAGGTTTGGCTATTGGAGAGGGTTGCTTGTTCAGGGGATGAGAGGCGATTGAAGTAAGGGAATGGATAACAATTTTAGAAATGAAAAGGTTCCTGTGAGGATTCCTGATGTTGAGCTTTGCCTGAACATAAAGTCAACCAGTCAGGGTTAGTAGCCCTGTTAGCATGGAGGAAGTTTTGTATCCAGAAGTAGTTAAGTTGCTAAAAAAAGACCGAATACTATTATGCTTATTTAAAATCAATAGGTTACAGTCTCCTTTGGCGATCATTTGGCTTGCTATAGCTTTTTGAAAGAAATGGAATTAACGTAAAAGCCGATCGTTTCAAAGAAATATTTATTGCTATCAAAACCATCTATTTAAAATGGCCTGCAAAAAATTACTTGCAGGCCGATAACTTAGTCGCTTTCTTTGTTTTTTTCTTTGTTTTTTTCTTTGTTTTTTTCTTTGTTTTTCTTCTTTGAGAGAATGTCTCTTAACATTTCAGAGTGAGCGCCTTTTAATAATTTAATTTCTTTGCTGTAATGTTTGCGTTCAAGAGAGTCTAATGGAGACTTCATAATTTCGCTTTGGATAGCCCGAATAAAACTATTGGTGTTTTCTACACCTGTTTTTTCAATTTCAGATTTGATAGAAAGCAATGAAAGTGAGAGTACTTTTTTATAAGCATAATCTTCAATTATGTTTTTTTGCTTTATATATTGACTTGCACAAAACCATGTTCCTATCAAAAAAAGAGGTGCAATTAGTAATCTTGAAAACATATAGTCTAAATGTGCATTATTTGCTGTTTGAGATGGTATGTTCCCAGTATAAAATACAGCAAACAAGCATTGTATAATAGCGCCAATTAGAAACAAACCTCCGACTATTAGCCATCGCTCTGCGCCTTCTTTAGATTTTTCATATTGATCTTTAAAATGCCCCCCGAGTAAAACATTACTTGCACTGCCCAAAGCATCATTAGCTTGATTCACTATATCATCTATTTCTTTTAGTTTTTTCTCAAGGATGCCATTGATTGTATCTGATCGATGTCCAAGCTTATCAATGTCGCCTTTTATTTTTGAGTATTTTTCATCCAATTCATAAACATAGCTATCAACTTTGTTGAGTGTCTCTGAATAGTCCTTAGATATAACATAGCTTTTTTCAATAAAAGATATTTTATTTTTAAGATCTTCTTCATTAAAAGATATATGTGTTATTGATTCTCGATATTGGGATTCTAAGCTGTCTATTTTCTTCTGCTGATTTTGGATTTTATTTGTGAAAAATGAAAGTTTTTCATATTCTTTTTGTATTTCGTCAGAAAGGAATTTTGTTTTAGTGTAAATGTCATCAATAGATTCTAATTTAATTTTTCTTTGACTGTTCTCAATATTCATTTGCGCATATTCATTAAGAAAGTCTCGGAGTCCACGTGCCATTCTTACTATGTTAGAAGAAACTTCTAGAGTTTCTTCAATAATTTCAATGGATGTAGGGTAATTTAAGTTCCTACTAAATCTAGCTGATGCGGCCTCTATGTTTTTACCATTTAAAGCAATGAATTTTTCAGCTGCAATATTGTCATCCGTAATTATTTTCAGTACGGACCTTAATCTTCTTCTTACGTTCCTAACTGCGCTTATTGTGTTAGAAAATAGTTTTTCTTTTTGTGGATTTTTCTCTAAAAAATATTCACCATCATCTTCAAAATAAGAAAGGATAGAAGTGACCTTTTCGTAAAAAGAATTAACTCCTTCAACAATCAAGCTCATAAAACCTCATAAATATTAATTTTTAAATGAATTAGATTTGGAGGGATTCCATCATCTAGTTGCTAAGTCTATTTATAGATTATATTCTATTGTAACCACTACTTTTCCAGCGATATCAATATCATCAATGCTACAATCAAAGTTTAAGTTTTTGTTTTGTATCTTTATCATATTTCCAGGTAAAACCGCAACGTCATAGATATCGAATTTATTGTTAATCCCTAGTAACCAGCGACCATTACTAATGCTTGTTACTTTTTCGTCGATTACCCACGAACCTACCCTACTGCTTATGAAAACTGGTGACAATGGCTGCTGGGGAAGGAATGATAAGTCTAAAAACCACTCACTTAAATACTCAATTACACCAGCATTAAGCGCTTTCCTTACAATGCAATTTTCATACTTTAATGGTCCTTCCATGCTGAATTTTTTTTCTTTACCTGTAGCCAACCAACGTAATGATACATTAGTGTCAAGCGCACATGTAATAACCACGTCACCAGGAAAATAATTGCGACGTATCCAAGTGCTTACTGTTCCCGACGAGATATCAAGCAAATCACAAAGCTGTTTTTGCATAGTAAAACCATATGCATCGAGGATCCGTCGGAGTACAGGTTTGCCACCATTCGCCATAACCTCTTCATAAAGAGCTTTACCGACGGGATCAGGCTTTGAAAAGGTTACAGGGTTTGCTTTTTCAAGCTCGCCATTAATCAGCCAATTTAGATCAGCGCCAGTATCAAGTGCGCACTGAACAATAGCGTTCCCTGGAACTTGTCCACGCTGCACCCAACCAGCGACATTGCTCTTAGCTATACCTAGATGTTCTGCTAACTCTTTCTGCATGCTAAAGCCATAGGCAGACAGCATTCTCTCTAAAACTTCCGCACCAACGGCATTTTCAATACGCATTGAGAACCTTAAATTTGATTTTATTATTTACAGATAAGAAAAACGGATCTAAAGTGTCAGCACACCACATGTAACACCATAGAACACGTTTAACTAACAGGAGATATTGCGTTATGCATACTGAAAATGCAAACAGCCAGAACGCATTTGACTTGGTGCAATCCAAAGACTTCATTGCCAGCGTGGCGGCTATTCTGATGCCTGCGCTAAGTGAAGCGGTAAACGAGGCAGTAGAGAAGGCTGTCTCGCTCTCTACTTCGCCCACTATGTCAAAGCAGGATTTCGCCTCTGCTAACCGTATCAGCATGTCTGTATTGGAAAAATGGATTGCCAATGGTGTTGTCCTTCTGGCACCAACACCGTCTGTTACCTATACCCAGGCTCGTAAGAACAAGAAGACGGGCGAGATTGTAGAAACCACCATGACCAAACATGGAAATCCCCTTATCAACGTGGCTGCATGGCGTGAAAAAAACCGTCAACAGGCACTTAAATGTCGCTACATCAAACCTTAATTTGATTTTGCAAGTTTGAAAGGATTCCAACATGTTTGATTTTGAGCTTTCTTCACATCCACATTTTGATAATGCATGCCGTGATTTTGCTAATCGACACAACCTGGCAAAGCTGGCGGAAAGGGCAGGGATTAAACCGCAGACGCTGCGCAACAAGCTCAACCCGGAACAGTTCCACGAACTCACCGTTAAAGAAATGCTATCGCTAATTGCCATTACTGAGGACATGTCGCTGATGGATGGCGCGCTTTCTCAGCTTAACTGCCTGCCAGCAGTCGCAGTAAATGAGCTGGCCACTGAAAGCCTTCCCGTTTACGTCATGAAGGCTACGTCTGAGATCGGCCAGCTTGCTGCTGGTGCAATATCTACTGAGCGTATGACCGCGAGTTGCAAACGCGGCTTGCTGCAAAACGTGAATACAGGCATCCGCTGCCTGACATTAGCCGCTCTGGCTGTACAGGCACGTATCCAGGCAAATCCCACTATGGCATCGACGGTTGATGCTATCAGCGGGCTCGGCGCATCAATCGGTCTGAGCTGAGGTGGTTATGTCCTTTTCAATTGCGCCTTTGCTCAAGCGCCAGAATCAGTCGCCATCTTTTGGACATGGCTGGATAGCAACTAAATCATGTAAGCGTTGGCACCCTTGCAACGATCAGCAGCAGTTGTTGCGTGAACTGTCCACCAAGCGCCAAAGCGTATTAAAGCGCATCAAATGTTTTATCGGGGGTTAAATATGGCAAACGCCGCTCTCGCACTGACAGGTAAGAACGCACCGGCATCTTTTACCGAAATTCGTCTGGTACATGCTCGTGTAGATAAAGTTGAAAGAATGACTTTTGATGAGTTTCGGAAAAGCTGGCGACAGATGCGAGACAACAACAGCAATCCGGCTCTGAGATATTTTAATCGCCAGAATGACGAGTTTAAATTCTGTGTTTTAACACTGGCAAACCGAGAACACCCGGGTACTTTTAAGCAAGACGAGATTGGCCGGCCGTTCGAGCATTTTGATGAAAAGCGCCGAGAGTTAATCATCATTGCCATGAATAAAATAGTGCGCTGGGGAAATATCCTGCCGCATCGGTTCTCAACTGCGGATTGTTTTCTGCCTGATTAAAAATCCCGTATCGAAATAATTGACGTAAACCCGTCGGGCATTCTTTTGCCCAAAACTGGAGAGAGTTAAATGCGAAATATCGAAACCCATTATTACACCGCTGATGTGGAAGCAATGACCGCGATGCTGAATAAAGCCCGCAGTGAAGAACGCAGAGATCGTGCATTGGTTGTATCTGCACGCCTGGCAGAGTTGGCTGTGCATGTTCATCAGCAAGGGTTAAACGGCATTGAAGCCGCCGAACTGATTCGCCGCGAAGCAGAGCGTTACGGAAATGAATCAAGGGAGCTGCACTAATGGCTGACGCAATCGACATGGCGCAACAACGCAGTGAAGAAGTGCTTGCCCGTAGCATTGCGCAAATCATTCATCGTCCGGTGGCGGTCAGCGCTTCCTTTTGTGAAGAGTGCGACACGCCAATACCAGAAGCGCGGCGCCGGGCTATTTATGGTGTTACTCGCTGCGTCAGCTGCCAGCAAATATTTGAACTCAAAGCTACTCACTTCAAAGGTCATTAATTATGAATTTTGCAGCAAACAGCCCTGCCAACACCGTAATTAAATTGTTCGAGGGGAATATAACGGATACTGCCCATCTCGACACCCTGGCGTATCAGCCGTATCAACTCGGCCAAACCAAAGAGGATAAACATTGCCCGCTACGAGCGAAGCCAGAAACTCGCCAAAATGCTCAGGAACAAGAAAAAGTTCTGTCGGCATTGGAAGAAATTGCCTCTCCCCGCTACGGAAAAACGCAACAGTCTTCTTTGTTGCCTGAACCGCTATATGAATATCTGACTCTAGAGATTCCACTGTCTCCCACTGAAGGAATCCGCGTACTCGGGTGTTCTCATATTGTTGGCTTACGTTTTTCAATGAGGTCAGCACTACTTTTAACCACTCTTCGCGATGTGGCTACGTTGCTTCGGTATTCCATTGCACACGACGAGCAAGCTCATTTCGACAGGATTTTTCGGGAAGCCAGCGCTCAACTTCGTAATTTTGCGTCTGATTCAAAAACGCGTCACAAGCGGCACACATGTCGGTCGCTGATAAAAGTTTTGCAGCGTTTGGAAGTTAAGACGCGTCGAGCGGGAAATGCATACGATCCGTGTAGTGAAGGCGGTCTGTAAATGGTTTCTGAGGCATCGTCCATTCTCTCAAATGATAAGAGAGGACACTCTAAATCTGAAACTAAAAGCCAGCAAGAATACGCTTACCCGTGGAACATTCCACGGGAAGCTATTGCCAGTCCTTATCTTACCTATGACGAACAGCATCGCCGCGATCAAATGATTGCGGCTTTGTCGCATGCGCAGCAGCTGCTGGCTGTACAACCTTCGATCGTGCAACTCGATGTAAAACGGCGTATCAGCGAGCTGGAAAAAACAAACGGCATAGCCCGTGCCAATGCGTACTTTGCAAAAACCTTTGTTGAGCGCACATTGCCACGAGTTGAATGCGTCAGCGCTCAATACCGACTTAATGAGATGAATCGCAGCATCGCAACAATGCTTGCTGGTAATCAGGCTAAACCACAAGGTGCGGCTCATGCAGCAGCGATGTTATGGGAGCTGATGAAGCGTTATAACCGGCTGCCTGACATGGTTCGCGCAGATGTGGATCTGCTGGCTGGCGATATTGCTAATTTTATCCTGGCGGAAATGGTGCAGGTCCATGCTCAGGCCAGCGATGAGTCAGATTATAAATATACGCACCGTGTTTATATGGCCGCCGCAACCATCACCCGCGAACTGAACCAGACACCGCCTCTGTGGGATAAAGTTACATCACGTCTTTTTGACCCGGAAGAAGTCACCCCGGCGATCATGCGTATGCAGACAGAAAAATGGTGGAAAGGGCGCCTGCGCCGCGTCGCTGCATCGTGGCGTGAACACCTGCAGATTGCCTTGGCCAACGTCAGCAAGAAACATACTCCCTACGCCAGCAACATGACCGTATCTGAATGGCGCGAGCAAAAGCGCCGTACCCGCGAGTTTCTCAAAGGCATGGAGCTTGAAGATGAGGATGGCAACCGCATCAGCCTGATTGAGAAGTACGACGGCAGCGTGGCCAATCCGGCTATTCGTCGCTGCGAGTTGATGACCCGCATCCGTGGCTTTGAAAATATCTGCAATGAAATGGGATTTGTTGGCGAGTTCTACACGCTGACGGCGCCAGCCCGCTTTCACGCCACAATCAAAACCGGCCACCGTAACCGTAAATGGGACGGTGCCAGCCCGGCCGAAACGCAGCGTTACCTTTGCAACGTCTGGCAGAAGGTGCGCGCCAAGCTCCACCGGGAAGACATCCGCATCTTTGGCATTCGTGTTGCCGAGCCACACCATGACGGCACGCCGCACTGGCATATGCTGATGTTTATGCGCCCTGAAGATGTGCAGCGCGTGCGCAGCATCATCCAGGCTTACGCTTTTGAAAAAGATGGCCATGAGCTGACCACAGACAAAGCCAGAAAAGCGCGCTTTCACCCTGAAGCCATCGATCCGGAGAAAGGCAGCGCCACCGGTTACGTGGCTAAATACATTTCAAAGAACATCGACGGCTATGCGCTCGACGGCGAGCTGGACGACGAAAGCGGCAAAGAACTAAAGGAAACCGCCCCGGCCGTTTCTGCCTGGGCGGCGCGCTGGCACATCCGCCAGTTTCAGTTTGTCGGTGGTGCGCCGGTGACGGTTTATCGTGAACTGCGCCGCATGGCTGACAGTGAAACCGCTCACGGCCTGAGCGTTGAGTTTGCAGCCGTGCATGATGCAGCTGATGCCGGGCAGTGGGCTGAATACGTTAACGCGCAGGGTGGGCCATTCGTGAAGCGTGACGAGCTGGCCGTGCGCACCTGGTATCAGGCAAGCGAAGACTGCAACGAGTACGGCGAGGAGACTGTGCGCATCAAGGGCGTTTACGCCACGTCTGTTGGTGAAGATACCCCGATTTTGACCCGGCTCGCACAGTGGAAGATTGTGCCGAAGCGTGCCGTTGATTTGGGTGTTGAACTTCGGGACGCGTCCGCGTCCCCTTGGAGTTCTGTCAATAACTGTACGGGAGCAGGTAAGCCCGCCGATGAGCCATGTACAGAATTCGACTTTTCAAAGCCGCAACCACGTAAAGAGCGGCGAAAACTACTGTCGCGAATACGCAGTAAAGAGCCCGCAACTCATAAAAAAGTAACAAGCCCGCCCACAATCAACGAAGCAGGGGAGAACTTACAAACTACTGTCTTTGATATCTCACGTATGCGGCTTTCAGCCGGAGAAGTAACACGCATGATGCGTGGGCATGGTGTCAAAATTGGAGGGCAAACGTACTGGAGCGGCAGCCGTGGTCAGCTATACAGAGGCAAGCCAATAAAACCGTCACCGCTGGAGCGTTTCCAGGCGCTAGCGGCCAGGCACTCAACGGCGAAGCCTGCTTAACAAATAAGCGGTCGGACTAATCCGAACCATACGATTGTTTACGATTTCTAATCTGCGTGATACTGTTGTTATATACAGTATTATTTACAGCCAGGAGGTAACCAACTGATGGATATTGATAAACTAAGCGAGACTATTGCACGTATTCAGTTTGTGGCGGATGTATCACTTGTCGCGCAGTGCAAATCAGATGAATTAAAAATGGCACTGTCGATGATCAGTGATATGGCTGGAACTATCGAAACGGCTGCCCTTCAGAGCAAGATTTTCTACCAGGTTGAATAGTTGCTTTCGTTAGAGATTTGTATGACTGAGGCCACCTTTTTGAGGTGGCTTTTTTCATATGATGACCACGCATGAGCGTGCATGGTTTTGCAAGATCCAGACAGGATCACAAATCCCTTTCAACGCCAGCGCTGGCAAGGCTCGGGGCAGGGCATGCAGATGCATGAAAAGCGATGCATAAAGCGGGCAGGCGTGGCGGGGATAGCATTGCGCGCGGGGATGGAAATATGTTTGAACCCGTTGTATCGGTGTAGATTGTAGGATAAAGCGGCGCAGGATTGTGTAAAGGGCTCGAAACACTAAGCTCTCGCATAGCTTGTTTGACGTAGTATTCGAACATACTAAAACCAAATGCATAATATCTGTATATAAAACCAGTATTGTGCTACTATCTTAACCATTGGGAATTATCTTAGTTAACTGTAATATCATGGCCCTCAACTTCAGATGAAGTAAGCAGGGACGCATAATGCCATATGAGTTTATCCAGTTAACGCCAGTAGCCAATGATATCGAGCAGCTTGGAACCAAAGAGAAGTTCTGGTTCCAGTATGTCGGTAAAGAACTCAATCCTTGGTTGTTCAAGTATTCACGCGCAAATACAGGTGAGCATTGGTCTGAAAAGTGTGCTGCGGAGTTGTGTCATCTGCTAGGCATACCGCATGCTGAGTATGAGATAGCGCAAGCATATGGCCGCATGGGAATTATATCTCCCAACATGATTCCTGATGAATTTCGCATGGTCATGGGCAATGAAGTCCTGCATAGTACGTCATCTGATTACCCTCAACCGATTCAGGACGATGAAAAGCCTGTACGAGTGAGAGAGCACACGGTCAGTAGGGTGCTGGCGTGTTTAGATAGAGACGCAGTAAAGCTGCCCTTTAGCCCCTACGATCTCTCTGGATTAAATGCTGCTGATGTTTTTTGCGGTTACCTCATGCTTGATGCTTTGATCAGTAACCAAGACAGACATCATGAAAATTGGGCAATCATGCTCAATAATGAAACTGGAGAACAATTTTTATGTCCTACATACGATCATGCAGCCAGTTTAGGTAGAGAGATGGTTGACGCTGAGCGTCAGGAACGACTTAGCAGTCGAGATAAAAACCGTCAGATACCCTATTTCGTTAGGAAAGCAAGGTCAGAACTTTTCAAAATAAAAACAGACAGAAAACCATTGCTTACCGTAGATGCATATAGGCAATCTGTTGTTGGTAGAGAAGCAGCAAGTCAACACTGGCTTTCTCGACTGGACAGTTTGTCGGAAGAATCCATAACTAAGGTTTTCAACGACGTGCCATCAGAGTGCATTTCTGAAAGTGCCCGTGAGTTTGCTGCCTTGATGGTTTTGGAAAACAGAAGAAGGCTTTTAGATGATGAATAACACTAACTCAGTTTATGTTGCCTGGCAGGAACCGGATACTCGCGCTTGGCATGTTGTGGGTAATTTGCAAGAGCGTAAATCGGGTTATGTCTTCAAATATACAAAAGGCGCACTATCATCACCTAAGTTTACTAAATTCAGTGGGATGAAGGATGTAAGCGAGACTTACATTTCAGAGGAACTGTTTCCTTTGTTTAAAAATCGCCTCCTTTCCCCAAGACGGCCAGAGTATCCTCGTTTCATGTCATGGTTAGGTTTTGAAGATGAAAAAGCCAATCCTATCGACATTTTGGCTCGTACTGGCGGGATGAGAAGTACAGACAATCTGCAGATTTTCAAAAAAATTGAGCTTGAAGAGGACGGTAGCTTTGAGCACTCCTTTTTCCTTCATGGGCTTGGTTATCTCACTGATAGTGCGAATGTGAGGGTTTCCCAGTTAAAACCAGGTGAGAAGCTTAAGCTGTGTTTAGACCTGCAAAACGACTTCGACTCTGAGGCCGTGGTTGTGATGGCTAATCAACCTGCAGAGGTTGTAGGATATTGCCCTCGATATTTTGCAAAGCTAATTAAAAATCTGCTGCTTAATGATTCTCAATCAGTGGCGCTCGCGGTAGAGAAGATCAGCAACGATGCACCGCATAACTATCGATTGTTATGCAAGATTCGTGGGCATGTCTCTATTTCGCAAAAAGAAATTTTTAGTCTTCACAACGAGTTTGATGTGATTGATTAATAGTTAAAGGGTTCACCGTTTGGTGAACCTTTTTTATGCTGCAGTTAATTCATAACTCCTAAAAAGAATCACCTCCTCTCCGATCCAATCGTTAATTTCCCTCATACGCTCTTGCAATGGCGTTAGCTCATTCCGAACAAAAACCTGCGCCGCCTTAACAGCATCACCAAACCCGCCAGTATTATCAGGGATAATCCCCATCATCTGAGGCGGCACACGGTGCGCGCTTAGCAAATCGTCGCGGCTGGATTTTTTGATGTTAAAGAAATCATCCTTTGTGGCCACCTCGCTGAGCGGCAGGATTTTGATGCCGTCAGGCTTGCCGTTCGGGGCGTACATAAACAGGTTGCGGAAGTTGCCCAGGCCTTTGGTGTCGCGCATCGCCTGACGCATCCGATCCACGTCGCTGCTGCTCTGCGCCGCGTCGGTCATGTAGAGGATATAACCCGCGTGTGCCCCGTTCTGGTAATACTTGCGGCGAAACAGCGTCGCCGCCTCATTCAGCCAGGCGGAGTTGAGCGCGCTGAGGTATTCCGGCAGGCCGTACAGCTCCTGATTAATGTCCGGCTCGATAAGGTGGAACACGCTGCCGGCCGCAAACTCGTGCGGCTCCTTCCAGTCGTTGACGAACCAGTACACGCCATCCTTAACCCCCTTGCGGGTAAACTTGGCGGGCGTGGTCTCCAGCCGGAGCGGCCTGCCGAGGCCATTGCGGCGCAGCTCGGCAAAGGCGTTGCCAAACACCAGGTAATCCAGCGCGAACTTGCTGAACTCCTGCTGACTCATCATCGGGTGCGGGATAAACGTTGAGGCCAGTATGTTGCGCTTCACGTAAATCGGCGAGCTGTGATGAACGGCCGATCGCAGGCTCTTGGCCAGCCCGTGAAAACTGACCGGCGGCTCGTACCAGCGGCCGTTGCCGATGCACTCCGCGTAATCCAGAATGTCGCGCTTATCCATGACCGGTGTCGGCTCGCCGAAGGTGAACGCCTCGACCGGCTGCGGCGCGGCGGGCTGGGGTTGTGCTTTGTATGCCTTCCGGCTGCGTTTGCTCATCAGTAAAATTCCAGAATTGAAGGGTTGGCGCCGCCGCTTGCGGCGGTGAGCGGTTCGTTGAGTAGTGCGTGCATAATCGCCCAGGCGACGTCGGCGTGGCTGGCGTCCTCGCTGCGGCTGGCCTCATAGGTCGTGCGGTTGCCGCTGGCGGTCATGGTCTTGCGGATGGCCATAAACGACTGCGTGATGTCGGTGTGCCCGGCGTCGTACTCCAGGCGGCCGCTGCCGATGGTGTCCTTTGCCTTCAGCACCATTGCGGTTTTCACCTCGGGCGAGTAGCGGATTTCCCGTGCGGCCGGAAAGAACTGGCGGACCAGCTGAAAAACGCCCTGGCCGATGCCGGTGGCGTCCACGCCGATATACTCCACGGTGTATTTGCGCGTCAGCTCCTCAATCGATTTCGCCTGCGCGGCGAAGTCCATGCCGCGCCACTGATGGCGCTCCAGCACGCGAAACTTGCCGCCCGCCACGACCGGCGGCGCAATTACGGCACAGCCCGCGCTGTCGCCGGTGTGCGACGGATCGTAACCAATCCACACCGGCCGGTACTCAAACGGGCGCAGGGAGTACGGGTTGAAGTCCTCCCACTCCTCCAGGCTGTCAATCATGCAGGTCTGCAGCTCCCTGAACGGAAACACGCTCGCCTCGTCGTCCACAAACTCGCACATCAGCAGGTTGTCGTACTCCGACGGGCCGTACTCAAGCTGCAGCTGGTTAATGTCGAACAGGTTGCAGCCGCCGGTCAGCGCGTCCTCGACCGTGACAATCTGGCGCCACTGGCCGTCGTCGCACAGCGCGCCTTTCGCCAGGTGGGAGTGCGACAGGTCAATTTCGATCCGGTCTTCCTTACTGCGGCGCCCCTTGTTAAACAGCGCGCCCGACCAGAACGGATAGGCGCTGTGCGACAGGCTCGACGGCGTGGAAAAATAGGTGGTGCGCCACTTCTTGTGCAGCGACATGCCGCTGGCCACCTTGCGCAGCTCCTGAAACTTCGGTATCCAGAAATATTCATCCAGATACAGGTTGCCGGTGTAGCTCTGCGCGGTGCGCACGTTGGTGCCGAGAAATATCAGGCGGGCGCCGTTCGGCAGCACAATCGGATCGCCCTTCAGGTCAACGTCAACCTGCCGGGCAAAGTCGATGATGTAGTTTTTAAAGACGTGCGCCTGCGCCTTGCTGGCGGAGAGAAATATCTGGTTGCGGCCGGTGGTCAGCGCATCAATCAGCGCCTCGCGGGCAAAGTAGAACGTGGCCCCAATCTGGCGCGACTTGAGGATGTTGCGGATGCGGTGCGCCAGCCCGGCGCGGTGCCAGTTGAGCTGGTACTCAAAGCAGGCGCCCATAAACAGTTCGGTCAGCCTGCCGGTCTGCTCCTCGCTGAACTCGTTTTTCACGACCGGCTGGCGTTCGCCCCGGTTGCGGTTGCGCACGTTCGGGTTTAAATCCGCCTCGTTGCCCGAGCTGCGGTAGCGCTCCACGCGGGCCAGCCGCTCAATCTGTCGGCCGAGCAGGTCGATCTCCTTGTAGTCACTTCCCCCCTTGACGTCCTTAAGAATGAGCTGCGTAAGCCGCGCCTCGAGGCTGAACTCCACGCGACTGATGGGCGCAACGTCGTCCCACGCGTCGCGCAACTTCCAGCTCTGCACGGTCGGCGTTTTCTGTTTAAGCGTCTCCGCAATCTGGCGCACGGAATATCCCTGCCAGTAAAGCAGCGCGGCCTGACGGCGCGGATCGCTGATGGTGGTTGTCGGTGTCATGTTCATGGTCATAAGGCTACCGGTGGCCAAAACGCCGCGCCCGCTGTCCCTGTTTGCTGACGGCTGAGCGGGCTGGTTTTCGTTGAGGGAAAGGGGCGGGGCGGAGAAACTGGCCCCGACCTGAACCAACCCACTGACCGGAGCCTGATTAATGGCAACTAAAGCAAAGCGTTTTCGCATCGCAGTTGAAGGCGCAACTACCGACGGCCGCGAGATTTCGCGCGACTGGATCTCGCAGATGGCCGCGAACTACGACCCGGCGGTTTATGGCGCCCGCATCAACATGGAGCACATCCGGGGTTACGCCGCCGACAGCACCTTCCGCCGCTTTGGTGACGTGACCGCCGTTGAGGCTGAGGAAATCACCGACGGTGCGCTGAAGGGAAAGCTGGCGCTTTTCGGCTGGATTGACCCGACGCCGGAACTGGTGGAGCTGACCCGGTCCCGCCAGAAAATTTACACCTCGATTGAGGTCAACCCGACGTTTGCCGACACCGGCGAGGCGTACCTGGTTGGTCTCGCCGTGACCGATGACCCGGCGAGCCTTGGCACTGAAATCCTGAGCTTCAGCGCCACCGCTCAGGCTAACCCGCTGGCGTCCCGCAAGCAGGACAGGGGTAACCTGTTCACCGCCGCCGAAGAAACCGTGATCGAGTTTGAGGACGTGGCCGACCCGGCGCCGTCCCTGCTGGCGCGCATTTCCGCCATGTTCACCGGCCAGAAAAAGGCCAGCGGCGAGCAGTTTGCCGACGTTGGCGCGGCGGTGACGGCCGTGGCGGAGCAGGTGCAGCTGAACGCGGAGAGCCAGACGCAAAAGCTGTCCGCGCTGGAAAGCTCACTGACCGGACGCCTTGAGGCCATCGAGCAGCAGGCCGGGGAAGACCGCGCCGCGTTTGCCGCACTGCAGGGCCAGCTCGAAACCACCGACGGCAGCTTCAGCCGCCGACCGGCCGCAACCGGCAGCGACCCGAAGGCCGGGACGCAGACCGACTGCTAATCAGGCGCCGCCTGAAACCACACCCCCACAGAACAGGAACGCCCGAACATGCGTAAGAACACCCGCTTTAAATTTAACGCCTTTATGTCCCGCCTCGCCGAGCTGAACGGCATTGAGGCCGACGACATGAACAAGAAATTCACCGTCGAGCCGTCGGTGACGCAGACGCTGATGAACCGCGTGCAGGTGTCGTCCGACTTCCTGACCCGCATCAACGTCGTGCCGGTCTCCGAAATGAAGGGCGAGAAAATCGGCATCGGCGTGAGCGGCTCGATTGCCAGCACCACCGACACGGCGGGCGGCGACGAGCGCGAAACCGCGGACTTTGCCGCGCTGGACAGCAACGGCTACGAGTGCGTGCAGGTCAACTACGACTTTCACATTCGCTACAACACGCTCGACCTGTGGGCGCGCTATGAGGACTTTCAGAGCCGCCTGCGCGACGCCATCGTGAAGCGCCAGAGCCTTGACCGCATCATGATCGGCTTTAACGGCGTGCAGCGCGCCAAAACCTCAAACCGCGCCAAGTATCCGATGCTGCAGGACGTGGCCGTGGGCTGGCTGCAGAAGTACCGCGACCACGCCCCGGAACGCGTGCTGAGCAGGGTGCTGGCCGACGACGGCAGCGTGGTCTCGGAGACGGTCCGCATCGGCAGGGGCGGTGACTACGCCAACCTCGACGCGCTGGTGATGGACAGCACCAACACCCTGATTGAGCCCTGGTACCAGGAAGACCCGGAGCTGGTTGTGATCTGCGGCCGTCAGCTGCTGGCCGACAAGTATTTCCCGCTGGTCAATCAGTCTCAGGCGAACACCGAGGCGCTGGCCGCCGACCTAATCATCAGCCAGAAGCGCATCGGCAACCTGCCCGCGGTGCGCGTGCCGTACTTCCCGGCCGACGCCCTGATGGTTACCCGCCTCGATAACCTGTCGATTTATTTCCAGGAGGGCACGCATCGCCGGATGATCGACGAGGTGCCGAAGCGCGACCGCATCGAAAACTACGAATCGATTAACGAGGACTACGTGATCGAGGACTACGCGGCCGGATGCCTGATTGAAAACATCGTGCTGGGTGACTTCACGACCGTGAAGGCGCCGGAAGCGGCCACCCCGGAGGCGTAACGCATGTTGAGTCCTGCCCGACGTCACCGCATGCGCCAGCAGGCCATTGATGCCTCGCAGAAGGCTGACAACCCGCAGCGTCACGCCAGCGGCTACGAGCTGATGCTGATGAAGCTCAACGACGACAGGCGCCGCCTGAAAAAGGTGCGCTCAACCGAGCGCAAGGCGGAACTCAAGCAGCAGATGCTGCCGGAGTACCTGCCGTGGGTGTCGGGCGTGCTGAGCCGGGGCAGGGGCGCACAGGACGCGGTGCTGATGACCGTCATGATCTGGCGGCTGGACGCGGGCGACGTGCCGGGCGCGCTGGAGATTGCCCGGTACGCGCTGACGCACGGGCTGGTTCCGCCCGACGGCTTTAAGCGTGACGCCACGGCCTACCTGCTCGCCGAGGAGGTGGCGAGCGCCGCGACGCGCGCCTGGACGGCAAAGGCGCCGGTCGATATCGATCCGCTGCTGGCAACACTTGCGCTGACGGAATCCGAAGACATGCCCGACCAGGTGCGCGCCAAGCTGCACAAAATCACCGGGTATGCGCTTCGCGATGCGGGCAGGACTCAGGAGGCGATGAGCCACTTAACACGGGCGCTGCAGCTGCATGACCGCTGTGGCGTCGTCAAGGACATAGAGCGGTTGGCCACTGAAATGAAAAAACAGGCAGCAGCCCGCCGCTGACAGAACGCGCCCCGCGCCGGGCGGCAGGACGGCAATGCGCTTTCAGCGTCTGCGCCGTCCTCCACCGCCCACCTATTCAAAGGCCAACTATGAACGCAACGGTAGTTATCCCCGCCCCGCGACCGGCAGAAAGCGCCGAGCCGCCGGTAAAGAACACGTTTTTCTGGCCTGACGTCGACCTGCAGCAGCTCAGGGAGTCGCTGCGCTATGAGGGCACCGTGACCGCGCAGCGCCTGCGCCTCGCGGTGAAAACGGCGATTTCAGAAGTGAACGCCGAGCTGTACGACTGGCGCGCCGCGCAGATGACGGCGGGCTTCGGGACGCTGGCCGAGGTGCCCGCGGAGCGCCTCGACGGCGAGAGCGAAAAAATATCGCACTACCTCGCCGCCGTCGGCGCCATAACCTCGGCGGAAATCGTCGAGCGCTACCGCGGCTATGACGCCAGCGGCGGCAAAAAGGCCGGAGAGGTGGAGGCCAGCGCCGACGAATACTGGCGCGACGCCCGCTTCAGCATCAGCCGCATCGGCGACCGGCCGGGCTGCATCGTGAGCCTGCTGTGATGAGGGTTATCGCGCAGCAGGGCGACACCGTGGACGACATCTGCTGGCGCCACTACGGGCGCACGCAGCAGGTGGTCGAGCGGGTCTACGCGGCCAATCCGGGGCTGGCAGAAAGCGGCGCCGTGCTGCCTCACGGTTGCGGGGTAGTGCTGCCCGACCTGCCGGACGCCCCGGCGGCTGAAACCGTTAACCTGTGGGACTAATGAAAATGGAGAAAGTCAGCTCGCTGATTAACTACCTGATCGGCCTCGTTCTGATGTGGTTCGGCCGCCACACGCCGCAGGACATCGCCTTTATGGTCGGTTCCGGCGTGGCCGTCGTGACGCTTGTCACCAACGTGGCCACGTTCTTTATCAACTGGCACTACCGCCGCAAGACCTTTGAGCTGCAGCGCCGGAGTACGAAGGGGGTGAACCTTGAGCCAGACCGCTAAGCGCTGTGCCGTCGCCGTGGTGCTGGCCATCGCCGCGCTGCTGCCGCAGTTTAAAACCCTGCGCACCTCGGAGACCGGGCTGCAGCTGATCGCCGACGCCGAGGGGTGCCGCACCTCGGCCTACCAGTGCAGCGCCGGGGTGTGGACCAGCGGCATCGGGCACACCGCAGGCGTCACGCCGCACAGCCGGATAACCGAAAGGCAGGCAGCGATAAACCTGGTGTACGACGTGATGCGCGTCGAACGCGGGATTGACGCCTGCATGCGCCGCGACATGCCGCCGCAGGTGTACGACGCGGTGGTGTCGTTTGCCTTCAACGTCGGCGTGCACGCCGCGTGCGCCTCGACGCTGGCGACCTTTATCAACCGCGGCCAGTGGCGCGCCGCCTGCCTGCAGCTGCCGCGCTGGGTGTACGTGAAAGGCGCGTTCACGCCGGGGCTGGATAACCGGCGCCAGCGTGAAATGGCCTGGTGCCTTAAGGGGGCGGCGTGACGCGCCTGGCTGTGACCGTGCTGGCCGTGCTGCTCGCCGCGCTCTGCCTGACCGGCTGGCGGCTCGGCGCCGTAACGGGCGAACTCGGCGACGCGCAGCGCATCATCGGCACACTGTCGGCGGGGATTGAGAGCCGGGACAGGACCATCGCCCGGCTGAACGCCGACGCCAAGGCCAGCCAGAAACGCGAGGCCACGCTGCGCCTGCAGCAGGGGCGCGCCAGCACCGGCGCGCTGAACCGTGAACTGACTATACAGAGGGAAACCGATGCCAATCCGGCTTTACGTAACTGGACTGCTGCTGCCCTGCCTGCTGACGTTATCCGGCTGCACGGCCGTCCCGCCTTCGGCAACGCCCGAGATTATCTGGACTGGCTGTCCACGCGTGACAAGCTGCCCGCTGCCGGGAAACAGCCTGCTGACGCAGGGCGATCTGGCGGCGGATAACCGGCAGCTGGAGGCCGCGCTCGCATCATGCGGGCTGCAGGTGGAAATCATCAAGGAATGCCAGGAGGAACACGATGCTGAAACCGAACCAGCTGCGCCGGGCGCTGACCGACAGCGTGCCGCTGCTGCAGCGAAACCCTGACAGCCTGAACATGTTTATCGACGCCGGGCGGCTGGCCTCGACGCTGGCCAGCTCGCTGTCGTTTGAGTACCAGTATCAGCTGAACCTGGTGATCACCGACTATGGCGACGACATCGACCTGGTGATGGTGCCGGTGCTGGCCTGGCTGCGCGAAAACCAGCCCGACATCATGGCCACGGAGGAGAAGCGCAGCACCGGCTTCACCTTTAAGGCGGACATCATCAGCGACACGCTCTGCGACATCAGCATTGACCTGCAGCTGACCGAGCGCGTGCTCGTGAAGCAGGAGGACGGCGCCCTGCACGTCACCCACCTGAACGAAAACCCGGCGCCGGTTGATGATGCGCGGCCGCTGCGGCTGTTCGTTAAGGGCGAGCTGGTCAGCGAGTGGCGGCCATGAGGCCGCTGGAGAGCTTTGCCGAACGGCTGGGCGCCCTGATTAACAACCTTGAGCCGTCCGCGCAAAAGGAGATGGCCAGAGCCATTGCAAAACGCCTGCGCGCCAGCCAGCAACAGAACATCAAACGCCAGCAGGCGCCGGACGGCACGCCGTTCAAGCCCCGGCGGGCGGAGCCGGTACGGAAGAAAACCGGCCGGGTAAAGCGTGAGATGTTCGCGAAGCTGCGCACCGCGAAGTACATGAAGGCAAAAGCCACCAACAGCGAGGCCAGCGTGGAGTTTGTCGGCAAGGTGCAGCGCATGGCGCGGGTGCATCATTACGGGCTGCGCGACCGCCCGGCACGCGGTTCGAAAGAGGTGCCGTATGACGAACGGCCACTTCTAGGAATAAATAAGGGAGATTTGAAGTCTATTGAAAATGAAATAATCAAATCCCTCTTGATATAAATTAATTCTTGCTGCTATCACGTCCGCCTCTAATTGAGGTAATTAGATTTGATATTTGTTCTATCCCATCAAAAGTGGATGGTATTTTATCTTCGCTAGTCATTATGTTTGAGAAGATTACATCTTCAAATTTACTTAAAGAGTTAGGGTTTTTTGATTTAATTCCTGCGCTATAGTCAGCATAACTTTGTATGAATCCACATAGCGTCATTCTGAACTCTATCTGTAAAATTTGAGCTTTTATTGATTGACAGTTTTGGAGGGCTATTCTGAAGTAATAAACTAAGATGAGTGTTAAGGATAGTACGGGGATGAATTTTATTAATGAAATTTGATACTGCACCTCTTGTTCACTTCTTAAAAAAAAGAACATTTCCAAGAATATCGTAGTGGGTAGTATTAATCCTAAAAATATTAACATAAATCTTGACAGAGAAAGTTGTGATTTCTTTTGTTCAAGTAAAGACTGGAAACCTTGGTTCAAAGCAACGAATTGATAAGAGTGTTTTTGTTCAATGAGGGTTTTCTCAAGCTTTTTAACAGCCTCCTCTTTTTCCTTTATAAATTTTAACCAGTCGTTTTTTAACTGCTCAGCGCTATTTTTAGCAGCTGTATAATCTTGGAAAACTTTGAACCCTTCATGACTGAATACGTTTTTTGTAATTTCTAATGACATGCCATTGAAAGCGAATCTAAGATGCCATTTCGCATCGGGACTATTTATTTTATCAATAAATTCGTATGCGTTATCTTTCATTTTTAAATAAATATCACTGAACGTCACGTCAGTTGTTAGATAAAATTCGATTAGGAATCTTATTGCTAAGGCATATGTTAAATGAACTTTTTTCTTAAGCTCATCATTCTCTGTTAATTGAGTGATGAAAAGATTGGATATATCTTTGATGTTGTAAGGGGTGTTTCTTTCCCATTCATCTGAGGCGTTGTGCATAATGTTTAATAGTTGCAGTAAGTCATCGCGTAGCCTTTTTTCAAAAGTATCTTGAATTTCTAAGCTTTTTAAAAAAGCCATGTAATTTTTTAAAGCTTTTTTAGTTTGATCATTATCGAAGAACGACATTGAAGACACTCCATTATCAGTTGTTTGTTGTTAGCTGACAGAACTTGGGCAGGTAGCAAGTATAAGTAAATTACATACATCATACATCCATGAATGAACAACTCTCAGAAATCCTGCGCCTGCTGCGCAACCTGATCCGCATTGGCACCGTCGCCGAGGTAAATCTCACTGACGGCACCTGCCGCGTGGCGACGGGAAATAACACCACAACCTGGCTGCACTGGCTGACCGCCCGTGCCGGTAAAACACGCTCGTGGAATGCGCCATCGGTTGGTGAGCAGGTGCTTATCCTGTGCATTGGCGGAGAGCTTGATACCGGCTTCGTATTACCCGGCGTTTTCTCTGACAACAATCCGGCGCCGTCTGCCTCGGCCGATGCGCTGCACTGGTCATTCCCGGACGGCGCGGTAATCGAGTACGAGCCGGAAACGGGTGCGCTGAAAGCGGAAGGCATCCAGACCGCAACCATCAAAGCCGCCGTGAAAATCCTGTTCGACTCGCCGGTGGTGGAATGCACCGCGCTCCTGAAATCTGCCACGCTGGAAGTCACCGAAGGCGGCACGATGCACGGCAACATCACGCACAGCGGCGGCAGCCTCTCATCCAACGGCAAGGTGCTGCACACCCATAAACACCCTGGCGACAGCGGTGGCCTGACGGGGGCGCCGCTATGACTGCTAAATATACCGGCATGAGCCGTGAGACCGGTGCGGCGGTGTCAGACCTTGACCATATCCGGCAGTCGGTGCACGACATTCTCCTGACGCCGGTTGGCACCAGAGTAATGCGCCGCAGTTATGGCTCGCTGCTGTCCGCCCTTGTCGACCAGCCGCAGAATGCGGCGCTGCGTCTGCAGGTTATGTCGGCCTGCTACATGGCGATCCTGCAGTGGGAGCCGCGCCTGAAGCTGACCGGCATCCGTTACGAATCCGCGTTTGACGGCGGCATGGTGGTGGAAATCACCGGCAGCCGCACCGACACCGCGCAGGATTTTTCCCTGACCGTTCCTGTGAGCTGAAACTATGGCAACTATCGACCTGAGCCAGCTGCCCGCGCCCGACGTGGTGGAAACGCTGGACTATGAAACCCTGCTGGCCGAGCGCAAAGCCACGCTGATTTCGCTGTATCCGGCTGACCAGCAGGACGCCATATCGCGCACGCTGGCGCTGGAGTCCGAGCCGGTGGTGAAGCTACTGCAGGAGAACGCCTATCGTGAGGTTATCCTGCGCCAGCGCATCAACGAGGCGGCCAAAGCCGTCATGGTGGCGTGGGCGCGCGACGGCGATCTGGACCAGCTCGGGGCCAATAACGGCGTAACCCGCCTGACGCTGGCACCCGGTGACGCGTCGGCCATTCCGCCCGTCGCCGCCGTGATGGAAAGCAACGATGATTTTCGCATGCGCATCGCCGCCGCGTTTGAAGGCTTAAGCGTGGCCGGGCCGACCGGCGCCTATGAGTATCACGCGAAAAGCGCCGACGGCCGCGTGGCGGATGCCTCGGCTATCAGTCCGTCGCCCGCCTGCGTCACCATCACCGTGCTGTCGCGTGAGGGCAACGGCGTTGCCGCCGCTGACCTGCTGGCCGCGGTGGACAGCGTGCTGAACGATGAGGACGTGCGGCCGGTTGCCGACCGCGTCACCGTGCAGTCGGCCGCCATCGTGGACTATGCGATTGACGCAACGCTTTACCTGTATCCCGGACCGGAAGCGGAGCCGGTGCGCGCCGCCGCTGAGGCCAGGCTTGCTGCGTTCGTGACGGCGCAGGCCCGGCTCGGCCGTGACATCCGCCGGTCGGCGCTGTATGCCGCGCTGCACGTTGAGGGCGTTCAGCGCGTTGAGCTGGCAGCACCTGCGGAGGACGTGGTGCTGGATAAAACGCAGGCCGCATACTGCACCGGCTACCGCATCGCGGTCGGGGGTTCGGATGAGTGATCGCCTGCTGCCATCTGGCTCGTCGAGTCTGGAGGTGGCCGCCGCCGAAGCCTGCGCCAGGATTGAAACGCTTCCCGTGCCCCTGCGCAGGCTCTGGAGCGCACAGGACTGCCCGGCGGAGCTGCTGCCGTATCTGGCGTGGGCGTGGTCGGTTGACCGCTGGGATTCCGGCTGGAGCGAAAGCACCAAACGCGCCGTGGTGGCCGCGTCGGAATACGTTCACCGGCACAAGGGCACCATCGGCTCAATCCGGCGGGTGGTGGAGCCGCTCGGCTACCTTATCCGCATTATTGAATGGTGGAAAACCGGCGACGTGCCCGGCACGTTTCGCCTGGACGTGGGCGTGCTGGATACCGGCATTAACGAAGAGATGTATAACGAGCTGGAGCGGCTGATAGCAGATGCCAGGCCGTGCAGTCGCCACCTTATCGGCCTGTCCATCAATCTTGATTCCACCGGCGGGCTGCCGACGGCCGCCGCCTGCTACAGCGGCGACGAGCTGACCGTTTACCCGTACACGCCCGAAATCATCACCGCTGGCGGCTCCGGTTATACCGGCGCGGCGGTCCATCTTATTGACCTGACGGAAGTGAGAGCATGACGACTAAATATTTTGCCCTGCTGACCAGCCAGGGCGCCGCGAAGCTGGCCAACGCGACCGCGCTCGGTACAAAGCTGCAGATCACCGAAATGGCCCTGGGCGACGGCGGCGGCACGCTGCCAACGCCTGACGCCTCGCAGACCAGGCTCATCGGTGAAAAGCGCCGGGCGCCGCTTAACTCGCTGACGGTGGATGCCGCCAACAGCAGCCAGATTATTCCCGAAAGTGAGGGCGGTTTCTGGATACGCGAAATCGGTCTGTTTGATGCCGACGGCGTGCTGATTGCGGTGGCCAACTGCGCGGAGACCTACAAGCCGCAGCTGCAGGAGGGCAGCGGCCGCACGCAGACCGTGCGCATGATCCTCATCGTGAACAGCACCACCGCCGTGACGCTTAAAATCGACCCGTCCGTGGTGCTGGCAACGCGTAAATACGTGGACAATGCCGTGATCGAGGTGAAGGACTACGCCGACAGTCTGATGGGTAAACATGTTGCCGCAGACAATCCGCACGGCCAGTACCTGCAGACGGCCAGCGCGCTGGCCGAAATCAGGGATGCCGGGCTGGTTGCTGAACTTCTCAAAAACCTTGGTTTAGGCGAAGGCTCTGCCATACCAGTTGGCGTCCCTGTCCCGTGGCCAACGGCGAAGCCCCCGGAGGGCTGGCTGAAATGCAACGGTGCATCATTCAGCGCGACGGCTTACCCCGTACTGGCAAAAGTTTATCCGGCTCTGAAACTACTTGATTTGCGCGGTGAGTTTATTCGCGGATGGGATGATGCGCGCGGGGCAGATGCAGGACGCGGAATCGGCACCACGCAGGGAGATGCGATGCGCAACCTGACGGGGCAAGTGATGGGATCAAACTTCTACGCATTTCGCGGCAATTCGTCAGGTGTTTTCTTCAACTTAGCATTAGACCCGGGTACTGTTCTTGCTCCTCAGGCCGGGGTCCCCGCTACCCAAGGTATGACATCCGTAATGGACGCGTCCCGACAGGTGCCTACCGCAAGCGAATTTAGGCCACGTAACGTGGCATTAAACTACATTGTGAGAGCAGCATAATGACAAAGGTAACGCTTGATAAAAACGGGCTGGCAACATCGGCCGGCACGCTGACGGTTTATAACTTTGACGGCAAAAGCGGTGAGTTTACCGGCGCGTCTGATGAGTATCTTATGCAGGGAGTTGGCCTGCCGGGGAGTGCCTGTACCGTTGCACCGCCTGCCGGTAAAACTGGCAGCGTGGCAATTTACCGCGATGGCAGGTGGTTGGTCGTCGCCGATCACCGGGGCGAAACGGTCTACGCAATCGCCGACGGTTCGCCCGTATTACTGACGGAGCCGGGTGACTATCCTGCCGACACCACCCCGCTGAAACCGGCTACCGCCTGGGATAATTGGGACGGCAGCAAATGGGTGACGGATGCAGCTGCACAGAATGCGGCAGATATTGAAGCCGCAGAGAAACAGCAGGCAGCGCTGATTAACGAAGCGAATAGTGTGACCCAGGCATGGCAGACGCAGCTGCGCCTCGACATGATCACCGACGACGATAAAGCCTCGCTGACCGCATGGATGAAATATATTCAGGCGGTACAGACAACAGATATATCAGGTGCCCCCAACATCAACTGGCCAGCATTGCCTGCGTAAATCTATCCCCCTTTTAGAAGGGGGTAGCTTAATTTGCAGATTAACCATTGCTCTCATTAACCGGGGGAAGCCGAATTTTGGCCTGCCTGATCAGCTCCTCAATAAGCTCCAGTGGAACGTCTTCCATAAAGCAAGTCAGCGTGTAGTTAAGCGTGATATCTGAAAAAAATACTTCTGCAACCAGCTCAGTTCCACTTTCTGCGTCCCGTGATACTTCCAAAAACATGCCATCCCTTATTACGTCGCTGCCGCGTGTAAAATAATAATCATGCTCTTCGATCTTCATAAAGGCCTCACTCAGCATCTTTGTGTTATAAGCCAGCTATTTAAGCCACTGAATGATGTACAGGCAATGAGTTTGTTGTGCCATCACTCAGCAAACCGCAAGCGCATGCATCCCTTTCCCTGAGCTGACAATCTGAGCGCACCCATAACACGGAGTGCATCAGATGTCTGATTATCATCACGGTGTCCGTGTCGTCGAAATCAACGACGGCACGCGCACCATTTCCACCGTCTCAACCGCCATCGTTGGCATGGTCTGCACTGCAGATGATGCCGACGCCGCGGCGTTCCCGCTCAACACGCCGGTGCTGCTGACCAACGTGCTGTCGGCCATCGGCAGGGCCGGTAAAAAAGGCACGCTGGCCAGCGCCCTGCAGGCCATCGCTGACCAGGCCAAACCCGTGACCGTGGTGGTGCGCGTGGCCGAAGGCGCCACCGACGCGGAGACCATTTCCAACATCATCGGCACCACCGACGAGAACGGCCAGTACACCGGCATGAAGGCGCTGCTTTCCGCGCAGACGCAGCTCGACGTCAAGCCGCGCATTCTCGGCGTGCCGGGGCTGGATTCGCTGGAGGTGGCGACGTCGCTGGCCAGCATCGCGCAGCAGCTGCGCGCCTTTGCCTACGTCTCCGCCTGGAACTGCAAAACCATTTCCGACGCCATGAAGTACCGCGACAACTTCAGCCAGCGTGAGCTGATGGTTATCTGGCCGGACTTCCTCGCCTGGAACACCACGGCCAACCAATCCGAAACCGCATACGCCACGGCGCGTGCGCTCGGCCTGCGCGCCAGAATCGACAACGACACCGGCTGGCACAAAACCCTGTCCAACGTCGGCGTGAACGGCGTCACCGGCATTTCGGCGGGCGTGTTCTGGGATTTGCAGCAGACCGGCACCGACGCCGACCTGCTCAATCAGGCGTGCGTAACCACCCTTATCCGTAAGGACGGCTTCCGCTTCTGGGGCAACCGCACCTGCAGCGACGATCCGCTGTTTCAGTTTGAGAACTACACCCGCACGGCGCAGGTGCTGGCCGATACGATGGCCGAGGCGCACATGTGGGCGAACGACAAGCCGCTGACGCCGGTACTGGTGCGCGAGATTATCGCGGGCATCAACGCTAAATTCCGCGAGCTGGTCAGCGCCGGTTATCTGCTGGGCGCGTCCTGCTGGTACGACGACACGGCCAACGATAAGGACACGCTGAAGGCGGGCAAGCTGTCGATTGACTATGACTACACGCCGGTGCCGCCGCTGGAAGACCTGACCCTGCGCCAGCGCATCACCGACAAATACCTGGCGACCTTCGCCGCATCCGTTAACAGCTGAGGAGCCGGATAAATGGCACTGCCAAGAAAACTGAAGGCGATGAACCTTTTCAACGACTCGAACAGCTATCAGGGCGTGGTCACCGCCGTGACCCTGCCGAAGCTGTCGCGCAAGCTCGACCCGTTCCGGGGCGGCGGCATGAACGGCGCCGCGCACATCGATAACGGCCTGGACGACGACGCGCTGGATATGGAATGGAGCATCGGCGGCATGGACGACCTGGTGCTGACGCAGTGGGGCGCCTCGGCTAACGTGCCGCTGCGCTTTACCGGCTCCTACCAGCGCGACGACACCGGCGAGGAAATTGCCGTCGAGATCGAGGTACGCGGACGGCATCAGGCGTTTGATTTTGGCGAGGCCAAAACCGGCGAGGATATCGAAACCAAAATCACCACCAAAAACACCTATTTCAAACTGACGTGGAACGGCAAAGAGCTGATTGAAATCGACACCATCAACATGGTGGAGAAGGTCGGCGGCGTTGACCGGCTGGAGCAGCGCCGCAAAAACATCGGCCTGATGTAAACCCGACGCCAGCGCCCGCCGCTGGCCAGTAATCAACTGAACAAAGAGACAGACAACATGGAACCGAAAGAAAACGTCGTGGTACTGGAATTTCCCCTGAAGCGCGGCGAGTCCGACATCACGCAGCTGGAGCTGATTAAACCCAACGCGGGCGCGCTGCGCGGCGTGCGGCTGGCCGACCTTGCAGGCTCCGACGTGGACGCGCTGATCACCGTGCTGCCGCGCATCACCGTCCCGGCGCTGACCAAAGCGGAGTGCAACGCCCTCGACCCGGCCGACCTGATTGCGCTGGCCGGGAAGGTGATCGGTTTTTTGTCGCCGAAGTCGGACGACTGAGCTGGCCCGGCGGCCTGACGGTCAGCGACCTGATGGCCGACGTGGCCACCGTGTTTCACTGGCCCCCCTCTGAAATGTACGCCATGCCGCTGGCCGAGCTGCTCGACTGGCGGCATCAGGCGCTGATCCGCAGCGGAGCAAAAACCGATGAGCAATAACCTTAAGCTGCAGGTGCTGCTGAAGGCGGTAGACCAGGCGACGCGCCCGTTTAAGGCCATCCGCAACGAAACCACCCGGCTGTCGGGCGGCATCCGCGAGACACAGGACCGGTTGAAGCAGCTGGACGCGCAGGCGTCAAAAATCGACGGATTCCGGCGGACAAGCAGCCAGCTTGCCGTGACGCAACAGAAGCTGAAGAACGCGAAAGACGAGGCGGCCGCGCTCGCGGTGGCCTTCAGGAGCACCGCCCGCCCCACGGCGGCGCAGGCGCGGGAGCTGGAGAAGGCCCGGCAGGCCGCCGCCGCCCTGCAGACCAAAACTAACAGCCTGCGCCTGAGCGTGCAGCAGCAGCGTGAGGCACTAAACGCCGCGGGCATTTCCACCCGGAGGCTGAGCAGCGAGCAGCAGCGCCTGAGAAGCGAGGCCGCGCAGGCCACGCTGAGCCTGAGCCGCCAGCGGCAGGAACTGCAGCGCCTGAACCAGCAGCAGGAAAGGCTGAACCACATCAGCGAGCGCTACCGCCGCGGGCAGGCGCTGTCCGCGGGCGTGCGCAACGTCGGCGCGGCCGGTGTCGGGGCGGCCACCGTGGGCGCCGTGGCAGCGTCGTCAGTGCTGCGTCCCGGCTACGACTTTGCGCTGGCCAACTCCACGCTGCAGGCCACGCTCGGCGTGGATAAAGCCTCGCCCGAATTTCAGTCGCTGAGGACGCAGGCGCGCAGCATCGGCGACAACACCGCCGCGTCGGCCAACGACGCCGCGCAGGCGCAGATCATCATCGCCAAGTCGGGCGGCACGGTTGACGACATCAGGGCGGCAACGCCGGTCACGCTCAACATGTCGCTGGCCAACAACCGGACGATGGAAGAAAGCGCCAGGCTGCTGATGAGCACCAAAAACGCCTTCGGCCTCGCCAACAGCCAGGTGGCGCACCTGGGCGACGTGATATCGGCAACGCTGAACAAAACGGCGGCGGACTTCGACGGCCTCAACGACGCCCTGACCTACATCGCCCCGGTGGCGAAAAACGCGGGCGTGAGCGTCGAGCAGACCACGGCGATGATCGGCGCGCTGGCGAAGGAGGGCACCACCGGCAGCATGGCCGGGACGGGCGTGCGCGCCATGCTGCTGCGCGTGCAGGCGCCGACCGGCGAGGCGTTCAAAGCGATTAAAGAGCTGGGCGTGAAGACCGCGGACAGTAAGGGAAACATGCGACCGTTCTTCACCATCCTTAAGGAAATGCAGAAATCCTTTGAGAAAAATAAGCTCGGCACGGCGCAGCAGGCGGAGTACCTGAAGACCATCTTCGGCGAAGAGGCCGCCTCCTCGGCGGTCACGCTGATGAAGGGTGCCACAAGCGGGCTGCTGGACGACCTGACGAAAACCTTTCAGCAGTCGGACGGCAGTACGGGCGCGCTGGTTAAGGTGCAGCAGGACAACCTCGGCGGCGACTTTAAAGAACTGCAGTCGGCGCAGGAGGCCATCGGCACCGACCTTTATGACCAGCTCGACGGCACCCTGCGCCAGCTGACGCAGGACACCACCGCATTTTTGCTGACGGTGGATAAATGGATACAGGCCAACCCCGAGCTGGCTGGCGGCATCGCCAGAGCGGCCGTGGCCGGGCTGATTTTCGTGGGCGTGCTGGGCGCCATTGGGCTGATTGCGTGGCCGGTGATGGCGGGCATTAACGCCATCATCGCCGGGGCCGGGCTGCTGGCCACCGGATTCAGCATTGCGGGCGGCGCCATTACCGGCGCGCTCGGGCTGATAACGCTGCCCGTGGTGGCCGTTGCCGCCGCCATCGTGGCCGGGGCGCTGCTCATCCGCAAATACTGGGAGCCGATAAGTGTCTTTATCGCGGGCGTGGCGGAGGGCTTCGCCGCCGCGATGGGGCCGATCGGCGAGTCGTTCGGCACGCTGAAGCCGGTGTTTGACTGGGTGACGGAAAAGGTTAAGGCGCTGTGGGACTGGTTTGGAAAGCTGCTGGAGCCGGTGAAATCCACGCAGGCGGAGCTGGCCACCGCCGGAGACATGGGTAAAAGGTTCGGCAACATGCTGGCCGACGCGCTGAAGATTCCGGGGCAGGCGCTAGACCAGCTGCGCAGCGGCATCGACTGGGTGCTGGACAAGCTCGGCATCATCGACACCAAATCGGACGGCCTGAAGGACAAAATTCCGGAGCATGACGACGCGGCGCCGGGCGGCCTGCAGCAGAGCCTGAACGCTACCGGCGGTCCGTACAGGCCCGTAATCACGCCCGCCGCCAATCCCGGTTACAGCGACCAGAGCCAGAACAGCTATCAGTATGAAATCAACATGCATCCGGGCATGACCAAAGACGACGCGCTGGCGCTGATGGCAGAGCATCAGGCGCGTGAGCAGCGCAACCGGCAGGCACAGCAGCGCAGTAAAATGGGATGGGAATAAACATGATGATGATTTACGGCATGATGCCGTTTATGCGCCAGACGCTGCCCTATGCGGAGCTGCAGCAGAGCATCGATTACCGCTGGCCAACCAACAGCCGCGTTGGCCAGCGGGCGTCGGCGCAGTTTACCGGCGTGGGCGATGAGAAAATTACGCTGTCGGGCGAGCTGCGCCCGGAGATTACCGGCGGTGCCGTCTCGCTGCTCACGCTTAAGCTGCTGGCCGACGAGGGCCGGGCGTGGCCGCTGATTGGCGGTAACGGCACCATCTTCGGTATGTACGTGGTGGAGAACTACGCGACCACGCACAGCGAGTTTTTCAGCGACGGAAGCGCCAGGAAAATCCTGTTCACCCTGAACCTGAAGCGCGTGGACGAGTCGCTGATCGCCATGTTCGGCGACCTGAAAAAACAGGCCGACGGGCTGATAAGCGGCGCCGGTAATCTGCCGGGCCAGGTCACGTCGGCCATCAGCAGCGCGCAGTCGGCGGCGGGCAACCTGATTTCATCCGTGGGCGGGTTTTTATCATGACGGGCATCAGCAGCCTGCCGGTGCAGGCCGGGGCGCAGCTGGCGCCCGACTTTATGCTGACGGTGAACGCAAAGGACGTCACGGCCAACCTGCGCGCGCGCCTGCTGTCGCTGACGCTCACCGACAACCGCGGCTTTGAGGCCGACCAGCTGGACATCGAGCTGGACGACGCCGACGGCCAGCTGGCGATGCCGGTGCGCGGCGCGGTGCTGAAGCTGTTCCTTGGGTGGAAGGGGCAGCCGCTCACCGGCAAGGGCGAATTTACGGTTGACGAGGTGGAGCACCACGGCGCGCCGGATAC